>NZ_JACEHF010000012.1 GCF_014180685.1 Nocardioides pelophilus | reverse complement strand
GCCGAGTCGGCTCTTGTTCACAAGAGCCGACTCGGCGCATTTTTGGTGCACATGAGAGCCGGGTCGCGCATTTTCGGGCCTGGTCGGACCGCCCGTAGACTGGCTGGCATGACGATCGACCTCGGCAATCCGCGCGTCCTGGGGCCTGACGACGCCGACCGGCAGGTGCTGCTGGCCGACCCGCGGGGCTACTGCGCGGGCGTCGATCGCGCGGTGGTGACGGTGGAGGAAGCGCTCGACCTGTACGGCGCGCCCGTCTACGTCCGCAAGCAGATCGTGCACAACAAGCACGTCGTGTCGAACCTCGAGAAGCGCGGAGCGATCTTCGTCGAGGAGCTCGACGAGGTCCCGCCCGGCGCCACCGTCGTGTTCTCCGCCCACGGCGTCTCGCCGGCCGTCCACCGGCAGGCTGCGGAGCGCGAGCTCAAGACCATCGACGCCACCTGCCCGTTGGTCACCAAGGTCCACCGCGAGGCCGTCCGCTTCGCCCGCGAGGGCTACACCATCTTGCTGATCGGCCACGCCGGTCACGAGGAGGTCGAGGGCACCGCCGGAGAGGCGCCCGACCAGACCGTCCTGGTCGAGCACCCCGACGACGTCGACAACCTGGACTTCCCGGCCGATGCGAAGCTCGCCTGGCTCTCCCAGACCACCCTCAGCGTCGACGAGACGATGGAGACCGTACGCCGGCTCCGGGCGAAGTTCCCGCAGCTCGAGGACCCGCCGAGCGACGACATCTGCTACGCCACCCAGAACCGTCAGGTGGCGGTCAAGGAGATCGGCGCGACGGCCGACCTGGTGATCGTGGTGGGTTCGGCCAACTCCTCCAACTCGGTGCGTCTGGTCGAGGTCGCCCTCGAGGCGGGCGCGAAGGCGTCGTACCGCGTGGACGACGTGTCCGAGATCGACGAGGCCTGGCTCGAGGGTGCCCGCACGGTCAGTGTGACCTCGGGTGCGTCCGTGCCCGACGACCTCGTTCAGGGCGTGCTGGGCTTCCTGGCCGAGCGGGGATTCCCCGACGCCCGCCCCGTGCAGACGGCCGAGGAGTCACTGGTGTTCTCGCTCCCCAAGGAGCTGCACCGCGACCTGAAGGCACGCGACCTCAAGGCCGCCGGCCGCGGCTGACCCGCCCCGTTCCGATGGCTGCCTCCTGATGGCGAAGTATCTCGACGTCCACCCGGTCAACCCGCAGCCGCGGTTGGTGCAGCAGATCGTCGACGCGCTCCACGACGACGCCCTGATCGCCTATCCCACCGACTCCGGCTACGCCCTCGGGTGCCGGATCGGCAACCGCGACGGACGCGACCGGATCCTGCGGATCCGCGGACTCGACGAGCGTCACCACCTGACCCTCGTGTGCCGCGACTTCTCCCAGCTCGGCCAGCTGGTGCACATCGACAACTCCGCGTTCCGGACGATCCGGTCGGCGACGCCCGGGCCCTACACCTTCATCCTGCCCGCGATGCCGGAGGTGCCCCGCCGGCTGATGCACCCCAAGAAGCGCACCGTGGGCGTCCGGATCCCCGACCACACCGTGGTCCGCGCCATCCTCGACCTGCTGGGCGAGCCGCTGCTGTCGAGCTCGCTGATCCTCCCGGGCGAGACCGAGCCGCGGACGCTGGGGTGGGAGATCAAGGAGGAGCTCGACCACCAGGTCGACATCGTCGTCGAGGCGGGGGAGACGCCCGCCGAGCCGACCACCGTCGTCGACTGGTCGGAGGGCGTCCCCGAGGTGGTGCGCCGCGGGGCCGGCGACCCCGACCGGTTCGCCTGAGCCGTCAGCTGCCCGTCGGGGCGTGGGTGCGGAGCACCTGGTTGCGGACCGCGAGCACGCCGAGGCACAGCAGGTAGCCGATCACCAGGGCGACGGCATGCCCGGACAGCCCGGAGACGGTGGCCTGCACGGCGCCGTCCTGGGCGTGGGCGACGGCGCCCGGCTCGGCGATGGCGAGCAGGAGCACGGCGGTGAGCATCGCGAGCGGCGGCAGCACCCCGACGGTGAAGAAGTCGGCCGGCCGGACCATCAGTGCGGCGCGCGCACACACGGTGACGAAGGTCAGGTCGAAGAGCAGGCCGAGCCGGTCGCCCAGGGCGAGGTCGATCGTGGTGGCGGTCAGGAGCAGGGCGACGACCAGCGCGGCCACCTCATGGCCGGGCTCCTCGCCTTGCTCCCAGAGCGTGCGCGATGCGCTCGTCACGTCCTCACGCTAGATCGGCGACGAGGCAGGGCGGGTGCGGCACGCCGTACGGCAGGATGGCTCAGGTGACGGCGGTGCGGGTGCTCGGCGGCCACGGTGCCGACGGGGAGCCGTGCGACGTGGTGATCGCCGACGGACGGATCGTCGCCTCCGGCGCCGCCGGTCCGACGTACGACGCCCGCGGGCTGGTCGTGCTTCCCGGCCTGGTCGACCTCCAGGTCAACGGAGTCGCGGGCATCGACCTGACCTCGGACCCGGAGCAGCTGTGGGAGGCTGCGGCCGCGCTTCCGGCGTACGGCGTGACGGCGTTCCTGCCGACCGTGATCAGCTCGGCACCCGAAGCCCGCGACCGGGCGCTCGCCACGCTCCAGGCCGGTCCGCCGGCCGGATGGAGCGGGGCGGTCCCGCTCGGGTGGCACTTCGAGGGACCGATGATCTCCCCGGCACGCGCGGGTGCCCACCCGGTCCAGTGGCTCCGGCCGCCGGCCGCGGAGCTCGTCGCCGAGTGGAACCGCGAGGCCGGGGTGGTGATGGTGACGATCGCGCCCGAGCTCCCGGGAGCGCTGGACGTGATCGTCGCTCTCGTCGCCGGCGGCGTCGTGGTCGCCGTCGGCCACACCGAGGCCACGGCCGGGCAGGTCGCCGCGGCAGTGGCGCGAGGCGCCCGGGCGGTCACCCACCTGGGCAACGCGATGCCGCCTCTCGGCGCCCGGGCGCCGGGCCCGGTCGNGCGAGGCGCCCGGGCGGCCACCCACCTGGGCAACGCGATGCCGCCTCTCGGCGCCCGGGCGCCGGGCCCGGTCGGCGCCGCGCTCGCCGACCCGCGGCTGGTCGCAGGGGTGATCGCCGACGGCCATCACCTCGACGCCGTCACCCTGGCCGCGCTGTGGCAGGCGCTGGGTCCGGAGCGGATGCTCACGGTGACGGACTGCACCGCCGCGCTGGGCATGCCGGACGGTCCGGCGCGCCTCGGCGACCAGCACGTCGTGGTCGAGGGCGGCACGGTCCGGCTGGCCAACGGGACCCTGGCCGACGGGACCCTGGCTGACGGGACCCTGGCCGGCTCGGCCGCGTCGCTGCCGGAGTGCCTACGGACCTTGCTGGCCGCCACCGGCTGCTCGCTGGTCGAGGCGGTCGCCACCTGCACCTCGACCGCAGCCGACGTCGTCGGCGACCGGGAGCGGGGGCGCATCGTGCCCGGCGCCCGGGGCGACCTGACGTTGGTCGACCCGGAGCTCCGGGTGGTCGCGACGATCGTCGGTGGCCGCCTGGTTCACGACCGGGTGCAGCGCTGACGGCTCCCCGTCACCCGATCGATCTCAACGCCTCGCGCGCGAGCAGGACGGCATCGGCCTTGACCGGTGGGGTGAGCTGGTAGACATCGGCCAGGATCAGGAACCGTCCCCGCCGCATCCAGATGTCGATGCCGTAGTACTCCGGGGTCGCCTCGCGCTCGGGTCGGTTCTTGACGTGGGTCCGCCACGCCAGCGGCGTCTCCGCGCCGAGGTCGGGCACCGGCGCAGCGCGGCGCACCCGCACTCGCTGGCCCTCGGCGAACCGGCCGTAGCACCGGGTGACCGTCTCCCGGATCCGGTCGAGGACCCGATGGGCGCGCGCCTTGCTGTTGAAGCGGTAGACCTCGACCTGCGGCTCGGCCCCGCCTTCCTCCCAGGGTGACGGGTCCGGGTCTGGGCCCCAGTACAACGCGTAGCCGCCGGACGGAGCCGTGACCCCGACCCGCGAGTAGAGGCAGTCTCGGGTGGTCACGATGACCTCGGGATCATTGACGAACTGCCGCCAGCCACCCGCGTAGAACGGGTAGATGGCCGCCACCTCGGGGACCTCCGGGAAGTCGATCTCCTCGACCGGCCTCGCGGCAGCTGCCTGTGCTCCGGCCAGGGGGAGGAACAGGGCGAGGGCGGCCACCGTCGCCGCCATCTTGAGTCGCATCGGGTGCCTCCGGTTCGTGCGCGGGGTGTGCTCGCACCCTACGCCGAGAGATCGACGATCACCGGCGCATGGTCGGAAGCGCCCTTCCCGGCCCGCTCCTCCCGGTCGACGAACGCGCCGGTGACCCGCTCGGCGAACGACGGCGACGCGACCACGAAGTCGATCTTCAGCCCACGGTCGCGCTCGAACCGCTGCCGGTAGTAGTCCCAGTAGGTGTAGCCCGGGTCGTGGGCACGGGTCACCTCCGCCCACCCGTCGTCGAGGAACGCCTGGAACGCGCTGCGCTCGGCGGGCGTGACGTGGGTCGAGCTGCGGAACTGGGCGACGTCGAAGACGTCGTCGTCGGTCGGGCAGATGTTCCAGTCGCCGACCAGAGCGGTCGGGGTGTCCCGCCAGCTGCCGGCTGCCTCGCGGAGCCGGGCCAGCCAGTCGAGCTTGTAGACGTAGTGCGGGTCGTCGGGCTTGCGGCCGTTCGGGACGTAGAGGCTCCAGATCCTCAACCCGCCGCAGGTCGCGCCGATCGCCCGCGCTTCCGGCTCGACCGGGTCGCCCCAGCCGGGCATGCCGGGGAAGCCGATCTGCACGTCCTCGAGCCCGACCCGGCTGATGAGCGCGACTCCGTTCCACTGGCTCACGCCGGCGGCGGCGACGTCGTACCCCCGGGCCTGGAGGCCCATCAACGGCAACTGGTCCTCGCGCGCCTTCGTCTCCTGGAGGGCGAGCACGTCGATCTCGTGACGGTCGAGGAGGGCCTCGACCCGGTCGATCCGTGAGCGCAGGGAGTTGACGTTCCAGGTCGCGATCCGCACCTGCGCCACGGTAGCGGCGGTGCAGATCAGTGCAGTCGGCGGGGCTGCCGATTTCTGAGCCGGAAGAACTCTTGTCGGTGGTGGCCGGCGCCGCTTCTATGAGCCTGGGTTACCACCCTTAATCAGGAAGGTTTTCAATGAAGTTCTCACGTATCAGCAGGATTTCCGTCGGGGTCACGGCCTGCTTGGCCGCTGCGTTGGCCGGATCCGCAGCGACCGCCTCCGAGGGCGACGTACCGACCTACAAGGAGTTCAAGGCAGACACGTACGTCGACTTCGACGGGCAGTACATCGTCAACGGCGACGAGCCGATCAGCACCGACGGCGGGCTCAAGCAGTTCTACACGTCGATGGTCGGCAAGAAGAACGCCAAGACCGTCGACAACGGCTTGGTCGTCAACACGGTCAGCGGCCGCGACGACAAGTGGTCGGCCAGCCAGGCGCTGAACCTGACCTACTGCGTCAGCACCAAGTTCGGCACCCGCCACACCGACGTCGTGAACGCGATGGCAGGCGGCGCGGGACTCTGGGAGTCCGCGACCACCAAGGTCAACTTCGTCTACGTGCCGGCGCAGAACGCCAGCTGCAACACGCGCAACAACAACGTCCTGTTCTCGGTCGAGCCGGTGAACACCACGCAGTACATCGCCCGGGCGTTCTTCCCGAGCACCTCGAAGCGCTCGCGCAACGTCCTGATCGACGACTCGATCTGGACCTCGGGCAGCTGGGAGCCGATCGACATCCTGGCCCACGAGCTCGGCCACGCCCTGGGCTTCCGGCACGAGCACACCCGGCCCGAGTCCGGCACCTGCTTCGAGGACAACAACTGGCGGCCGCTGACGCCGTACGACAACAAGTCGATCATGCACTACCCGCAGTGCAACGGCGGCTCGAGCGACCTGGAGTTCCAGGCCTCCGACGCAGCCGGCGTGCGGGCGCTCTACGGGTCCTGACCGACCGCTCCGGCCAACCGGGCTAGTTCCGCGGCTGCCGCATCGGCCCTAGGTGCCGATGCGGTAGCTGCGGACTCCCTGTGGCTCGCCGCGTTCGGACGGTCCCCGCTCGACGCAGAACTCGTTGCCCTCCGGGTCGGCCAGCGTCACCCAGCCGCTCCCGTCGTCCTTCCGGAAGTCACCGACGAGAGTGGCGCCGAGAGACAGCGCCTGGTCGACCGCCTCGTCCCGCGTGCGATCGGTCGGCTGGACGTCGAGGTGCAGCCGGTTCTTCGCCGTCTTGCCCTCCGGGACCGGGATGAAGAGCAGTGCCGGGCCCTCGCTCGGGAAGTGCGGCGCGACCAGCACCTCGGGGTCGTCGTCGTAGAAGACGATCCAACCGAAGAGCTGGGCCCAGAACTCCGCGAGCGCGCGGGCGTCGCCGCAGTCGAAGGTCATGTTGTTGACTCTCATCGCCATGGGCCCACTCTGCCCCGCGGACCGAAGCCGGGCGACCGCATTACGGGTGGTCAGTGATTCACGGCAGCGCCGTACTCCCTCGTAGACTGCCCGCCCGTGGCTCTCACCATCGGCATCGTCGGTCTCCCCAATGCGGGCAAGTCGACCCTTTTCAACGCGTTGACCAAGAACGACGTGCTCGCGGCGAACTACCCGTTCGCGACGATCGAGCCCAACGTCGGCGTGGTCGGGGTTCCTGACGACCGGCTTCCGCGGCTCGCGAAGATCTACGGCTCGCAGAAGCTGCTGCCCGCGACGGTGCAGTTCGTCGACATCGCCGGCATCGTCCGCGGCGCCTCGCAGGGAGAGGGCCTGGGCAACAAGTTCCTCGCCCACATCCGCGAGTCGCACGCGATCTGCCAGGTGACCCGGGTCTTCCGCGACGACGACGTCACCCACGTCGACGGCAAGGTCGACCCCGGCAGCGACATCTCCACCATCCAGACCGAGCTGATCCTGGCCGACCTCGAGACCGTCGACAAGGCGATCACGCGGCTCGAGAAGGAGTCGCGCAAGGACAAGGACCTGGTGCCGGTGCTGGCGGCCGCGCGGGAGGCGAAGACCGCGCTGGAGGCCGGTACGCCGGTCACCGCGACCTCGATCGACCGCCACCTGATCCGTGAGCTCTCGCTGCTGACCGCGAAGCCCTACATCTACGTCTTCAACTGCGACACCGACGAGCTCGCGGACGAGGAGCTCAAGGACCGGATGCGCGCCCTCGTCGCCCCGGCCGAGGCGATCTTCCTGGACGCCAAGCTGGAGTCCGAGCTGGTCGAGCTCGACGACGACGAGGCCCGCGAGCTGCTGACCGAGGTCGGCATCACCGAGCCCGGTCTCGACGTACTGGCCCGGGTCGGCTTCGACACCCTCGGCCTGCAGACCTACCTCACCGCCGGCCCCAAGGAGGTCCGCGCGTGGGAGATCAAGAAGGGCGCGACTGCCCCTGAGGCCGCCGGTGTGATCCACACCGACTTCCAGAAGGGGTTCATCAAGGCCGAGATCATCTCCTTCGACGACCTCATGGAGATGGGCTCGGTCCTCAAGGCCCGCGAAGCCGGCAAGGTCCGGATGGAGGGCAAGGACTACGTCATGCAGGACGGCGACGTGGTGGAGTTCCGCTTCAACGTGTGACCGGTACAGCCGCGGGATCGGGCAGTAGCAGTAGATCAGGGGTCGGCGGTAGAGGCTTCGAGTGCGGCGGCGACGGCCTCGAACTCGACGAGCGCAGCGGTCAGGTCCTCGACGATCTCGCGGGCGATGACCTCGGGTGCCGGCAGGTTGTCGGTGTCCTCGAGTGATTCGTCTCGCAGCCAGGTGATGTCGAGGTTGGCCTTGTCGCGCGCAACGAGCTCGTCGTAGTCAAAGGACTTCCACCGCTCGGACTCCACCCGCTCCGCGCGGTCCTTGCCGGACAGGTACGACGTCACGAAGTCATCGAGGTCTGCCCGGCGCAGCGGGTTCTGCTTGAGAGTGAAGTGCATGTTGGTCCGGAAGTCGTAGACCCACAGCTTCTGGGTCCAAGGCTGCTCGGCCGCCGGCTTCTTGTCGAAGAAGAGCACGTTCGCCTTCACCCCGGGTGCGTACCAGATGCCGGTGGGGAGCCGGATCATCGTGTGCAGATCGAAGTCCGCGAGCAGCTTGCGGCGTAGCGTCTCGCCGGCACCACCCTCGAACAGCACGTTGTCGGGCAGGACGACCGCTGCGCGACCGTTAATGTCCAGGACGGTCATGATGTGCTGCAGGAAGTTGAGCTGCTTGTTGGACGTCGTCACGACGAAGTCCTGGCGCTCGATGTCGCGATCTTCACGCACGGCCCGTCCGTCCGCGCCGACCATGGTGAGCGACGACTTGCGGCCGAAGGGCGGGTTCGTGAGCACCACGGACCAGCGCTGGCCGGGGTCGGCGATCAGGGAGTCGCGTACGTCGATGAGAGATTCGCCGTCCGGCGTCCCGATACCGTGCAGCAGCAGGTTCATCGCAGCCAGCCGAGCGGTGCCGTCGACCAGTTCGTAGCCGGAGACGAATTCATCGCGGAGGTGCTCGCGCTCGGTCGGCGTAAGGCTCGCGGCGTCGCGGGAGGCGTGCTCATGGGCGACCAAAAGAAAGCCACCGGTGCCGCAGGCAGGGTCGACGACCGTGTCAGTGGGCCTGGGGTCGATGACGTCGACGATCGCCCGGATCAACTCGCGGGGTGTGAAGTATTGGCCTGCGCCAGATCCCTTATCGGAAGCGCCCTTGGAGAGCAGTTCCTCGTAGGCGTCTCCCTTGAGGTCGGTGCCGGAAGCCGACCAGTTCTCCTGGTCGATGAGGTCGACGATGAGTCGCTTGAGCTTGGCCGGGTCCTGGATCCGGTTCTGGGCCTTCCGGAAGATCGTCCCGAGCGTCCCCGGCTGCTGCGCGAGCCCGACGAGGATCTGGGTGTAGGTGACCTCCAGCTCGGTACCTTCGGCGTCGAGGAGCTTCTGCCACGAGTACTCCGGCGGCACGATCTGTTGCGGGTTCAGCCTCCGGGTGGCCCGCTCGTGGGCCATCTTGAGGAACAGCAGGTAGGTCAGCTGCTCGGTGTACTCGATGACGCCCACGCCGTCATCGCGCAGGACGTTGCAGTAGGACCAGAGCTTGTCGACGAGGCGGCGAGAGTCTGACATCGTCACGGTCACAGCTTTCGGTGGAGCTCGTAGCGGGCCGAATGCCCGGGGTCCTTGGTCGCCCAGCCCAGAGCCGCCATCCGGATCTCCGCCTCTTTGCGGATGCGGTTGTTCACGGGATGCATCGTGTCGCGCACCGGGACATCGAAGAGGTCATGGAGAAGCCGCTTTACTGCGCGTACGTCGTTGCTGTTGCCGTGGAAGACGCGGATGCCGCCCTCGAGTACGGATTGCGCGTACATCGCTCGATAGAGTTCATCCAGGTCGATCGTGTATCCCTCCATGGCGAACGTCGTTTCATCCATTAGCGCCTCCGTCATTCCTTGCTCCATCCCGTAGGGAGTCGCGCAGCATCTCTCGAAGCTCGGCGAGCGTCTTCCCGGTGGGGACATGCGTCCAATCAGTCCAGCCATTGCGAGAACTGCCGACAAGCTTGGTCAGCGCAGATGACGGGGCACGGAAGTGGCCTGCCGAGGTGTCCAGGCCGCCAGAGCCGGTCACTGTGGCATGGAACTCCGCGCCGGATCGCACCTTCTTATGGCGCAGCCGGTCTCCGGGGACCACGAGCCCGCGCACGATCAGCGGCATCAGATCGCCGTGCACAAGGTTGTCCGTTCGTGTCCGTTCCTCCGCGGCCCGGCTCGTCTCCGTTGCATGGAAGGCCTCCAGGTCGACGAAGTCGGCATCCGGCTCACTCGGCCGGGGCCAGGCAGCGAGCGCGCACCTGATCAGAGCCAGCTCCCGGAGACCGATCCGGTCCTCGTCCCAGGCCGAGACCCATTCGTCCTGGGTGAAGTTGTCGACGCCGTCGGGGAAGGTCAGGATCGACCCGGTCGTCAACCGGGCGAGGCTATAGGTCTGGAGCGTATGCCGCTTCTTGCTCCAGGCCTGGTTGCTCAGAGTTGAGTTCAGGCTCTGCGTGGCCAGGGTCAGGTTGCCGAGACGGTGGATCGAGTGGTTGCGCCGCTCGATCCCCGATCCTGGAACGCCCTCCGGCAGCGACCAATTCTCCTCCCATTTCACCGGCATGACGTGTTCGATCGTCAGGGCCTTGCTGGCTGCTCGGTGAGGCAGGGTGGGCTCCGCCCGGCTTGTGAGCAGGTGGTTCTCCAGCCCTACCAACAGGGTGCGTAGGCGGGCTCGCACGAGATCGTTGTAGAGGTTGCTGTTCATCAGCCCGCTGATGAACGCTGCGTCGTCCGGCCAGATCCGGCTGTCGGCTGTCTGGCTCGCCAGACCCGCGACGAGCAGGTCTCCGGCGCGGGTGACATCGCCGGCCTTGATCGCGCCCAGGAGGGTGCCGAACAACCGGTTGTAGTCCTTGGTGGTCATGCGACAGATCGCACGGCGCATGAGGAACGAGTCGATCGCGAGCGTGCCGATGATGGCCTGATCCTCGGGGATCTCGGACGAGGCATGCAGGAACAGGATCAGAGGCCAGGGCGTGGTGGTCTTCGTGGCGTCCAATCGGTCGAGAGCCTGTGCGACCGGGGAACTCATCGGAAGTCGCTGCAACCGGTCCATCGTGTCGGCGTAGACGCGGATATCTCGGATGACGTCGGCGGCTCTCGCCTGTGATGCACGCATCCAGCGCTTGAAGTCCTCGAAGAGGTGCTCGACCGAGGATTCTTCGCCGCGCTGCGCGCTCAGCCAGTAGGCCAGGAGGATGTCGACCCGCACTCGCTTGATGCGGCCTGTGGTCACCTCCTCACGCCAATGCCCGCTATCGAGCACGGACCAGTGGTCGTTCAACAGCTCATGCTCTAGGTGGTGATCACCTTGGCGGTCGAGCATCTGGAAGAGCAGGTTCTTGACGAGGTCGGCAGCGTCCAGGCGGACGCCGCGGTGGTTGAGGGCTTCGAAGATGATCTGCGGGTCGTCTTTCGCGTCGAGGAAGATGCTGACCACCTTGATGCGGTTCTCGACGGCGAAGTGGAGGAAGTCGAGTCGGTCGTTGGCCGACGAAGATTCCTTGACCCAGTCGCGGACTGCGTCCTCGAACCAGAGAGACGCTCGAACGAGCTTGTGGCCGGCGCTCGGCGGCGGAGACACGTCGTCGGGTTCGCGCACGGCCCATTCGAAGCCGCGCAAGTCATGGGCGAGCGGTGCGACCTTGAGCTGGTCCTCTGGATGGTCGCTGTCGGCGCTTACACGGTTACGCACCAGGGCCGCGAAGCTGTCGGCGGCATGTACTGCTCCGAACTCCAAGGCCACGCGCCGAGCGGCGGCCAGGAACACCTGGAAGGTCGTCATGCGCTGCTGCCCGTCGATCACCATTGAGGTGGGCGTGCGTCGCGGGATGGGGCTGCGATGCTGGGTCACGAGGGCGCCAAGGAAGTACTCCTGAGTGTCCTCGTCGTCACCCTCCTCGGACTGTGTCTCCGCGGATTCGGCGGCCTTGCGGATGTCCTCCCACAGGGGAATCCAGTTCTCCTCCTCGTCCCATACGTACGGGCGCTGGAAGATCGGGATCACATATCGGTGGTCCTTGTTGAAGACTGCTCCGAGCAGCTCGTCTCCGGCTCTCATGCGTTGATCATCTCCTCGGCCGACGACAGATCGGACTCGGCGCCGATGAGGCGCCCCGAGAATGCGGCGGAGAGCAACGCTCGGCGCAAGCCCCTTCCGCGAAGTCGGACAGATTCCAACTCCACGGCTAGCCTCGACAGGCTCTCGTCAATCTCGTCGAGGCGCCTGGCCGCGGCGACCTGGGTCTGCAGGTCGGGCACCGGAAGCCGTAGTTCACGGATCTGCGTCGCGTTGATCTGCGGGACGTTCGAGCCATCCGCAATGCGGCCGAGATCAACCGTCTGGAGCCAGTGCCACAGGTACGAGGAGTCGAGGCTGTCGTTGGGCACCAGGCCCATCGTATTTAGGTCGTACGCTGCGGCGGACGCCAGAATTCGCTTCTTGTTCGTGGCAATGGCGCCGCCCCGCTTCGGGATGAGCACAGTGCCTGCCCCACGAACATGTAGCCCGAGATGCTCGGCTGATTCGCGTGAGACGAAGAAGCGCGCGTCGTTCATCCACCGACCGTCGGCGGCGTTCATGTCACCAACCTTGAAGAAGGGCACGGCATCGTCGGTCGGCCCGGACGTCAGGACATCGGCGAGCCCCTTGGGCGTTTGCCCGTTTGCTATCGACGCGACATCGAGGAGCGGACGCATTTCGGCACCTTCTTCGTCGAAGGTCCCCCGAAGGTGCGCCTTCCTCAGCGTGGCCGTGCGCCGAAGCCCGTCCCGTACGGAGGTCTCGGCAGCATCGAGGCGGGAGAGGTGGTCTTCGAGGAGATCGACGACGCGACGCTGCTCGTCGAGGGGTGGCAGTGGTACGGGAATCTCCGCAAGCGTTCTCTTGGTGATGACGCCTTGGGCGCTGCCTTGTGCGCCTTTGCGGAGGCCATCTGTAAGAGATGTCAGCAAGTGATACAGGAATCGTTGATCGAGACCATCACCCGGACTGATCGCAGCGACACTTCGGCCGATCGCTCCGTTGACGCCAAGATTCACCTCGCCGCTGTTTGCCCCGACGACGCAGATGAAGACATCGTCTCGCTTTCCCATCCGTAGCGGCTTCGTCGTCCAGATGCGTGTTGTCGGCCTGAGGTCCCCGAACTCGCCCGACCGATAGAAGGGAGTGCCAATGCCGTCGGTGTTGGTCTCTGCACCGGGCGGCGCCTGTCCCATCGCGAAGGCTGCGAGAGTCCCGAGTGGCATGGTGGGCCACGTCATGCTGTCAGCTCCGAGTTCAGTTCGTCGATGAGGTCGGCGGCGCGGTCGCCGAGGTCGCGAAGGGCGCCGTCGGTGCCACCGCGCTCGAGAAAGGGTGCGTCGTCCAGGTCTTCGGTGCGGATACCGGCGGAGTTGGCGATGACCTCGACCACGTTGTCGAGCCACCAGCGCTCCGCCTCCGTGAACGTCACGCCGGCCTGCTCCTGCTGCGCCAACCAGGCGGCGTACCTCGCATGGACCCGCTCCGTGTAGGGGACGAGCTTGTCGTCGACCCCGATGGTGAAGCGGACCAGAGAGACGAGGTCGGTCAACGTGCGGTGGTGGTCTCGAGGCGGGCGCTGCACGCCCTCCTCGACCACCGAGGGTCGGTAATCGGGATTGAGGGCGACGTATGCGTTCCAGATGATGTCGGGCGTCCAGTTGTAGGGCGGGCGGGCGATGCGGTCCGCGAGCTCCTTGATGTCGCTGAAGGAGATCCGCCGTTCCTTGGCTTCGGTGAGGAGCTGGATCGCGGTGATC
The DNA here is from genome assembly GCF_014180685.1 of Nocardioides pelophilus. Classification (GTDB taxonomy): domain Bacteria; phylum Actinomycetota; class Actinomycetes; order Propionibacteriales; family Nocardioidaceae; genus Nocardioides; species Nocardioides pelophilus. The sequence continues at coordinate 34,414 of NZ_JACEHF010000012.1, read as the reverse complement.
TCGGCGCGGTGCTCGTCGAGGTAGGCGCGCCAGGACTCGACGACGGATGTGGCCTTGCTGGTGTCGACCACGCCGTACGCGTCGAGCAGCACGTCGGCGGAGACCTCGTCGACCACCCGGTCGTGGACGCGGCGGAGCTCGAGGATGCGAGCCCGCAGGTCAGGGTTCGATGCGAGTGGCTTCACGGCGTCGATGATCAGCTGCTGACGGACCGCGTCCGGGTCCTCGGCACCCTCGATTGCTTCGGCTTGATGGTCGGGATCGACGGCGTCGACGAGGTGGCGCACGACCTTCCGCACAGACCCGCCGGCGACGGCGTCGAGCTCGACGCGCTCCTCAGGAGTCAACTGGTGCTCCAGGGCGGCGAGCCGTGATGCGAGGGTCGCCGTCTCGTCCTCGGTGATGGTGAGGTTGGCGGCCTTCTCCAGGAGCTTCTGGAGGCTGACGGACTTCTCTCGGTTGAGCGGCGGCTCGACGAAGTCGTGCTCCGTGACCCCGATGGCGTCGATGAGCACGAAGCGGGTCTTCTGCTTGGCGTCGGGGGTGACTGCCTGGAAGTCGGCTGACGGGATGGTGCGCGCGCCGCGCCCCTTCATCTGCTCGAAGTACTGCGGCGAGCGGACATCGCGCATGAAGAAGACGCACTCCAGTGGCTTCACGTCGGTCCCGGTGGCGATCATGTCGACGGTGACCGCGATCCGGAGAGCCGGGCTCGTGCGGAAGGCGGCGAGCTGCTGGTCTGCGTTGCGGGCGGTGTAGGTGATCTTGGCGGCGAAGTCGTTGCCCTTGCCGAACACTTCGCGTACCTGGGTGACGATCTCCTCGGCGTGGGCGTCGTCCTTGGCGAAGATGAGGGTCTTCGGCACAGTCGACCGTCCCGGGAAGATCTCGATGAAGAGCTTGTCCCGGAAGGTCTCCAGCACGGTGCGGATCTGGTCGGTCGCGGTCACCGCACGGTCGAGCTGGCCGCTGGTGTACTCGAGGTCCTCGTCCAGCGCCTCGTAGCGCTGGGCCCGGGTGCGACGGTCGACCTTCGGCACGACCGTGCCGGCCTCGATCGTCGAGCCCTGGTCGCTGATCTGGGTCTTGATCCGGTAGATGTCGAAGTCGACGTTGACGTTGTCGGCCACCGACTGGGGATAGGTGTACTCCGAGACGAGGTTCTGCTTGAAGAACCCGAAGGTCTGCTTGCCGGGGGTCGCGGTGAGGCCGACGACATGGGCGTCGAAGTACTCCAGGACGCCACGCCACTGGCCGTAGATCGAACGATGGGCCTCGTCGACAACGATCAGGTCGAACGTCTCCGGCGGGATGTCGGCGTTGTAGGCGACGGTGACCGGGGTGTCTGGCACCCAGCCGTCCAGCCCGGGGTCGTCGCTCTCACCGACCTCCTCGTTGCGCAGCGCCTTGAAGACGCGCTGGATGGTGGAGATCGCGAGAGCCGTCGACTCCGGCATGGGGCCGCGGTTGAGGCGGTTGACGTTGTAGAGCTCGGTGAAGCGGCGGCCGTCGTCGGGGGTGCGGTAGTTCTCGAACTCGGCCATCGTCTGCTTGGCCAGGTTGTTGCGGTCGACAAGGAAGAGAATCCGGTCGAAGCCGCCGAACTTCAGCAGCCGGTAGGACAGCGTCACCGCCGCGTAGGTCTTGCCCGCGCCCGTCGCCATCTGCACGAGGCTCCGGTCGTAGCGCTGCTCGCGCAGGCTCTGTTCGACGCCGTTGATCGCCTCGATCTGCGCTGGCCGTAGGGGAGTGGTGTCCAGCGGTGGCATCGCGGTGACCTTGCCCCGCCAGGTGGGGTGTTCCTCGTCCTTTCCCCGCAGGGTCTTGGCGAGGGTGGCCGCCTTGGGGAAGTTGAAGATCCGGCGGGCGCGCGGCTCGGGGTCGAAGCCGTTCGTGAAGTGGGTCTCGGTGCCGCTGGCCTCGAAGACAAAGGGGAGCCGACCGTCCTTGGTCTGGGCCGCCAACCTGACGTCCGCCGGGAGCCCGTCGGCGTACATCGCGGACTGCCACTCGACACCCGACAGGGGAGTGCCCTCTGGCTTGGCCTCGATCACCCCGACGACCCGTTGGTCGACGTAGAGCAGGTAGTCGGCTCGACCGTGCCCGGTCGCCATCGTTGTCTCGCGGCGCGCGACGCCCTGGGCCGCGAACAGGTTGAGCGACCTGCTGTCCTGCACCGACCAGCCCGCGTCGGTGAGCTGGCGGTCGATCAACACGCGGGCACGCGCCTCCGCGGCAAGGCGGTTGGCGTCGTCCCCGAGGTTCATGATGCCTCGTAGGTTATGCGCTATGGACTGGTGTGATGGCACTTCCAGAGACTGACCTGCACCGCATTCGCTCCTGGGCGCGGGAGCGGGTGCCCGAGAACCTGTGGGACGAGCTGAAGGTCGAGGCGGACGTCTCCGACCGCCACGTCGACATCGTGGAGGTGCGCCCGCCGTGGGACGGCGTCGGCGAGCACACGCGGTTCCCGATCGCGCGCCTGCGCTACACGAAGTCGACCGGCCAATGGGCGATCTACTGGCGCGATCGAAACCTGAAGTTCCACGAGTACAAGCGCAAGCGCCCGACCAAGAACATCCAGGCGCTCCTCGACCACATCGAGACCAGCGGCGACCCGATCTTCTGGGGGTAGTGAGGTCAAGCCGAGAGCGTGTCTCCGGCGGCGCAGTGGGCTTCGCCATCCGGCTACACGAGACGGTCGGAATGCGCGATGGCGACACGGTCGACACGACCGGGACCACTGGGGCTTCGTCCCGCGTGGACGAGATCGTCAGCGGGCACGGCGCGCTGGGCGGGTCCGCTTGACTGTGAGATCGCGTGAAGCGTTTCTCATTATTGACTTGATGGACCGAATGACTAAAATGAGAAACATGCCAGCCCCTAGCCCGTACACGAGCCCCGAGCAACAGGCGGACCTCGAACGCCTAGGCGCCCGGCTGCGCGACCGCCGAAAGGCCCTCGGCGTCACCGTAGTCGCCTGTGCCGAAGCTGCTGGCGTTTCGCGTGTCACCATGCACAGGATCGAGGCAGGCAACCCCTCGGTCACGATCGGCGCCTACGTCAACGTTGCAGCCGCACTCGGGCTTCACCTCGTCGTCCCGATCCTCGACGCTCCAGCAGCAGAACCGGCGACGATCACGGTCGGCGACTACCCCGGCCTGCGCACGCTGGCATGGCAGACCGACGCCGGCACCACCATCACCGAGACGGAGGCACTCAACCTCTACGAACGCGGCTGGCGACACCTCAACCAGGAAGCCCTCACCGATCACGAGAAGGCGTTCATCCAGCACCTCGCGGACACCTACAGCAACGGGAGGCTCCTTGTTTAGGCGTCTGCACCATCAACAGGTGGCCGAGGCGCTGTCGATCCTCGACGCACCGCTCCTGGCAGAGCACAACTGCTGGTTCGGAGGCGGGACCGCGATCGTCCTTGCCAACGGCGAGTTCCGCGAATCGGTTGACATCGACTTCCTGGTCTCCGACCCGCAGTCCTACCGCGCGCTGCGCCAGATGGTCAGGGACCACGGGCTCGACGCTCTGGCCACCCGCGAACTGGACCTGGGTCGAACACCCTCTGTTGACGGTTACGGCATCAGGACCTCGGTGCTCGTTGCGGGGATTGCGATCAAGTTCGAGATCATCCATGAAGGCCGCATCGACCTCGACACTCCCGCCCCGGACGATGAGATCTGCGGGTTACGGATCCTGACGCGAACCGACCAGGTCGCAACCAAGCTGCTCGCCAACGACGACCGCTGGGCAGACACGTCGACGTTCAGCCGCGACCTGATCGACCTGGCCATGATGAAACCCGACACCACCGCCCTGAAGGCCGGCGCGCGCAAGGCAGTCGATGCCTACGGCAAGACGGTCGGCGAGAGCCTCAACAACGCAGTCACCTACCTCCGAGATCGCCCACAACGTCTCGACGAATACATCCACGCACTCAAAATCGACGCGCCCCGAGCAGCTGTCTGGCAGAGCATCCGCGACCTGTCCGCCAGATGCGCGAAGATCGAAGGTCTAGGTCGGAGCTCGGACTAGCCTTGACCGTCCAGCGGTCCGCAAGAAGTCACGCGGAGCCCGTTCCTGACCAACGGCTGCCCGCCCGGACGACTCGGCAGGGGTCAGTGGCTGAGATCGGTCAGCAGGTGGGCGAGCATCGGCCAGAGAACGTCATGCTCCGGGTCGTCGGTGACCTGGTGGTAACCGGCGAGCTCGAGCATCACGTAGCCGTGCAGCGCGCTCCAGAACTGGCCGGCTACCGCCGACGGGTCGCCGTCCCGCAGCGCTCCGAGGTCCATCGCCCTGGCGACGGCATCGCGGAGCTGGGTGAATGCCTCCTCCCCGACCTCCGTGGCGGTCGCGTCGAGACGGTAGCCGCCCAGCGACGCCGACCCGAACATGACGGCGTAGAGGTAGCGGTTGTCCAGCGCGTTGGCTCGGTACGCCACCGCCATCCGCTTGAAGTCGCCAACCGGGTCGTCGCTCGGCTCGACCTCGGCAACGCGTGCGATCAGTCGCCGGAAGCCCTCGGCTGCGACCGCGCTGACCAGAGCGGCCATCCCCCCGAAGTGGGTGTAGACGGCCATCGTCGAGGTCCCGGTCTCGCGGGCGAGCCGCCGGGTGGACAGCGCGGACGGCCCCTCCTCGCCGAGGAGGCGGGCGGCGGCCTCGATCAGGCGCCGTCGTACGTCGGTGAGTTCGGTTCCAGCCTCCTGCTGATGCACGTTGCCATTCTTCCATAACGGCGTTATGGTCATCCATAACAGCGTTATGAGGAGACGCCATGGCCAACCGCTATCTCACCGACAACTTCGCTCCCGTCCACGAGGAGCTGACCGCCACCGACCTGTCGATCACCGGCGCTCTCCCCGACCACCTCGACGGGCGCTACCTGCGGATCGGGCCGAACCCGGTCATCGACCCGGGCGACCGCTACCACTGGTTCCTGGGCGACGGAATGGTCCACGGCGTGCGGCTGCGCGACGGCCGTGCGGCCTGGTACCGCAACCGCTGGGTCCGGTCTGCCGCCGTCAGCGAAGCCCTCGGCGAGGAGCAGCGCTCCGCGCCCGGTCGCTTCGACTTCGCCGCCAACACCAACGTGATCGAGCACGCCGGCCGCACCTTCGCGCTGGTCGAGGCCGGAGCCTCCCAGTACGAGCTCACCGCCGAGCTCGACACCGTCGGTGCCTGTGACTTCCGGGGCACCCTGGCCGGGGGCTACTCCGCCCACCCGCACGAGGACCCCGCGACGGGTGAGCTGCACGCCCTGTCGTACTCGTGGACCCGCGGGAACCGGGTCGACTACACCGTCCTCGACGTCGAGGGCCGCATCCGGCGCTCGGTCCCTGTCGAGGTCACCGGCAGTCCGATGATCCACGACTTCGCGCTGACCGAGCGGTACGCCGTGGTCCTCGATCTGCCGGTCACCTTCGACGCCTCGATGGTGGCGGCCGAGCTGCCCCGCATGCTCCGTCGGCCGGCGGGAGCGCTGCTGTCGCGGGTCATCGGCCGGAACCCCGTTCCCGAGCCGCTCGTCGCCCGCATGGCCCGGAGCCGCTTCGCTGCTGCGGGCACGCTGCCGTACACCTGGAACCCCGCCTACCCGGCGCGGATCGGCCTCCTCCCGCGGGACGGCGACGGCTCGGACGTCCGCTGGTTCGAGATCGACCCCTGCTACGTCTTCCACACCGTGAACGCCTACGAGGAGGGCGACACCGTCGTCGTCGACGTGGTGCGGCACGACCGGATGTTCGCCACCGACCTCACCGGGCCCAACGAGGGTGCCGCCACGCTCACCCGCTTCGTGCTCGACCTCACGTCGGGCAAGGTCCGAGAAGACCGGTTCGACGAGCGGTCACAGGAGTTCCCACGCATCGACGAGAGGCTGACCGGGCGGCGGCACCGCTTCGGCTATGCGATCGAGCTCTCCGGGCCCGCTCCGGGCGACGCCGTCGTGAAGCACGATCTCGTGGCCGGCACCACGCAATCGCGCGCGCTCGGGAGGGGGCGACAGGCCAGTGAGTTCTGCTTCGTCCCGACGCCCGGCGGCACGGCCGAGGACGACGGCGTGCTGATGGGTTATGTGTTCGACAAGGCACGCGGGGTCAGCGACCTGCAGGTGCTGGACGCGCAGACCCTCGAGGACGTCGCCACCGTGCACCTGCCCGGCCGGGTGCCGGCCGGGTTCCACGGCAACTGGGCACCGACGCATCCCGCGGGTTGAGGAGACGTCGCGCCCCTCTGCTCGAGGCGCCGCGATCCGCTACCTCCGCTTGGCCGTGACGGCCGCCTCCACCCTGTCGTAGAACGCAGGGGCGCTGGTCGACCTGAGCACGACCGGCACCCGCTTCACCCGGTTCAGTCGTGCGGTGGCCCGCGCCTTGATGGTGAGCTTGATCAGCTCCTGCTCGCCGGGAGCCAGGTTCTGGGTCTGGTAGCCGTCGGCACTCACCTGGTCGGTGATGTCGACGCCCGCGCGGTAGTAGCGGATGACCCACCTGGCGGCAGCCCCGCCTGCGGCCGTGATCGTGAGGCTGTCGGGGGCGTTGTCGTCGTTCTGCGCGGTGATCCAGAAGACGCGCCGGTCGCCCCGACGGACCGGGGCGGACACCGTCTGGTCTCCCTGGCCGTAGTACAGGTCGTCTCCGCGGTCGGGCCGGTTCGCCCGCCGGATGAGCCCGTCGGGCCAGACCCATTCGTCGGTGGAGAGGTCGATCACCGACACGAAGGCGTCGGACGCCCCGCCGAGGACGGTGTCGTAGGCGCCGGGTGTGAGGTCGAAGAACTCGTCGTACGTCGTGCCGGTCACGTAGGCCGTCCCTCCTGTGACCGCGATCCCTCCGGCTCTGGTGTCCTCGATGCCGAGGCTCGAGGTGTGGAGCAGGTCCGACGCCCCGCCGCCGTCGGGCGAGATCCGAGCCACGAGGACACTGCTCCCGCCGTACTTGTAGTCGATGCCGGCGGTGGCGAGGACGTAGGCGTCGCCCGCGTCCACAGCGATCCCCTGGCCCTCGTCGCCCAGGCCACCGCCCAGGAACGTGGCGTAGGTCAGGTCGGCCTGGCCCGCTCCGTCGGGCGAGATCCGGGCCAGGTAGGCGTCGCCGTCGCCGTTGTACGACGGGTCTTGGGCGCCGTCCGTGGTGGGGAACCCCGTCGAGCTGGTCCGGCCCGTGACATAGACGTCGCTCCCGTCCACGGCGATCCCGCGGCCGGTCTCGTTGCGACCACCGCCGAGAAGCGTGGCGTAGACCAGGTCGGCCGGCCCCGCCCCGTCGGGGGAGACCCGGGCCACGAAAGCGTCGTCAAGACCGTTGGCGGTGCGGTCGTACGCGCCCGCGGTGGTCGGGAAGTTCGTCGAGGTCGTCTCGCCCGTGACGTACGCGTCGCCGGCTGCCACCGCGATCGACCTGCCGGTGTCCTGGCCACCCCCGCCGAGGAACGTGGAGTAGACGAGGTCCGCCGCTCCGCCGCCGTCGGGGGAGATCCGAGTCACGAAGGCGTCGCCCCCCGTCGCGGTGGTGTCGTAGGCCCCCGGGGTGAGGGGGAAGCCCGCGCCGCTGGTCGAGCCCGTCAGGTAGGCGTCGCCGCCCTGCACCGCGATCGCGGAGGCGGTCTCGGAGCCGCTCCCGCCGAGGAACGTGGAGTACCCGAGGTCGGCCGCCCCGGCAGCGTCGGGGGAGATCCGGACCAGGAAGGCGTCACGGTCGCCGCCGAGCGAGGTGTCGAAGGCCCCGGCCGTCGTGGGGAAGTCCGCGGACGCCGTACTCCCTGTCAGGTAGGCGTCGCCTCCGGCGACGGTGAGGCCGAGGCCCACGTCGTCGAGCGGGGCGGGTCCGTCGCCGCCCAGCAGGGCCGAGTAGACCAGGTCCGCCGACCCGGCGCCGTCGGGAGAGATGCGGGTGAGGAAGACGTCGCTCGCTGCACTCCGTGTGGTGTCGTAGGCCCCCGCCGTCGTCGGGAAGTCCGGCGATTCCGTGTAGCCGGTGACGTAGACGTCGCCGCCGTCGACGGCGATCGCAGCGCCGTTCTCCCGGCCGCTGCCACCCAGGTACGTCGCGTAGTCGACGTCGGTCTCCGGGTCGATCACCAAGGGCAGGGTCTGGTCGTACGATCCGAGGTCGAAGCCGACCACGCCGTCGACGAGCCGGAACCGGGACTCCACCGCCCGCCGTTGCCCGTCGACCACCTGGTAGGTGATCGGGGCGTGGTGCACGAAATCACCGACGGCCGTCGTCGCGACCAGGTCGCCGTCGTCCAGGCGCAGCGCGTCCGCTCCGCGGAGGCGGTAGCCGATCCGGGCGGGGTCGCTGCCGGGAGCCACGACGAAGTCGTACTCCGCCCCTGAGCGGTTGCCGCGGAACACCATGTCGATGCCGGGGTAGAGGTCGCGATAGCGGACCCTGCCGAAGGTGGGAACCCCTCGGCGCCACTGGCCGGGGTCGTCCCCGAGGAAGTAGCTGGAGGTCGCCCGCTGCTGGCGACGCCCTTCGAGGTGCGGCCGAGAGCGGGCGCCCACCGGATCCAGGACGACGGCCGCGGCGGGCGCAGACCGCTCCGCAGCGCCCGACCGCGACTCCGGAGCGCCCAGGTCGAACACCGCTCCCTGCTGGGTCAGGAACAGGGTGAACCCGTCGCCGCGGGCCAGGTAGTCCACCTCGGCGTCGACCTGGCCGCGGTTGGCCTCGAACGACAACGGCATCGTCGCGAACGCGCGGCGGGCGCGGTTCTCCGCCGCTGCGCTGGTGCCCGCGACCGGTGAGGCTGCCGCGGCAGCATCTGGGCGGGGCTGGGTGACAGTGAGCGCGGTGACGGCGGTCGTCAGGGCCAGCGTGGCGAGCGCCGCTCGTGCTGCAGGACGGGTGAGTGGGAGCATCGTCGAGTCCTCATCGCATCGGGTCGCTGACCACGATGCCGCATCCGAGGGCCGGGCTGCAGGCGAATTGCCCTGCCCGGCTCAGCCGATGTTCTGGGTGCGCAGCCGTAGGGCGTTGCCGATGACGCTGACCGAGGACAGGGCCATCGCCGCGGCGGCGATCATCGGCGAGAGCAGCATCCCGGTCACCGGGTAGAGCACTCCGGCCGCGATGGGGATGCCGGCGGCGTTGTACATGAAGGCGAAGACCAGGTTCTGCCGGATGTTCGCCATCGTCCTTGCCGAGAGGCGCCGGGCGTGGACGATGCCGGTGAGCTCTCCGTTGAGCAGGGTGACTTCGGCGGACTCGATCGCCACGTCGGTGCCGGTGCCCATGGCGATGCCGACGTCGGCGGCAGCCAGCGCGGGCGCGTCGTTGACGCCGTCCCCGGCCATGGCCACGACGCGGCCCTCGGCGCGCAGCCGCTTGACCACGTCGGCCTTGTGGTCGGGCAGGACCTCGGCCTCGACCCGGTCGACCCCGAGCCGGCGGGCGACGGCGTCGGCGGTGACCCGGTTGTCGCCGGTGAGCATGACGACCTCGACGCCCTCCTCGCGCAGCGCCGTGAGCGCGTCGAGGGTGGTGGCCTTCACGGGGTCGGCGATGGCGACGATCCCGGCGGGCTGCCCGTCGATGCCGACGAAGATGGCGGTCGCCCCGTCGCTGCGCAGCCGATCCGCCTCGTCGGCCAGCGCGCTCGTGTCGACGCCCTGGCTTCCGGCGAAGGTGGCGTTGCCGAGCAGGACCCGCTTGCCCTCGACGACGCCGACGACGCCGCGCCCCGCGGGGGAGTCGAAGTCGCTGACCTCGGGGATCGGGATGCCTCTCTCGGTCGCCGCGGCGACGATCGCGTCGGCGAGCGGGTGCTCGGAGGCGCGCTCGACGCCGGCTGCGAGGCGCAGGATCTCGTCGGCGTCCGTGAAGGGCTCGTCGTCGGCGCCGATCGCCGGCACGACCTGGGTCACCGCCGGGCGTCCCTCAGTCAGCGTCCCGGTCTTGTCCACGACCAGGGTGTCGACCTTCTCCAGCTGTTCGAGCGCCTCGGCGTTCTTGATCAGCACACCCATCCGGGCACCGCGTCCGACGCCGACCATGATCGACATCGGCGTCGCCAGCCCGAGCGCGCACGGGCAGGCGATGATGAGCACCGCGACGGCGACCACCAGGCCGTGGGCGAGTCGGGGGTCGGGGCCCGCGACGGCCCACACGACGAACGCGATCACCGCGATGGCGATCACGACCGGCACGAAGACCCCTGCGACCCGGTCCGCCGCCCGCTGGATGGGGGCTCGAGATCGTTGTGCCTCCGCCACCATGGCCACGATCCGCGACAGGAGCGTGTCGCGGCCGACCCGCTCCGCGCGCATCACGAAGCCACCGGTGCTGTTGATGGCCCCGCCGATCACGGCGTCACCCACGGTCTTGGTCACGGGCATGGACTCCCCGGTGACCAGCGACTCGTCGACGGAGGACCTGCCCTCCTCGACGACGCCGTCCACCGGCACCTTCTCGCCGGGACGGACCCGCAGCCGGTCGCCGATCTGGACCGCGTCGAGGGAGACCTCCTCGTCGCTGCCGTCGTCGCGGACCCGTCGCGCGGTCTTCGGGCTGAGGTCGAGCAGCGCCTTGATCGCCCCCGACGTCTGTTCCCGTGCCCGCAGCTCGAGGACCTGTCCGAGCAGGACGAGGGTGGTGATGACGGCGGCGGCCTCGAAGTACACGTCGACGGCGCCGTCCATCCGGAAGGCGTCCGGGAAGATGTCGGGGGCGATCGTCGCGACCACGCTGAACAGCCAGGCCACGCCGGTGCCCATCGCGATCAGGGTGAACATGTTGAGGTTGCGGGTGCGCACCGACGCCCAGCCGCGTTGGAAGAACGGCCAGCCGCCCCACAGCACCACCGGGGTGGCGAGCACGAGCTGCGCCCAGCTCGACGCCTCGGGGGAGAGCAGGTCTTCGATCGACTCCAGCAGGTCCGCGCCCATGCCCAGCACGAGGACCGGTATCGAGAGCACGACGCCGACCCAGAACCGGCGGGTCATCGAGACCAGCTCGTGCGACGGCCCGGTGTCGGCGGTCACCATGACCGGCTCCAGCGCCATGCCACAGATCGGGCACGAACCGGGTCCGGGCCGCCGGATCTCGGGGTGCATCGGGCAGGTGTACTCCACGGCCTCCCCGTCGAGGCTGGGCGCGGCGGCGCCGCCGCCGGGGTGGTGATCGGTCGGGTGATCGGTCGGTGCCGGCGCGTGGTGGTGGTGGCTCGTCATGGCTCCACCATACCCCCTAGGGGTATGTAGTCAAGGGGTGGCGGAAAGAGAAGCCGGTCCGCGTCTTTCGTCGGTAGCCGACGGGACGTTCGGCCCTGGGTCGCCACGATCAGCGATGGAAGGCTGGAAGGACGCGATCGAGGGAGGCGAGGGCGACCATGTCGGCGCTGTTGATGACCGGATTCCCCGGATTCCTGGGCTCGGCCCTGCTGGGCCGGCTGCTCGGCAGGCGGCCGGGAGTGCAGGCGGTCTGCGTGGTGCAGGACCGGCACCTGGCGCAGGCCAGGGACAAGCTGGCGGAGATCGAGGCCGCCGAGCCGCACGTCGCCGGGCGGGTTCGGCTCGTGGTGGGGGACATCACCGCCCCCGGGCTCGGTCTGGACGAGGCCGACGTGCCGCTGGTCGCGGACGTCACCGAGGTGTGGCACCTGGCCGCGGTCTACGACCTGGCCGTGGGTGAGCGGGCGGCGCGCTCGGTGAACGTCCTCGGGACGGACCGGGTCCTCGACCTCTGCCGCGGTCTCCCGCGCCTCGAACGGCTGCACTACGTCAGCACCTGCTACGTCAGCGGGAGGTACGCCGGGAGGTTCCGCGAGGACGAGCTGGACGTCGGACAGGACTTCCGCAACCACTACGAGTCGACCAAGTACGACGCCGAGCTGCTCGTGCGCAAGGCGATGGCGGACGGACTGCCGGCGACGATCTACCGGCCCGGCATCGTGGTCGGTGACTCCACGACCGGCGCGACCCAGAAGTACGACGGGCCGTACTTCCTGGCCACGTTCCTGCGGCGCCAGCCGCGGGTCGCCGTCGTACCGGCCGTGGCCGACCCGGACCAGGTGCGGTTCTGCCTGGTGCCGCGCGACTTCGTCATCGACGCGCTGGACCGGTTGTCGGTGCTGGAGGAGTCGCTGGGCAAGACCTACGCCCTCACCGACCCGGATCCGCCGACGGCCCGTGAGCTCGTCGACGCGTTCGCCCGGCGACTGGGCAAGCGGGTGGTCTGGGTGCCGCTGCCGTTGTCGGTCACGCGCGCCGCGGTCTCGCTGCCCCTGGCCGAGCGGCTGATGGGCCTGCCCGTCGAGGCGCTCGACTACTTCGCCTCACCCACGACCTACGACACCACCAACACGGTGACCGACCTGGCCGGCACGGGCGTCTCCTGCCCGCGCTTCGAGGAGTACGCCGACCGGCTGCTCGACTTCATGGTCGAGCACCCCGAGTTCGACTCCGCGGCGATGGTCTAGCGCCGTGCACACCGGAGGGAGCGACATGACAGACGCGACGCAGCTGGTCGTCAACGTGAGCCTGATGGGCCCGGAACGGGACCACGACACGACGGTCACCTTCCTCGGGAAGCCGTTCCGGATCGCCCGCCGCGGCACCGGCGGCGACGTCGCCGCCGCCCGCACGCTCGTGCGGGAGTGGGCGCCCGAGGCAGCCGTGCTGGCGGTCACCGGCGTGCGGGACGCACAGGCTGTGGCCGGGTCGACCCCGGTCACCGACGGCGTCCAGCTGCTCGAGGTGCTGCAGGAGTGGGCGGTCCGGCGGGTGGACACCGAGATGCCGGGCTACTTCACCAATGCCAGGACCGTCGTGCTGGGCGGTCAGAACCACGACCGGGTCACCCGCATCCTGCGCGAGCGCACCCAGAACATCGAGTTCGCCGATCCGATGCTCCGGCTGGACCTCCCGGGCCGGCTGCACGTCAACCCGATCCTGGGGCTGGCCGCCGACGTCGTCGGCGATGCGGCGGCGCTGCCCCTGCGGATGGTCCCCGACGGGCTCCGGACCCAGGCCGGCACACCGGGACGGCTGGCCTCCCGCGCCCTGGCGCGACGAGCCGCCCGCGAGTGCGACGTCCTGGTGGCGACGTACGACGAGCTGGACGGCTTCGGGCTCGAGGACCTCGCCGGCAAGACGCTGATCACGTCGGCGATCTCCGAGGAGCGGTTGTCCGAGCTCGGCGACCGCGGCGTCGACCTGGTCGTGGACATGACGCCGCAGCCGTTCGACGTCACCGTGAGCGCGGCCGCGCTGCAGGCCCTGATGATCGCCTCGGTGCAGAGCGGCAGCACGCTGACCAACGACGACCTGCTGGACATGATCGTCGCCGCGGGCCTGGAGCCGCGGCTGCTCTACCCCAACGGCTTCAAGCGCAAGAGCCGCTTCGCGTTCGTGATCCACCCGTTGTCGCAGCAGTACCTGCGCAACGTCGAGCCGCTCCGCACCGTGTCGCGGGTCGCGCCCGGACCCGTGATGGACCTGGTGGAGAAGGCGGTGGCCTACAGCCCGCCGTTCACCTACAGCCACGTCACCGGCATCACCTCGCCGACCGGCGCGGAGGCCGAGGGCTGGCTGATCACCGTCGGGGGGACCCCGCGCGAGATGCTGGCGCCCAGCCCCGAGTTCACCTACCGGCGCCTGCTGGCAGCCGCCGAGACCGCCCGCAAGCTCGGCGCACAGATCATGGGCCTCGGCGCCTTCACCAAGGTCGTCGGCGACGCCGGCGTGACGGTGGCGCGGCAAGCCCCGCTGCCCGTCACGACCGGCAACAGCTACAGCGCGTCGGGCGCCCTGTGGGCGGCCCACGAGGCGCTGCACCAGCTCGGCCTCGTCGAGGTGGATGACGGCGGCGTGATCCGCGGCAACGCGATGGTCGTCGGAGCCACCGGTGCGATCGGCTCGGTCTGCGCCCGGCTGCTGGCGGTCGCGGAGGCCAGGCTCTGGTTGGTGTCTCCTGAGTCCGCGAAGCTGCTGGCGCTCAAGATGCTGATCGAGCAGGAGCACCCCGGCGCCGAGGTGCACATCTCGGCCACGCCCGACGACGCGCTGCCCCACATGGACCTGATCGTGACGGCCACCTCGGGAGCCGGGAAGCGGGTCCTGGACATCATGGCCGTCAAGCCCGGGTGCGTCATCACCGACGTCGCCCGGCCGCTCGACCTGTCCGCCGAGGACGTCGCCAAGCGCCCCGACGTGCTGGTGATCGAGTCCGGTGAGATCGAGCTCCCCGGCGACGTGCAGATGCGCGACATCGGGCTGCCGAAGAACGTCGCGTACGCGTGCCTCGCGGAGACCGTCGTCCTGGCGCTGGAAGGCCGCTACGAGAGCTTCACTGTCGGCCGCAACATCGAGTGGGAGAAGGTCAAGGAGATCTACCGGCTCGGGCTCAAGCACGGCATGAAGCTGGCCACCATCTCGGGCGTCAACGGGGTCTACACGCCCGCCGACATCGACCGGATCCGCACCCTCGCGCTCGCAGCCCGGGCCGCCGTCCACGCTTGATCGAGGAACTGCCAGATTCCGTCGACTCCCGGCCAACCCGGCCGGTGCCGGCAATATCGGATTGCGCAGCGCCGTTGCGGCCTTGAGGATCCAGGCACGGGCGGCAGGCGGGAAGCGGATGGTCACAGGGGCGAAGGTCGGGCTGGTCGCAGCCGCGCTCATGATCGTGTACGTCGTGTGGGGCTCCACCTACCTGGCGATCCGGGTCGTCGTCGAGGAGATGCCGCCGCTGACCGGGATGGGCAGCCGGTTCCTCCTCGCGGGCCTGCTCCTCGGCGGGCTGCTCGCGCTGCGCGGCGTCGACGTCCGGGTCTCGCGCGCGGAGCTGCTGGGCGCCGCGCTGCTGGGGCTGATGCTGCCGCTGCTCGGCAACGGCTTCGTCGCGATCGGCGAGAGCATCGGCACGCCCAGCGGGGTGGCCGCGCTGCTCGTCGCCGCCGTACCTCTCTTCGTCGTCGCCTACCGCTTCCTCGGAGGTGACCGGCCGCGGATGTGGTCGGTGCTCGGCGTCCTGCTGGGGTTCGTCGGGCTGGCGTGGCTGGTGCTCGGTGGCCGTGACGAGGGGCACGGGACGCTGACCGGCGCGGCGTTCGTGCTCGCGGCGAGCGCCTTCTGGGCGTTCGGGTCCTGGGTGCAGCCCCGGCTCACCCTGCCCGAGAACGCCTTCGTGCTCACCGTCCACGAGATGTGGACCGGCGGCGTGATGATGATCGCGGTCGGCCTCGCGCGCGGTGAGGACCCCGCACCCCTGGAGTACGGCGCCCAGACCTGGCTGGCCTGGTCCTACCTCGTGATCTTCGGCTCGATGCTGGCCTTCAGCGCCTACGTGTGGCTGCTGTCCAACGCCCCGATCGGCCTGGTCGCGACGTACGCCTACATCAACCCGGTGGTCGCGGTCTTCCTCGGCTGGCTGATCCTCGCCGAGCCGATCACGAGCAGCGTGGTGGTCGGCGGGCTGATCATCGTCGTGGCCGTCGCGATCGTGATCTCGGTCGAACGCCTTCCGAAGCGCGCGGAGGAGCCTGCTCTCGAGCCGGTCTGACCGACCGTTCGGCGACGCCGTTCGGAGACGCCGCCTGGCCGGACCTCCTAGTCTGTGCTGATGCCGCATCGGATCCAGGTCGGGGGGCTCCAGGTCGCTGAGGAGCTCCACGCCTTCGTGTGCGACGAGGCGCTGCCCGGATCCGGCATCGACGAGCGGGTCTTCTGGGCCGGCGTCGAGGAGATCCTCGCCGACCTCACTCCGCGCAACCGGCAGCTGTTGGTCCACCGCGACGAGCTCCAGCGCCACCTCGACCAGTGGCACACCGACCACCCCGGACCGGTCCGGGACCAGGCGGCCTACCTCCGGATGCTGCGCGACATCGGCTACCTGGTCGACGAGCCGCCCGCGTTCACGATCGAGACCGGCCCCGTCGACGACGAGGTCGCGGTGATCGCCGGCCCCCAGCTCGTCGTACCGGTGCTGAACGCGCGGTTCGCCGCCAACGCGGCGAACGCCCGGTGGGGCTCGCTGTACGACGCCCTGTACGGCACCGACGTGCTGTCGGAGGACGACGGGTGCGAGCGCGGCGCGTCGTACAACCCGCGACGCGGAGCCGAGGTCATCAAGCGGGCGCGGGCGTTCCTCGACGCGCACTTCCCGCTGGCGACCGGGAGCCATGCCGACGCGCGGCGCTACTCCGTCGAGAGCGGCGCGCTCTCGGTCGAGCTCGCCGACGGCACGACCGGCCTGGCCGACCCGGGGCAGTACGTCGGACACCGGGGCGGTGCCGCGGCTCCCGACGGCGTCCTGCTCGTCCACCACGGGCTGCACGTCGAGATCCAGGTCGATCGCGACCACCCGATCGGCGCCGACGACGCCGCCGGGGTCAAGGACCTGCTGGTCGAGGCGGCGGTGTCGACGATCCTGGACCTCGAGGACTCGATCGCCGCGGTCGACGCCGCCGACAAGGTGGCGGCCTACCGCAACTGGCTCCTGGTCAACCGCGGCACGCTCAGCGCCGAGGTGGCGAAGAGCGGTGAGACCTTCACCCGGACGCTCGCCCCCGACCGCGAGTACGACGGACCCGCCGGGCCGGTGGTGCTCCCCGGGCGGTCGCTGCTCTTCGTCCGGCAGGTCGGGCACCTGATGACGACCGACGCAGTGCTCGACGAGGCGGGGGAGGAGGTCCCCGAGGGGATCCTCGACGCGATCGTGACCGCCCTGTGCAGCCTGGTCGACCTGCAGGGCCGGGGCACGCTCCGCAACTCCCGGACCGGTTCGATGTACGCGGTCAAGCCCAAGATGCACGGGCCGGACGAGGTGGCGTTCACCGACGACCTGTTCGCGCGCACCGAGGACCTGCTGGGGCTCGGCCGCGGCACGATCAAGCTCGGCATCATGGACGAGGAGCGGCGTACCTCCGCCAACCTGAGGGCCTGCATCCATGCCGCGCGCGGCCGGGTCGCGTTCATCAACACCGGCTTCCTCGACCGAACGGGCGACGAGCTGCACACGTCGATGCTCGGCGGCCCGATGGTCCGCAAGGGCGACATGAAGTCGCAGCCGTGGATCCTGGCCTACGAGGACCGCTCCGTCGACATCGGCCTGGAGTGCGGGTTCCACGGCCGCGCCCAGATCGGCAAGGGCATGTGGGCGATGCCCGACGAGATGGCCGCGATGGTCGCGCAGAAGTCGGGGCACCCGAAGGCGGGCGCGACCTGCGCCTGGGTGCCCTCGCCCACCGCCGCCACCCTGCACGCGCTCCACTACCACGAGGTCGACGTCGCGGCCCGGCAGCGCGAGCTGGCCGGTCGGTCCCGTGCCACGCTCGAGCAGCTGCTGACGGTGCCGATCGGCGACGCCTCCTCGTGGTCGGAGGAGGAGCGGCTGGCGGAGATCGACAACAACCTCCAGGGCATCCTCGGCTACGTGAAGCGGTGGATCGACGAGGGCGTCGGCTGCTCGAAGGTGCCCGACATCCACGGCACCGCGCTGATGGAGGACCGCGCGACCTGCCGGATCTCCAGCCAGCACGTGGCCAACTGGCTGCGCCACGGCGTCGTGACCCCGGACCAGGTCGAGGAGGCGTTGCGCCGGATGGCCGACGTCGTCGACGAGCAGCAGGCGGGGCCGGGCTACGAGCCGATGGGCCCGTCGTACGACGGCGAGGCGTTCCTCGCCGCCCGCGAGCTCGTGTTCGAGGGGCTCGGCCAGCCGTCCGGCTACACCGAGCCGATCCTGCACCGGCGTCGACGGGCCCGGAAGCGCGAGGCCTCATGACCGCCGACGACCTGGCGAGCACCCTCCTGGCGCGGCTCGACGAGCTGCTGGCCGCGACCGACGCCGAGCTGGCGGCGTCGTACCCCGGCGAGCGGCCGGGACGCCAGCCGGTCCACACGGTCTACGTGCCGGCTGACCGCTACGACGCCGACCTCGTCCCGTCGTACGGGGAGGCTGCGCTCCGGCTGGTCGACGAGCACGCCGACCGGTTCGGCGCGTTGGTGGGCGACGCCGGCCTCGTGGAGCGGGTCCGGTTCAAGCTCGGCAGCGAGCCGGTCGAGGACCTCCGGATCGACTTCGAGGACGGCTACGTCGGCCGCAGCGACGCCGACGAGGACGCCGACGCGGTGCGCGCCGCACGGGCGCTGGCCGAGAGCCGGCGAGCCGGGACCGCTGCGCCTTTCGGTGGGATCCGGATCAAGTGCTTCGAGGCGGCGACCCGGACCCGGTCGGTCCGGACGCTGACGTCGTTCCTCACGACCCTGCTCGAGCAGGGGGTCAGCTTCGAGGACTGGGTGGTCACCCTTCCCAAGGTGACGCGCGTCGAGCAGGTCGACGCGATGGTCGAGACCTGCGCACGGTTCGAGCAGGAGCTCGGTCGCTCCGAGGGAGCGCTCCGGTTCGAGATCCAGGTCGAGACGCCGCAGTCGGTGCTCGGGGCCGACGGCACCGCCACGGTGGCGCGGATGGTGCACGCCGGCGGAGCGCGGCTGAAGGGTCTGCACTTCGGCACCTACGACTACTCGGCCGCCTGCGGCATCGTCGCCGAGCACCAGTCGCTGGAGCACCCGGCGGCCGACCACGCGAAGCTGGTGATGCAGGCAGCCGCCGCCGGCACCGGCGTCCACCTGAGCGACGGCTCGACGAACCTGCTGCCGGTCGGCGACGCGGACGCCGTGGTCGCCGCGTGGGCCAACCACCACCGGCTGGTGCGGCGCTCCCTGGAGCGGGGCTTCTACCAGGGGTGGGACCTCCATCCGGGTCAGCTGCCGACCAGGTACGCCGCGACGTACGCCTTCTACCGGGAGGCCCTGCCCCGCGCGCTCCAGCGGTTGGCGGCGTACACGAACAACACCACGCACGGGATCGCCGACGAGCCGGCCACTGCGCGCGCGTTGGCGTCGTACCTCCTGCGCGGCGTGCAGAGCGGGGCCGTCGACGAAGCCGAGGTCGTCGACGGCGTCGGCCTCGACGCCGACCGGCTCTTCTCCCTGTCCTTCAACCGATCCAGGAGCAGCTGATGGCGAACAAGCTGGGACTCAACCAGTACGGCAAGGCCGAGAACCGCGTGGTCCGGATCGTGCGCGACACCCCGCGCCACGAGATCCGCGACCTCAACGTGTCGACCTCGCTGCGCGGCGACTTCGAGGACGCACACGCCACCGGCGACCAGGCAGCCGTGCTGCCGACCGACACCCAGAAGAACACCGCGTTCGCCTACGCGAAGCTCCACGGGATCTCCTCGATCGAGGACTACGGGCTGGCGCTGGGGCGGCGGCTCCTCGACGCGTGCCCCGCCGCGCACACCGCGCAGGTGCGGATCGAGGAGTACGCCTGGGACCGGATCGGCGACCACTCGTTCGTACGCCGGGGCGGGGCGGTCCGCACCGCGGTGGTGACCGTCGGTCGGGAGCGGACGGTGGTCCTCTCCGGGATCTCGGACCTGGTGGTGCTCAACTCCACGGACTCGGAGTTCCGAGGCTTCCTCAAGGACGAGTTCACGACGCTGCCGGAGGCCGACGACCGGATCCTGGCGACCTCCCTCGTCGCGAAGTGGCGGCACACGGTGGTCGACGGGATCGACTGGAACGCCTCCCATGCCGCGGTGCTGCAGACCCTCCTCGAGACCTTCGCGGGCACCTATTCGCGGGCCCTCCAGGAGACGCTGTACGCGATGGGCAGCGCTGTGCTCGACAGCCGGGAGGAGATCGCCGAGATCAGGTTCTCCGCCCCCAACAAGCACCACTTCCTCGTCGACTTCAGCGGCTTCCAGGTCGACGGGCTGACCAACGACGGCGAGGTCTTCATCGCCGCGGACCGGCCCTACGGGCTCATCGAGGCGCAGGTGACCCGCGACGGAGCCCCGCCGGCCGGCGACGCGTGGCTCCACGTGCCCGGTTTCTGCTGATGCTCGACCTGGTCCTCCGGGCGCGACGAGCGATCGTCGACGGGGCCGAGACCGCCGCGTGCGTGGGGGTGAGCGGGGAGCAGATCGCCGCGATCACGCCGTACGACGAGCCTCCCGACGCGCTGCGCACGGTCGACCTGGCCGACGACGAGGTGCTGCTGCCGGGCCTGGTCGACACCCACGTCCACGTCAACGAGCCCGGTCGCACTGAGTGGGAGGGCTTCGCCAGCGCGACCAGGGCGGCCGCCGCCGGCGGCGTGACGACGATCGTGGACATGCCGCTCAACTCGATCCCGCCGACGACCACCCTTGCCGGCCTGGAAGCGAAGCGGACCGCGGCCGAGGGGCAGGTCGTGGTCGACGTCGGCTTCTGGGGCGGCGCGGTCCCGGGGAACGGGCAGGAGGCGCAGGCCCTGCACGACGCAGGGGTCTTCGGCTTCAAGTGCTTCCTGATCGAGTCCGGGGTGGAGGAGTTCCCGTTCCTGGAGCTGGACCAGTTCGCGGAGTACCTGGAGCTGACCGCGCAGCTGGGGGCGTTGATGATCGTGCACGCCGAGGACGGCGACCTGATCGACGAGAGCGCGCTCGACGGTCCGCGCTACGCCGGCTTCCTGGCCTCGCGGCCGCGGGCCGCGGAGAACGTGGCGATCGACTGGGTCGTCGAGCAGGCGAGGGCGACCGGCGGCCGCGCGCACGTCGTGCACCTGAGCAGCTCCGACGCGGTGCCCCTGCTGCAGGCGGCGCGTGCCGACGGGGTCGACGTGACCGCCGAGACCTGTCCGCACTACCTGACCTTCGCCGCCGAGGAGATCGCGGACGGCGCGACCGCGCTCAAGTGCTGTCCGCCCATCCGCGAGACGGACAACCGCGAGGCGCTGTGGGGTGCGCTCGCCGCCGGCGACATCGACTTCGTGGTCTCCGACCACTCGCCGTGCACCGCCGACCTCAAGGCCAGGGGTGGCGGCGACTTCGGTGCCGCGTGGGGCGGCATCGCCTCGCTCCAGCTCGGCCTCCCGGCGGTGTGGACCGGTGCCCGCGCCCGCGGCCACGACCTGGCCGACGTGGTGCGCTGGATGGCCACCGCGCCGGCCGACCGCGTGGGGCTGGGCCACAAGGGACGGATCGCGGTCGGTGCCGATGCCGACCTCGTGCGCTTCGCCCCGGACGACGAGTTCACGGTCGACGTCGCCGCGCTGCACCACCGCAACCCCGTGTCGGCGTACTCCGGTCGTCGGCTGGACGGCGTGGTTCGCGAGACCTGGCTGCGCGGTGCACCGATACTGCTCGGAGCCGACGACGCTCCGCGGGGCCGGCTACTGAGGAGAGGCGTCCGATGACCTACTACGTTCCCCGAGGCGGACTGCCGCCCCAGTCCGCGCTCACGACCGACCGGGCGCACTTCACCGAGGCGTACGCCGTCATCCCGGCCCGGACCCTCAGTGACATCACCGCGTCGTACCTCCCCCACTGGGAGCAGACCCGGCTGTGGGTGCTCGCGCGGCCGCTGTCCGGGTTCGCCGAGACGTTCAGCCAGTACGTCGTCGAGGTCGCCGAGGGCGGCGGATCGGACCGGCCGGAGGACGACAGCGACGCCGAGGCGGTGCTGTTCGTCGTGGGCGGGTCGCCGACGCTGACCATCGACGGCGAGGCGCACGCCCTGGGCCCGGGCTCCTACGCCTACCTGCCCCCCGGCGCCCTCTGGACCCTGCGCAACACCGGGGAGACCACGGCGACCTTCCACTGGATCAGGAAGAGCTATCGACGTGTCGACGGGATCGAGGCCCCCGACGCCTTCGTCACCCGGGAGCAGGACGTGTCCGCGGTCCCGATGCCCGACACCCGGGGCGTGTGGTCGACCACGCGGTTCGTGGACGCCTCGGACCTGCGCCACGACATGCACGTCAACATCGTGAGCTTCGAGCCGGGCGGGACGATCCCGTTCCCGGAGACGCACGTGATGGAGCACGGCCTGTACGTCCTCGAGGGCAAGGCGATGTACCTCCTCAACCAGGACTGGGTCGAGGTCGAGGCGGGTGACTTCATGTGGCTGCGCGCCTTCTGCCCGCAGGCCTGCTACGCCGGAGGGCCGGGGCGGTTCCGCTACCTGCTCTACAAGGACGTCAACCGGCACGTCGGGCTGAGCATCTAGCCCCGCGCTACTCGATGAGCCGGCGGGCGAGCTCGGCCTGCCGCACCAGGAACGCGCGCTCGTCCAGCTTCTTGCGGCGCATCCAGGTGGTGACCTCCAGGTTGCACTTGCTGGCGTTGCACGACCGGCAGGCCGGCACCACGTTGGCCAGCGTGTAGCGGCCGCCGCGCGAGATCGGCAGGACGCAGTCCTTCTGGAGCGCCGGGTCGTCCGCGCCGCAGTAGGCGCAGCCGCCCCACTGGGCTCGCAGCTGCGCCCACTGCACGTCGGTCAGGTCGTGCTCGACCCTGGCCATCCGCCGCTTGCGCCGGCGGGCGTACGTCGCGGCTCGGGTGCGGGACGTCACGAGCGGAGCGTACGACGCGCGGTGCCGCGGGTGCGGACGCTCGCCGGTGTCGGCGCGGCTGCCTACGGTGAGAGACGTGAGCGTGGAGATCCTCCCGGCCGTCGGGCACTACGACGACTTCGCCGCTGTTGTGGGCAGCCGCTGCCTCTGCATGGCCTACCGCAACTCGTCCCTCGGCCTGGACGACCGCCGCCGCGCCATGCAGGAGGAGTGCGCCGGCGAGCCCGGGCCCGGCGTGCTCGCATTCGTCGACGGCGAGCCTGCGGGCTGGTGCTCGATCGCGCCGCGCACGTCGTACCGACGACTCATGCGCTCGCGCACGATCCCGCACGTCGACGACCGCGACCCGTGGTCGGCGGTGTGCTTCGTCGTCCGCGCGGGCTTCCGCAAACGGGGCCTCATGCACGACCTGCTCGACGGCGCGGTGGCGCATGCCGCGACCCACGGGGCCGCGGTGGTCGAGGGCTACCCGGCCGAGGTCGGCGACGAGCGCATCGACGTGATCTCGGGCTACGTCGGCACGACCCGGCTGTTCGAGCAGCACGGCTTCACCCGCGTCGTCGAGACCGCAGGGCACAGCGGACACCGGCCGCGCTGGCTGATGCGTCGCGACCTGACGTAACCGCGGTCACGTCCGGGTCGTTTGTCCTGCGTGCGTCATCTGCGGCTGTCCGTCCTGCTCGTTCTGCTGCTGACCCTGGTGGCGCTGGTCCCGAGCGGCTCCGGACCGGCATCGGCCGCGCCGGCGTACACGGTCACGACGCTGCACTTCAAGGTGGTCGTCGGCCCCGACGACGACCAGGTCTGCGACGTCGTCGGCGATGTCTACGTGCCGACCAGGGCGACCAGGACGAACCGGGTGCCCGCGATCCTCACGACCAACGGGTTCGGCGGGTCCAAGGACGACCAGGTGGGGATCGGGCAGGCCTTCGCCAGTCGTGGGTACGTCGTCCTGTCGTACTCCGGTCTCGGCTTCGGAGGCTCCTCCTGCAAGATCACGCTCGACGACCCGGACTGGGACGGCAAGGCCGGCCGCCAGCTGGTCAGCTATCTCGGCGGCGCCGGTGGCATCGCCTACCTCGACGCAGCTTACACCCAGCCGGCCCCGCGCCTCGGCGTCGTCGTGCACGACCGCGTCGACCACCGCGGGATCGCGCGGAAGATCGATCCGCGGGTCGGCACGCTCGGCGGCTCCTACGGCGGCGGGTTCCAGTTCGCGACCGCGGCGATGGACGCACGGGTCGACACCCTGGTGCCGCTGATCACCTGGAACGACCTCAGCTACAGCCTGGCTCCGAACGGCACCGACCAGACCAGGGGCGTCTCGACCGCGCACTCGGGCTCGGCCAAGCTCTGGTGGGGCGTCGGGCTGTCGGCCGTCGGGCTCACCAGCGACCTCCAGAACGGACAGGTCCCGCCCGACCTGCTGACCTGCCCGAACTTCGCGGACTTCGTGTGTCCCGCGCTCGTGGCCGGCGGCGCCACCGGCTACCTGCAAGCCGGTGACGTCGCTTCCCTCCGCCATGCGTCGGTCGCGTCGTACCTCCCGCGGATCAAGGTGCCCGTGCTGCTCGCCCAGGGCGAGAACGACACCCTCTTCAACCTCAACGAGGCGATCGCGACCTACCAGGCGCTGCAGAGGCAGGGCACCGACGTCAAGATGATCTGGCACTCGTGGGGTCACTCCGGTCCCGCTGCGCCCGGCGAGATCGACCTCGCCGACCTCGACCCCAAGGCTCACTACGAGACCGGGCGGATCGTGCGCTGGATGGACCACTACCTCAAGGACTCCGACGTCGGGACCGGACCCGAGTTCGCCTACTTCCGCGACTGGGTGAGCTACGACGGCAACGCCGCGCCGGCGTACGCAACGGCCTCGTCCTTCCCGGTCGGCAGCGACCGCGTCTACCGGTTGTCGGGGAGTGGGGACCTCGTCACCGGTACGACGACGCGGGCCGGCTCGCAGTCGTTCCTCACGACCGCGGCCGGGTTGCCGACCGGGATCAACACCCTCGACGTGCTGGGCGGCTACCTCGGCAGCCAGCCCGTCAACGAGGTCACCGACCTGCCCGGCACGTACGCCTCCTGGCAGACGCCGGCCCTCACCGCTCCGGTCTCCGTCGTCGGCACGCCGGTCGCGCGGCTGAAGGTGAGCGCACCGAGCGCCGCCGTCACCCAGGCGATCGGCGAGGCGGGCATGCTCGTCGTCTACGTGAAGGTCGCCGACGTCGGTCCCGACGGCAAGGCCCGCCTGATCCGCGGTCTCGAGGCGCCCGTCCGGATCCCCGATGTCACCAAGCCCTTCACCGTGCGGCTGCCCGCGATCGTGCACCGGTTCGAGCCCGGCCACCGGATCCGGTTGATCGTCGCCGGAGGCTCGATCAACTACCGCGGTGGACTCGAGCCCACCCCGGTCACCATCGCCTCCGGCCCGGGCCAGACCCTCACCCTCCCCGTCGTCCGATAGCCGCCCGCGCCGCCGGTGGTCGAGGAGGTCGCGCAGCGACCGTCACGAGACCCGCGAGGTCGGTGGTCGAGGAGGTCGCGCAGCGACCGTCACGAGACCCCCGCGCCGGAACCTTGCGCTCCATCGGTGGTCGAGGAGGTCGCGCAGCGACCGTCACGAGACCCCCGGCGAGGTCGGTCGAGGAGGGACGCTGCTCTTCGGTGGTCGAGGAGGTCGCGCAGCGACCGTCACGAGACCCCTCGCGCCGGTGGTCGAGGAGGTCGCTGCGTTCCGGTGGTCGAGGAGGTCGCGCAGCGACCGTCACGAGACCCCGCGAGGTCGGTCGTCGTGCCTTGTCCACAGGCAGTCGCGGGTCGTTTGGTTGTGTCGGAGCCCTCGTGTTCACTGTTCTCCATGGAACAGACACGGGGTGCTTGGGTGGCAGGATCGGACGGCCGGTCCACCGCCGAGCTGCTGCGCGACCTCGCCGACGGCGTCCAGGCCCGGCAGCGGGTCGAGGTCGAGGAGTTCCGCAACGTGATCGCGTGGGCTGATGCGAACGTGGTCGACGATCTCGAGGGCGCGGCGACGATCCGCGACTCCTATGTCGATACCGGGATCCCGATCGCGGGCCCCGGGGCACCGCTGGTCAGCGAGTTCGGGTTGACCGAGCTGGTCGCGACCCTGGGCCGGTCGTTGGACGGTGGCCGGGACCATGTCGGGAAGGTCGTCGAGTGCGGCTGGCGCCTGCCGCGGGTCCGCGACGCCGTCGTCGCCGGGAAGGTCCCGGTGTGGAAGGCGCTGCGGGTCGCCGAGCTCACCCGCAGCCTCTCCGCGGACGCGGCGGGGTTCGTGGACCGTAACCTGGCCTTCGCGTTGCCGACCTGCACCTGGGTCCAGGTCGAACGCCTCGTGGCCGAGGCGATCGACAGGTTCGACCCCGAGGCTGCGGAGGAACGGCGCAAGGAGAGCGCCGATCACCGGCACTTCACCATCCACGCCCCCGAGGCCGGGCAGGGAGTCACCCACATCTCCGGGGTGCTCGATGCCGCCGACGCGATGGACCTCGACCAGGCACTCACCCGCCACGCCACCGTCCTGGGCCAGCTGGGTTGCCCGGAGTCCCTCGACGTGCGCCGCTCGATGGCCGCCGGTGAGCTGGCACGACACGACCGGTCACTGGACCTGGAGGTCGTCGACCCGGAGACCGGTGAGCTGCGCACCGTGCCGGGTCGGAAGGTCGAGCTGTTCGTCCACCTCACCGACACCGCCCTCACCGGCACCGCCAGTACGGCCGCCGGCTGCAACACCGTGGGTCGGTGGGGCAATACCCAGACCCCGGTGCCGGCCGAGCAGATCCGCCTGTGGTGCGCACAGCCCGGCACCACCGTGATCGTGCGACCCGTGATCGACCTCAACGATCACGTCCCGGTCGACTCCTACGAGATCCCCGACCGGCTCCGACGCCGGGTCGAGCTGCGCGACCACACCTGTCGCGCCCCGCACTGTGTCCGTCGTGCCGAACGCTGCGACCTCGACCACGCGCATCCCCACGCCACCGGCGGCTCTACCTGCCCCTGCAACCTGGTCCCTTTGTGTCGGCGACATCACCGGGCCAAGACCTTCGGCTACTGGCGCTACGTCGTCGTCCAACCCGGGACGTACCTGTGGTCCAGCCCCCACGGACAGCACTGGCTCGTCGGCCACACCGGCACCCGAACCCTCGACCCACCCCGACCCGTGGATCCCGACCCGGATCCACCCGACTGGGTCGACCCCGGCTGGACCGAACCACCAACCTGACCACCACACCACTGGACCCCGCCCCCCGGCGGGGCCACAGGCATGCCCGGGGGTCTCGTGACGGTCGCTGCGCGACCTCCTCGACCAGCGGGGGGGCCGGCGCGGCGCGACCTCCTCGACCACCGGGACGGGGGTCTCGTGACGGTCGCTGCGCGACCTCCTCGACCACCGCGACAGGGTCTCGTGACGGTCGCTGCGCGACCTCCTCGACCACCGGAGGGCCGGCGCGGCGCGACCTCCTCGACCAACGGGACGGGGGTCTCGTGACGGTCGCTGCGCGACCTCCTCGACCACCGGACTCCCGCCGGTCGCTGAGGCTCATGCGGGTGCTTGTGCCGGCGGTGTTGACTCAGGGGATGGGACTGGAAGACGACCCGTTCTCCTACCGCGTGACCAAGGACGGGCGGGTGCTGGTCAGCCGGGGCGGACGGCTGGTGGTCACCGTCGGCGGGACGCGGGCGGAGCGGCTGGTCTCGTTGCTCGGGGAGGACGAGGACCAGGACCAGGAGCTGCTCGCTCGTGCGACGGGCAACTACCGGCGGGGCAACGAGCGTCGGGGACGATAAGTCCGTCCGATGCAACCAATCGTCCGGCTCGCGCGTCGTAACAGATATCAGCTCGGCTGAGGGAGGTCGCGGTGCGACAGCAGGAGAAGGTGCACCACTCGATCGGGTGGCACGTCCGGCACGCGAAGCTCTTCGTCGCCTGGGTGACGCGCCGCCTGGCCCGCGTCTGACCGAGGTCGCTACCGCGCGTCTGCCATGCCCATCCGGGCGAGCACCAGGCCCTCGAGCAGTTGTACGACGTTGTAGAGCACGAGCGTCAGGAAGGTGACGAGGGCGATCGCCGCCCAGAGCTCGTCGTACTTCACCGAGGCTCGGAAGGCTTCGAACTTCCCGCCGACCCCGGCGCCGGTCGAGAGCCACTCGGCGAGCATCGCGCCCGTGACCGCGCCCGGCACCGAGACCCGTGCCGCCGCGAAGATCGACGGCATCGCTCCCGGGATCGCGACCTTGGCGAGCGCGGCGAGGCTGCCGCCACCGTAGACGTGGACCAGGTCGAGGCTCTCCCGGCTGGCCCTGCTGAGCCCGAACATCACCGATGCCAGCGCGGGGAACAGCACGACGATGCAGCCGATGACTGCGACCGACAGGGTGGTGCCGATGCCGGTCAGCAGCAGGATCGCCGGCGCGATCGCGACGAGGGGCACGCTGCGGAGGAACAGGGCAAAGGGCAGTACGCCGGCCTCGACCGTCTTGGACAGGGTGAATGCCAGCGCGAGCGCGGTGGCGATCACCATGCCGGTGACGAAGCCGAGCGCGGCGTCCTGCATCGTGTCGATCACCAGCGGCGCCAGCAGCTCGCGGTGCGCCGCGGCGGTGTCGTCGGCCGCGGCTCCTGGCTCGGTGACGAACAGGAAGCTCCAGACGTCGCCGGGCCGCTTGGCCGCGAAGTCGGACACGTCGGCCAGCCGGAGCAGGAGCTCCCAGAGGGCCACGACCACGACCAGGGTGACGACGGCATTCAGCGACCCTTCACCGATGACCCTCAGGACGGTGGCGCGGCGCTGGCGCTGCAGGGCCCGCCTGGTCGAGGTCGCGTCGACGGTGCTCACGACGGACGCCCGGAGACCCACGGGGTGACGAAGCGGGCGACCAGCCCGACCAGCCCGTAGCCGATCATCGCGACGAGGGCGCTCAGGAGGAACAGCGCCCACAGCCGCTCGGAGTCCAGCGCCTGCTGGAACTTGATGAGCTGGGTTCCGACGCTGATGTCGATCTTGCCCATGTACTCGCCCAGCACGGCGCCCAGGAACGCGCTGGGAACGGCGATCTGCAGCGCGTTGAGGATGGCGGGCAGGGCGGCCACGAGGCGCACCTTGGTCAGCTGGCTGAGACGGTTGCCGCCGTACACGCGGACCACGTCGAGGCTCGCCTGGTCGGCCGACTTGAAGCCGAGCAGCGCGCCCACGACCGTCGTGAAGAAGCAGCACATCGCGGCGAGGAAGATCGCCGTCGACGACGGGTCGCCCGGGTTCTCCGCGCCGCCGAGCACGATCACCGCGATGCCGCCGATCGCGACGATCGGCAGGCAGTAGGTGATCACGGCGACCTGGACGACCAGTCGCTCCAACCGCGGCACGACGAGGACGAGCGACGAGAGCAGCAGGGCGAGGCCGTTGCCCCAGAGGAAGCCGCGGAAGGCCTCGGTGATGGTCACGTTGAAGTAGGTCCAGTACGCGCCGGGACCGTCGCGCGCCAACGTCCCGAACACCGCCCACGGTGACGGCAGCGGCGTGTAGCCGCCCTCGACCTCGGGGCGGTAGAAGGCCGCCGACACCACCCACCACAACGCGAGTACGGCGACCGCGCCGATGATGCTCGCGAGCCAGCCGGGGAGGCGCCGGGTCACGACTCCGCCTCGGCGCGCCCGTCGGCGCCGAACAACAGCTCGGCCGCCTGGTCCTGCAGCGCGTGGAACTCCGGTGTCCGCATCATCTCGGGGGTCCGCGGCCGAGGCAGGGTGACGTCGATGATCGCCTTGATCCGCCCCGGTCGCGGCGACATCACAGCGACCCTGTCGGCGAGGAAGATCGCCTCCGAGATGCCGTGGGTCACCAGCAGCGTGGTGGCCGGTTTCTCGGTCCAGATCCGCAGCAGCTCGAGGTTCAGGTTCTGGCGGGTCATGTCGTCGAGCGCACCGAACGGCTCGTCGAGCAGCAGGACCGACGGCTTGAGGGCGAGGGCCCGAGCGATCGAGACCCGTTGCCGCATGCCGCCGGAGAGCTGCGCCGGTTTGGCGTCCTCGAAGCCGCGGAGGCCCACGAGGTCGATGAGCTCCTCGACGTACGCCTTGTCGACGTCGCGGCCCGCGACCTCGAACGGCAGCCGGATGTTCCTCCGCACCGTGCGCCACGGCAGGAGGGCGTGGTCCTGGAAGGCGATGCCCAGCTCGCTGTTGCGCCGGAGCTCGGCGGGCGCCTTCAGGTCGACCAGCGCCTCACCGGTCGTCGGCTCGTCGAGA
Source organism: Nocardioides pelophilus (assembly GCF_014180685.1). GTDB lineage: Bacteria > Actinomycetota > Actinomycetes > Propionibacteriales > Nocardioidaceae > Nocardioides > Nocardioides pelophilus. The sequence continues at coordinate 4,771 of NZ_JACEHF010000012.1, read as the reverse complement.
TCGGCGAGGATGCGCAGGATCGTGGACTTGCCGCAGCCGGAGGGGCCGAGCAGCGCCAGGAACTCGCCCCGATCGGTGTGCAGGTGGGCGTCCTCGAGGGCGACCGTGGTGCGGCCGCGGGACCGGAACGTCTTCCCGAGACCGGTGATCTGGATGCCGGTGCCACCAGGGGCGCCGGGGGCGCCGGCATCCAGCCGGTGGTCAGCAGCCATCGGTCACGGCAGGTAGTCCTTGAGCTCGGGGCTCTCCTCGTAGATCTCCTCGAGGAGCGAGGTGTCGAAGAGGTCGTCCGCAGCCACGTCCCAACCGGCAGCGGCCAGCGACGCGACGGTCTCGGCCTGGAGGTCCTCGGAGATCGTGAAGAGGCCGTTGGCCTCGGTCTCCTCGGTCGAGATCAGCTCCTTCTCCGCTTCCAGGCTCTCTCCGGTCGTCGGCGGCAGGGGCCCGAAGTCCTTGTTGATGTCGCCGGCCTCCGCGCCCGCGTTGTAGAACTTCTCGACCAGGTCGACGGTGTCCGCGGTCGGCTCCTGGAAGACGTCGGTCCAGCCCTTGATCTCGGCGATGAGGAAGTCCTTCAGCGCCTCGCGGTTCTCGGCGAGGAAGGCGTCGGTGATGGTGAACGTCTCCGCGACGTAGGGGACGCCGTTCTCGGCGTACGCCAGGTTGGTGACCTCCTGCTGGGCGCCGACGGTGATCGCCTCGTTGGTGAGGTAGGCCATGAACCCGTCGACCTCGCCCTCGATGAGCGGTGTCGGGTCGAACTGCACCGGCACGACCTCGACCTCGTCGCGCGAGATGCCGTTGGCGTTGAGCAGCGCGTTGAAGACGTTCTCGTTGGACGACTGGACGCCGATCTTCTTGCCCTTGAGGTCCTCCGGCGTCTGGATGTCGGCACCGTCCTTCAGCGAGAGGATCGTGAAGGGGTTCTTCTGGAAGGTCGCGCCGATGATCTTCAGCGGCACGTCCTCCTCGGCGATCGCGGCACCGACCGAGGCGGCGTCGCTGAGCGCGACGTCGACGGTCTCCTCGAGCAGCTCCGCCACGCCGGTGCTCGGCCCGGCCACCGCCGTCACCTCGGAGAAGCCGGCGTCCTCGTAGTAGCCGCGCTCCTCGGCGTAGAACTCGCCGGCGAACTCCTCGTTCTTGATCCAGGAGTACTGCACGGTCAGCTCGCCGTGGCTCGCGTCGTCGGCGGCCTCGTCGTCATCGTCGCCGGAGGCGCACGCAGCCAGACCGAGGGAGAGAGCGCCCGCCAGCGCGACGGCGGCCGGCCGCCGGGTACGGCGGAGCTGGAACGAGAGTGACATGCGTTCTCCTGAGCGAGGGCGGCGGTCCCGAGGCGCAACGGGTGTTGCTGACGAGGGACGCTAGGAGACGACCGTTTCGTGACTCGGTGGCGCCGGTTTCGGCCGTGTTAAACCGGCCGAGGCAGATTCCGACGACCCTGACCGGCTGCGCGGCGGGATCGCTGCGACGTACCGTTCACCCCATGGAGCAGCCGCAGGTCACCGTCAACGGCGAGGCCCGCAGCCTGGTCGGCGCCGAGCCGCCCACGTCGGCCCTCGACTGGCTGCGCAGCCTCGGCCTGACCGGTGCCAAGGAGGGCTGCGCGGAGGGCGAGTGCGGTGCCTGCTCGGTGCTGGTGGCGCGCGCCGGCGTCGATGCGCCGACCGAGTGGACGGCCGTCAACGCCTGCCTGGTCCCGGCCGCCGCGCTCGCCGACCAGGAGGTCGTCACGTCCGAAGGGCTGGGAGGGCCGGAGAACCTGCACCCGGTGCAGCAGGAGCTGGCCGTCCGCGGCGGCTCGCAGTGCGGCTACTGCACGCCGGGATTCGTGTGCAGCATGGCCGCCGAGTACTACCGTCCCGGGCGCTGCGAGAGCGGGGTCTTCGACGAGCACGCCCTGTCCGGCAACCTGTGCCGCTGCACCGGCTACCGCCCGATCGTCGACGCCGCCGACGCGCTCCGCACGCCGGCCCCCGGTGACCACCTGTCGTTCCGGACGACCGCCCCGCCGCCCGCCGTGACGCCGGTGCGGATGCCGGGATACGCACGGCCGGCCGAGCTCGCAGAGGTGCTGGCGCTGCTGGGCGAGCCGGGCGCCGTACCCCTGGCCGGCGCGACGGACCTCGGCGTCGAGGTCAACCTGCGGGGATCGCGGCCGGGCCTGCTGGTCGCGGTCGACCACCTGCCCGAGCTCCGCGTGCTCACCCGGGGCGAGGAGTACGTCGACATCGGCGCCGGCCTGTCGCTGACCGAGGTCGAGCGCCGGCTGGACGGCGCGGTGCCGCTCCTGGACGAGGTGTTCCCGCAGTTCGCCTCCCGCCTGATCCGCAACGGCGCCACCATCGGCGGCAACGTCGGGACGGCCTCGCCGATCGGCGACCTGCCGCCGGCGCTGCTCGCGCTCGACGCGACGCTGACCCTGGTGTCGGCCGCGGGGGAGCGGACGGTGCCGCTGGTCGACTACTTCACCGGCTACCGCGAGACCGTGCTGCGGCCGGGTGAGCTGATCGCGAGCGTGCGGATCCCGTTGCCGCTCGCGTCGCTGACCGGCTTCCACAAGATCGCCAAGCGGCGGTACGACGACATCTCGTCGGTCGCGATCGCGTTCGCGATCGACGTCGTCGACGGCGTTGTCAGCCGGGCGGCGATCGGGCTGGGCGGGGTCGCGGCGACGCCGATCCGGGCGACGGCCGCCGAGGAGGCGCTGGTCGGGCGCAGCTGGGTGGCCGACGTCGTGGCCGAGGCTGGCGCGATCCTCTCGCGCACCGGCACCCCGATCGACGACCATCGGGCGAGTGCCGCCTATCGCGAGGCGATGCTCGAGACGTCGCTGGAGAAGCTGTTCTTCGAGAGCGGTGACGCATGAGCCGCCTGTCCGAGCGGCCCGAGACGCCCGTGGTCGGCGAGGCCCGGCCCCACGAGGCGGCGGCGCTCCACGTCACGGGTCGGGCGCTCTACACCGACGACATCGCCCTGCGCACGCCGTACCTCCTGCACGCGCACCCGGTCTGCGCGCCGCACGCCCACGCGATGGTCACCAGGCTCGAGCCGAAGCCGGCCTACGACGTGCCCGGCGTGGTGCGGGTGCTGACCGGAGCCGACGTACCGGGGGTCAACGACGCCGGGACCAAGCACGACGAGCCGCTGTTCCCGACCGAGGTGATGTACCACGGTCACGCGGTCGCGTGGGTGCTGGGCGAGTCGCTGGAGGCGGCGCGGCTCGGCGCGGCGGCGGTCGAGGTCGACTACGAGCCGCTGCCGTCGATCGTGAGCGTGGTCGAGGCGATCGAGCAGCAGAGCTTCCAGGGCGCGCGGCCGCGGTTGGAGCGCGGAGACGTCCTGGCCGGGCTGGCGGCGTCGAGCCACGTGTTCGAGGGCGAGATCGACTTCGCCGGTCAGGAGCACTTCTACCTGGAGACGCACGCGTCGCTCGCGACCGTCGACGACGACGGCCAGGTGTTCATCCAAGCCAGCACGCAGCACCCGACGGAGACCCAGGAGATCGTGGCGCACGTGCTCGGGCTGGCCAGCCACCAGGTCACCGTGCAGTGCGTGCGGATGGGCGGCGGCTTCGGCGGCAAGGAGATGCAGCCGCACGGGTTCGCGGCGGTGGCCGCCCTCGGGGCCCGCGTGACCGGGCGTCCGGTGCGGGTGCGGCTCACCCGCCAGCAGGACATGACCCTCACCGGCAAGCGGCACGGCTTCCACGCGAGGTGGAAGGTCGGCTTCGACGACGATGGGCTGTTGCAGGCGCTCGAGGCGACCCTCACCTCCGACGGCGGTTGGAGCCTCGACCTGTCGGAACCGGTGCTGTCGCGGGCGCTCTGCCACGTCGACAACGCCTACTGGATCCCGCACTTCCGCGTCGACGGCCGGGTCGCGAAGACCCACAAGACGTCCCAGACCGCGTTCCGCGGGTTCGGCGGGCCGCAGGGGATGTTGGTGATCGAGGACATCCTCGGGCGGGTCGCGCCGGCGCTGGGCATCGAGGCCCACGAGCTGCGCCGCCGCAACTTCTACGCGGAGGGACAGGCGACGCCGTACGGCCAACCGGTGCGGCACGCCGAGCGCCTCGGGCGCGCCTGGGACCAGGTGCTCGCGACGTCGGACTTCGAGCGGCGCCGCGCCGAGATCGCGCGCGCCAACGCCGAGAACCCCCACCGCAAGCGGGGTCTGGCGATCACGCCGGTGAAGTTCGGGATCTCCTTCAACTTCACCTCGTTCAACCAGGCCGGGGCGCTCGTGCACGTCTACAAGGACGGCTCGGTGCTGATCAACCACGGGGGCACCGAGATGGGCCAGGGCCTCCACACCAAGATGCTGCAGGTCGCCGCGACCGCCCTGGGGCTGCCGATCGAGCGGATCCGGCTGGCGCCGACCCGCACCGACAAGGTGCCCAACACCTCTGCGACCGCGGCCAGCGCCGGCGCCGACCTCAACGGCGCTGCGGTCAAGGACGCGTGCGAGCAGATCCTCGCCCGGATCGTGCCGGTGCGGGACCGGCTCGGGGCCACCGCGACCTGGGAGGAGGTCGTCCGCGCGGCGTACCTCGACCGGGTCCAGCTCTGGGCCGCCGGCTTCTACAAGACCGAGGGCCTGTCGTGGGACCCGGTCGCCGTGCGGGGCGAGCCGTTCAAGTACTTCGCGTACGGCGTCGCCGCCGCCGAGGTCTCCGTCGACGGGTTCACCGGGAGCTACCGCGTCGAGCGGGTCGACATCGTCCACGACGTCGGCGACAGCCTGTCGCCGCTGGTCGACATCGGTC
>NZ_JACEHF010000119.1 GCF_014180685.1 Nocardioides pelophilus | reverse complement strand
CGGGGTCAACCCGCTGTTGGTCGGCGCGGTCGTCGTGCTCGCCGTGGTCGCCGTCGTCGCGATCGTGCTGCTGATGGTGCGTGACGGCGGTTCCGACGACGACCCGACGGCCGACGACTCCCGCTCGACCGCCGCCGACACGAGCGGCCCGGCCGGCACCGAGGAGGTGCTCGACGAGATCGAGATGTCCGAGGCGGGAAGGACGGTCCGGGTGCAGCTCGTCCACGACGGTCCGGAGGCCTTCGTGGTGCTCCTCGCCGAGCGCGACGGCGACTACGCCGAGGTCGACCGGTTCCCGGTCGCATGCCCCTACCTCGACATCTCCTACGACGCCGGCATCGAGGACCAAGGCAACCGCCAGATCTTCTTCGGTTGGGTGAACACCGGCACCAACGGCTACGGCGAGTACGGCGAGGTGCAGATCGACGAGGAGATGCTGATCCCGTTCGGGCTCGGCGACGCTCCCTGCCCCACCGAGCCCTGACGGCGACGCCCCGACCCGGCCGGTCGTTGACACCCACCGGGCGGTAGGCGCACGCTGATGCCTCCCTGCCGGCTCGGGCGGCCGTCAGAAAGGTCGATCCCTTGCGCGCAGCTCTCCGCCTCCTCGCCGTACCGCTCCTCGCCCTGGGCCTGCACGGCCTGACCGTCCCGGCGCCGGCCGCGCCCACGGCCGCGCCCACGACCACGCCCACCACCACGCCCGCCACCAGCGCCGCTGCCCTCGAGCCGCTCGTGGTCAAGACGGTGCGCATCGGTGGCAAGCGGGTGCGCTTCGTCCTGGCGGTCGACCGCGACGAACGCGCGTTCGTGCGCATGAAGCTCCGCCGCGACGGCCGGTGGAAGACGGTGGCGAGCGACCGGACCGACTGCAAGTACTACGACGGCAGCTACGACCCCGGGCTGGTCGTGCAGAAGCCGGTCAAGCAGGTCCTCATCGGCTGGTTCGGGCCGGGTGGCGACGAGACGAACGAGTACGGCGGTTACAACGTGCGGCAGCGGACCATCGAGATGTACGGCGCCGACGCCTGCACCGCTGCCGGCTGACCCGTCGTTCGCCGGTCGCGGGGGCGATCAGGACTCGAACTCGCCCCGGTAGTGGTCCGACAGCGCCGGGTAGTAGTCGTCGAAGTCGATGGCGCCGACGTCGCCGCCGCTCTCCGCTGCCACCATCCGGTCGAGGTAGTAGTCCCAGCCCGGTCCGACGTTCTCCGCCATCGTGGGCTCGGGCACGGACTGCGCGAACGTCAGCGTGGTCGTGCCGTCGGCCTCGGCGAGGTCGAGCTCGAGGTGCCAGGTGACCTGGTCCTCCTCGTACGGCGACGTCGTGGTGATCGCCAGCCGCCGCGGCTCGTCGCACTCGTCGACGACGAACTCCTCGGCCGGCACGTCGTCGCCCTCGTAGCGCATCTGGAACTGCACCTTTCCGTCGGCCGGGTCGCCGCTCCAGGTGCCGATCCACCGGGCGAGCCGGTCGGACTCCGTCACCGCGGCCCACACGTCCTCGATCGGCGCGCGGAACTGGCGGGTCATCACGAGGAAGGTGCGGCCGTGCCGCGCCTCCTTGCGGCCGGTGGCAGTCGTGGTGGTCATGCGGTCTCCTCCTGTTGATCGGTGGGGGTGCGGCGGTCGCGGCCGGTGCGCCGTACCTCCAGGTCGAGGCCGTCGAGGTCGCGCTCCGAGAGCCGCGGCGTCGGCAGGGCAAGGCGGTCCAGCAGCTCCTGCACGGGCTGCAGGCCGGACCGGTCGAGGGCGTAGTGCCGTTCGCGGCCGCGGACCTCGACGTCGACGAGTCCGGCCTCGGTCAGCAGCCGCAGGTGCTTGCTGATCGCCGGCCTGCTGACCTGGTGGTCGGCGGCCAGGTCGACGACGCGGGTCGGCCCGGCGGCGAGGCGCAGCAGGAGGCCTCGACGGATCGGGTCGGCGAGAGCCGCGAAGGCGTCCATGGACTATTGGTAACTAATCGGTTACTCATATGTCAAGGGGATGCGGGTAGCGTCGTCGTGTGAGCGACACCGGCATCGACCCCGCGGGCTTCCGGACCGAGCACGACTCGATGGGTGAGGTCCGGGTGCCGGCCTCGGCCCTGTGGAAGGCCCAGACCCAGCGGGCGATCGAGAACTTCCCGATCAGCGGCACCCCGATCGAGCCCGCGCTGATCCACGCGCTCGGCGAGGTCAAGGCCGCCGCGGCGACCGCCAACGGCCGGCTCGACGTGCTGCCGGCCGACCACGCCGAGGCGATCGCAGCCGCCGCCCGCGAGGTCGCGGCCGGGCGCCACGACGACCAGTTCCCGATCGACGTCTTCCAGACCGGCTCCGGCACCAGCTCGAACATGAACGCCAACGAGGTGATCGCCTCCCTCAGCGGGGCCGCCGGCGTCGACGTCCACCCCAACGACCACGTCAACGCCAGCCAGTCGAGCAACGACATCTTCCCGACGGCGATCCACGTCGCCGCCACCCTCGCGGTGACCCGCGACCTGCGGCCCGCCCTCGACGTCCTCGCCACCTCGCTGGAGGCGAAGGCGGCCGAGTTCGCCGACCTGGTGAAGTCCGGACGCACCCACCTGATGGACGCCACCCCGGTGACGCTCGGGCAGGAGTTCGGCGGCTACGCCGCCACGATCAGGTACGCCGTCGACCGGCTCGACGCCGTACTCCCCCGGGTGCGGGAGCTTCCCCTCGGCGGCACCGCCGTCGGCACCGGCATCAACACCCCGGCCGGCTTCCCGGCTGCTGCGATCGAGGCGCTGTCGGCCGCCACCGGCGAACCGTTCACGGAGGCCCGCAACCACTTCGAGGCGCAGGGCACCCGCGACTCCCTGGTCGAGCTCAGCGGCGTGCTACGGACGATCGCGGTGGGGCTGACCAAGATCTGCAACGACCTGCGCTGGATGGGTTCCGGGCCGACCACCGGGCTCGCCGAGATCCACCTCCCCGACCTGCAGCCGGGGTCGTCGATCATGCCGGGCAAGGTCAACCCGGTGCTGCCCGAGGCCACGCTGATGGTCTGCATGCAGGTCATCGGCAACGACGCTGCGGTGACCGTCGCGGGCGCCAGCGGCAGCTTCGAGCTCAACGTCGCGATGCCGGTGCTGGCGCGCAACGTGCTCGAGTCGGTCCGGCTGCTCTCGACTTCGACGACGACCCTCGCCGCCCGCTGCATCGACGGCATCACCGCCGACGCCGACCGGATGCGCCGCTACGCCGAGTCCTCCCCGTCGGTCGTGACGCCGCTCAACCGCTACCTCGGCTACGAGGCGGCCGCGAAGATCGCCAAGCAGGCGCTCGCCGACGGCGCCACCATCCGCGAGACGGTGCTGGCGATGGGGTACGTCGACCGCGGCGAGCTCACCGTCGAGCAGCTGGACGCGGCCCTCGACGTGGAGTCGATGACCCACCCGTAGCCGCCAGCTGCCGGTCGATCTCGTCGCCGAGCTCGCGGCGCAGGTCGTCGTGCTCGGGTCCGAGCGGCACCGAGCCGGGGTCGGTCATCAGCTTGGTCCAGTGGTGGAGGGCTGCTGGCCACCCGACGAGCTCGGACGGCTCCCACTCGTAGCGCGGCGTGACGTGGGCGTGGAGGAAGGCATCGGTGTTGCCCTGGATCTCCAGGTTGATCCGGCGGAACTGCGGGTCGCGGCGCGCGCACACCGCGGCCACCGCCCGACCGAGGACCGCCATGTCCTCGAGGAAGAGCAGCTGCTGCTCCGGCGGCAGGTCGATCAGCTGGTCGACGCCGGGCGTGTCCGAGATCAGCACGCAGTAGCCCGGCAGGTGCTGGACGTCGCCGATGACGGCGAAGCCGGCCCGGAGCCGCCGCAGCACCGTGGGATTGGTGCCCGCCAGCGCGGAGCCGACCCGGTCGTCGCGGAAGTCGGTGCCCTCGTGGGACAACGCGTCAGGACCGCTTGCTGCTGCCGGTGACGAACGCGGCGACCATCACCGCGACGGCGGCGACGCCGACCTGCCACAGGTGGCGGATCCAGTCGATGCCGTTGGTGGCGTTGTCCGCGGTGGCCTTGTGCCCGTCGAACCGGGGGTTGTTGTCACCGAACAGCGCCCAGTAAAGGTAGCTGCCCGCGACCATGCCGACGATGCCGCAGACGACGGTGAGCCAGAAGGGGATCTTGTCCCGGTCCCCCGGCGCGACCAGCTTGCCGAGCATGCCGATGATCGTGCCGCCGACGAGGGTGACGATGACGAACCAGATGACGTCCATGGAGGCTCCTTTGCCCGGGGGCATGCGGTGCGCAGGCCCGAGATGACGTCATCATGCCCCAGCGGACAGCGAGGACTCAGTGGGGACCGAGCGAGGACTCAGTACCAGCCGACGGACTGGGAGTGGCCCCAGGCGGCGCAGGGGCTGCCGTAGCGGTCCCGGATGTAGCCGAGGCCCCAGCTGATCTGGGTGACGGGGTTCGTCGCCCAGTCGCTGCCGGCAGAGGCCATCTTCGAGCCTGGCAACGCCTGCGGGATGCCGTAGGCCGACGAGGACGGATTGTCTGCGTAGACGTTCCAGTTGGACTCGCGGATCCACAGCGAGTCGAGACAGCTGAACTGGTCCTGGCTGAACCCGTAGTCACCCATCAAGGCACGCGCGATGTCGCGCGGGTCGGAGTCGGAGAGCTGCTCCGACTCGGTGACCGCGGAGGCCTCGGTGGCGACCAGGCCCGCCTTCTTGGTCGGGTCGGCGGCACCCCGGTGGTCGTCGCGGGAGACGATCGGGAGCCGCTCGCCGGTGTCGGCCGCCGGGACGTCGGCCTGGAGGTCGCCCATCGCGTTGTCGAGCTCTGCTGCCACACCGGGTGGGGTCGCCTCGCCCTTGCCGAGGAGTCCCCCGCCGATGGTGATGCCGGTGACGGCCAGGGCCACACCGGAGAGGATCACGGTGTTGCGGGCGGCGCGCTTGGGCGCCTCTTTCAGGTGAGCGTGCTTGGGGGTCCCGCGGTGCTTGGGGGCAATCTTCGCGTGAGTCGACAAGAGCGCAATCCGTGGTTGACAACAGGAAAGTTGCCCCCGAGAGAGATCAGGTCAACAGACCTGACCGATGGCAACCCACGACACCATGCCTGACTTCACCCGCAGTCGCAAACCGAACCGCGCAGAAAGCGGAAGCGGCTGTGATCCCATCCACCACAGGGACCACAGCCGCCTCAGCCGACGACTTCAGCCGGGGATCAGCAGGGGATCAGACGACCACGTTCTCCAGCATCTCGGTGACCAGCGCCGCGATCGGCGACCGCTCGGACCGGGTCAAGGTCACGTGGGCGAACAGCGGGTGCCCCTTCAGCTTCTCGACCACCGCCACCACCCCGTCGTGGCGCCCGACCCGCAGGTTGTCGCGCTGCGCGACGTCGTGGGTCAGCACCACCTTCGAGTTGGCGCCGATCCGCGAGAGCACCGTCAGCAGCACGTTGCGCTCCAGCGACTGCGCCTCGTCGACGATCACGAACGAGTCGTGCAGCGAGCGGCCGCGGATGTGGGTGAGCGGGAGCACCTCGAGCATGCCGCGGTCGAGGACCTCCTCGATCACGTCGCTGGAGGTCAGCGCACCGAGGGTGTCGAACACCGCCTGGGCCCAGGGCGACATCTTCTCCGACTCCGACCCGGGGAGGTAGCCGAGCTCCTGGCCGCCCACGGCGAACAGCGGCCGGAACACCACGACCTTCTTGTGCTGGCGCCGCTCCATCACCGCCTCGAGCCCGGCACACAGCGCCAGTGCCGACTTGCCCGTGCCGGCCCGGCCGCCGAGCGACACGATGCCGACGTCGGGGTCGAGCAGCATCTCCAGCGCGATCCGCTGCTCCGCGGAGCGGCCGTGGATGCCGAACGCCTCCCGGTCGCCGCGCACCAGGTGGATCTGCTTGTCGGGACCGATCCGGCCCAGCGCCGTACCCCGGTCGGACAGCAGCACCAGGCCCTGGTGGCACGGCAGGTCGCGCGCGGCCTCCAGCTCGAGGGTGCCGTCGTCGTACAGCTCGTCGAGCTCCTCGGCGGCGACCTCGAGCTCGGCGAGCCCCGAGTAGCCGGTGTCGGAGTCGTTGATCGCCTCGCCGCGGTACTCCTCGGCATCGAGCCCGACGGCGGAGGCCTTGATCCGCAACGGCAGGTCCTTGGAGACCAGCGTGACGTCGTGGCCCTCGTCGGCGAGGTTGCGGGCGACCGCGAGGATCCTGGAGTCGTTGTCCCAGTTGCCGTTGCTGGGCCGGAAGCCGGACGGCAGCGAGGTCGCATCGGTGTGGTTGAGCTCGACGCGCAGGCTGCCGCCCTCGTCACCCACGGGCACCGGAGTGTCGAGGCGGCCGTGGCTGATCCGCATCTCGTCGAGCATCCGCAGCGCGCTGCGGGCGAAGTAGCCCAGCTCCGGGTGGTGCCGCTTGCCCTCCAGCTCGGTGATCACGACGACGGGCAGCACCACCTCGTGCTCGGCGAACCGGCGGAGCGCGCCGGGATCGGCGAGCAGCACGCTGGTGTCGAGGACGTAGGTCCGGCGACCCGGCACCGGGTCTCGGGACTGGTCGGCCTGCCTGGCGTCATGGTTGACAGCGGCGCGGGACTTCGAGTTAGGCACTTCGCACCTCACCAGACCGCGCGCGCACTCCCGCTCGGTCCTTATTCCTCGCAGTCGGACCAGGAAGCGGATGCCGTCCCGAGGTGGGCAGGCGCATGGGCCCGAACGCCGGAGTGCCGGCGTCCACACACCCGGTGCGCGCGGCAGGGAGCACCCTGGCACCCGCGGCGGGTGATGCAGTCGTTGATCACGAACGGGCCTCCCGATATGGCGAGCTTCCCCACCCGCCAGTGCTTGTGAAGGTACGCCGCCACAGTGGCTGCGCCGGGCGACACGCCCTAGCGGCGTGTGAACGTCATGTGACCGAAAATTGTCCGGCGCGAGCCGCGGTCCGCGACAGACTGTGGCCGTGCACCCCAGCGACCTGTGGGACTTCGACGACCCGGAGCTCTCCGAGCAGCGGTTCCGGGAGGCGGCCGCGACCGCCGAGGGTGAGCACCGCGGGATCTGGCTGACCCAGGTGGCGCGCGCGCTCGGCCTGCAGGGCAAGTACGCCGAAGGCCACCTCGTCCTCGACCGGCTGGACGACGCGGGCTCGCCCGAGGTCGCCTGCCGGATCGTGCTGGAGCGGGGGCGCCTGTACCGCTCCGGCGGGGAACCGGCGGTCGCCCGCAAGCTCTTCGCGCAGGCGGTGAACCTCGCCACCAGCGCGGCCCTGGACGAGCTGCACGTCGACGCGCTCCACATGGCGGCGCTGGTCAGCGACCAGCGCGAACAGGTCGCCATCACCCAACGGGCCCTCGCGGTCGCCGGCGCCTCCGACGACCCGCGCACCCGCGACTGGGACGCGTCGCTGCTCAACAACCTCGGCATGATCCACGCCGACGTCGGCGACTTCAAACGCGCGCTGGTCTGCTTCGAGGCCGCCTTCGCCGCCCGGGAACGGATCGGCGACGCCGGCCGCACCCGGGTCTCGCGCTGGATGGTGGCGTGGGCCCTGCGCAACCTCGACCGTCGCGAGGAGGCGCTGGCCCTCCAACGCGCGCTCAAGGCGGAGCTGGTCGCGCTCGGCGAGGAGGACCCGTACGTCGACGAGGAGATCGCGCTCCTCACCGAAGCGTGACCGCGTCCCGGCCCGCCGCTGCGCCACTCATAGGGTTTTCCCCGCTGCTCGGTGGTCGGGTCACGTCCTAGCGTCGGATCGCGGTGATCGGCACCGTCGGGGCTCCGGCCCCGCGCATGGGGGCGAACAATGAGCACACAGACGGCATCTCTCGACCAGCAGCACAGCACCGCTCTCCGCTGGTGGTGGCTAGGACTCCTCGGGATCGTGGTGGCCGGCGCCTGGGCCATGTCCAGCGCGGAGCCGGCTCAGGCCGTGCCCGCCGGGCCCGGGATCGTCGAGCTCGAGCAGCCGGACGGGACCACGTTCAAGGCGCGTCAGTTCGGCGACGAGTGGTACCACGGTGTCGAGACCCGCTCGGGTCACACCATCGTCCGGCGCCAGGGCTGGTGGGTGTACGCCACCAAGCGTGCCGACGGGTCGTTGAGGGGTACCGACCTCCGGGTGACGCAGGATCGCCCGACCATGCGCAAGCACCTGCGCGACAGCGAGCGCGTCGCGTGGGCGGACGCCCGCCGGGCTCAGGTCGAGCGGGTGACGGCACGCCACACCGGACGGACCGAGACACCGTCGGTCGTGGCCACGGGAAGCGACCCGGTGCTGGTGATCCTCGTGCAGTTCCAGAACCAGGCCAACCTGGGGACCACCCAGGCCCAGTGGGCGTCCCGCTACTTNGGGCGTCCCGCTACTTCGGCGGCGGCAAGTCGGTCGTCGACTTCTACAAGAAGAACTCCTACAACCAGTTCACCTTCGCGCCGGCCGCCGAGAGCCACAGCACGACGAACAACGGGGTCGTCGGCTGGCTGACGCTGAGCTCGAACCACCCTGACACCGACGGTCAGGCGGAGCGTCCGATCATCCGCGACGCGATCAAGGCGGCCGACCCGTACGTCAACTACGCGTCCTACGACAAGAACGGCGACGGCACCGTGGACTCCAGCGAGCTGCACCTCAACGTGGTGATGGCGGGCCTCGAGGAGTCGATCTCCGGCAACGACCACGGGCACTCGATCTGGGCCAACCGGTGGTTCCTCGACGAGGCCAACACGCCGACCGTGGACGGCAAGAAGGTCGGCAACAGCGGATTCCTGACCTACGGAGAGAAGCAGCGGGTGCAGCTCAACGACGGCACCGTCGACACCCACCAGGCGACCGTCGGCGTGATCGTCCACGAGCTGGGCCACGACCTCGCGCTCCCCGACCTGTACGACACCGACGAGTCCTCGGCCGGCATCGGCGACTGGAGCGCGATGTCCTACGGCTCCTGGGGGCGGGCCCCGACCGACCCGAAGACGTACGTCGGCGCCACCCCGACGATGTTCGACGCGTGGTCGCGAGCGACGCTCGGATGGATCACGCCCCAGCGGATCGTCGGCGTGAAGCGCACCACCCTGAGCGCGGCGGCCACCGGTCTGCGCACCAACACCACCGTCCAGCTCCTGGAGAACGCGGGCGGATTCGACTGGACGAAGACGTCCGGGTCGGGCTCGTTCTACCTCGTCGAGAACCGGCAGCAGCGGCCAGGCTCCTACGACGCCGCACTGCCCGGTTCGGGGCTGCTGCTCCTGAAGGTCGACGAGTACTACGACTCGAACGCCACCAACAGGCTGGTCCAGGTCATCGAGTCGGACGGTTCCGACCTGCTCACCTTCGAGAACCGGGGGGACGCCGGGGACCCGTGGGTCGGTCCCGACGCCTACACGTCGGGCCCCGGAGGCTCTCTCCGCGCGGCGGTCGCTCGGATCTCGGAGAGCGCCGACGTCATGGCCGCCACCTTCACCGCGTCGCCCGGATCGGCACCCGCGAACGACAACTTCGCGCAGGCCCAGGCGTTGGCGGGCTGGAAGCCCTCTCTGGTGCAGACCACCAACGCGTTCGCGACCGAGCAGTCGGGCGAGCCTGGGACCGCCTGGGCCAACGGTGGCGCGAAGACGGGCTGCGACCTGGCCGAGTCGCTGTGGTACCGCTACACGGCTCCGGCGGACGGCGACCTCACCGTCGACCTCACGGGCAGCGCGTCGTACCCGATCGTGGCCCTCCACCGCGGCACCACCCTCAGCGGGCTCTCGAGAGTCGCCTGCGACAAGGCCGGCTACGACAACCCCGCTCTGCTGAAGGACGTGCGGGTGGCCAAGGGCGAGGTGGTCTACCTCCAGGTCGGCAGCGTGATCGGGAACAGCTACCAGTCGTGGTGGGGCGACATCGACCTCAAGGTGACGCTCCGGCCCACCAACGACAAGCGCAGCACAGCGCACGCCATGACAGGTCGGAACCTGACCCACAACATCTACACGGGGACGGCCACCGTCGAGGCGTCCGAGCCTCGCAACACCGCATGCCCGGCGATGTCGAACACCCTCTGGTACAGCGTGCGGCCCACGCACTCCGGCCTGCTCTCGGTGAGCACCGCCACCAGCACCTACGACACCGTGGTGGCGGTCTGGCAGCTGGTGCGCGGCGCACTCGTGCCCCTCTCGTGCGCGGACGACGTGAGCGATGCCGACGCGACCACCCGGCTCGCAGACGTCCGGCTCACCGCGGGTCAGACCTACTACGTGCAGGTCGGCGGCATCAACAGCGGCGCCGCCCTCTCGCTCGACATGCGTCTGCGGCCGAGCAACGACGACTTCCCGGGCGCCTCGCTCGCGGGTCCGCACGGGACCGCGTCGAGCTTCACCAGCAACGCCACCAAGCAGACCGGCGAACCGGTCCATGCAGCGGCCGGCGTGGGCCGCTCGGTGTGGTGGAACTGGACGGCAGCCCGGTCGGGACCGGTCGTCTTCGACACCTCCGGCAGCACCGGCGACACCGTGCTCGCCGCCTACACGGGAGGCTCGGTCGGCGCGCTGACCCAGGTCGCGGCCAACGACGACGTCACCACCGACGTCTTCTGGAGTCGGATCCAGTTCGACGCGGTCGCAGGGCAGACCTACCGGATCGCCGTCGACAACTACGGCAGCGCCCACGGCAACGTGAGCCTGCGCTTCCACGAGCTCACCGACCTCGCGGTCGACGTGTCCGTCCGCGACGTCCCTGGAACGACGACCTTCATGTACGACGTCGCGGTCTCGCGCACCGGCGGCGCGTCGACGCAGCCGGTGTCCGCGGAGATCACGGTCCCCGCCAGCGTCAAGGTCGGCTCCCTCCCGAACGGCTGCAGCCTGGACGCCACCGGGCTCAAGGTGCGCTGCGACGTCGGGACCATCGACCCCGGCGGGCGCGCCGTCGTCGACCTGGTCGTCGATCCGCGCACCGAGGGACCTCACACCGGAACCGTCCAGCTGCTGTCACCCGACGACTACCCCGCCGGCAACAGCGCGAACGCGGTGGCGACGCCCGAGTTCCTCTGCGACAACGACTTCACCGCCTTCGCGGACACCGTGAGGGGCACCGACGCCGACGAGATCCTCTGCGGTGGCGGCGGCAACGACCAGCTGTCGGGCGGAAAGGGAAGCGACAAGCTCTTCGGGGGTGCCGGTCTCGACACCGCGGCCTACTCCTCGGCCACCAACCGGATGACCTTCACCCTCGCCGCGCAGGACGGCATCACCTTCTTCGCAAGGCCGTCCAACCTGCTCCAGCCCGCCGACGGTTTCGACAAGGCCGCCTCGGTGGAGTCGCTCATCGCGACGCCGTACGCCGACCTCGTCACCGGTCGCAACGCCGTCGGGCGCGACCCGGGCGTCGACGTGATCTACGGCGGCTACGGCGACGACCAGATCAGCGGCGAAGGCGGGGGCGACACCGTGTACGGGGGCTTCGGCAACGACACCATCCTCGGCAACAGCGGGGCGGACACGCTCTACGGAGAGGACGGAGCCGACGTGCTGGACGGAGGCGCCGACGCCGACTACCTCTACGGCGGCAACGGCGCGGACGACCTCACCGGCGGGCTCGGCGGGGACAACCTCGACGGCGGTGCCGACCACGACGTCTGCCGGGAGTTGGAGGACACCCGGATCGCCTGCGAGGCCTGAGGGTCAGCGCCGCCGGTAGGCGAGGTCCGTGATCGAGCGGCCGGCGGCGAGTCCCTTGCGCTCGAACTTGGTGACCGGTCGCTCGTCCCACCGCTCGACGACCCCGCCCTCGAGCGCCGGCTCGGCGGAAAGCACGGCGGTCATCTGCTCGGCGTAGTCCTGCCAGTCCGTGGCCAGCCGCCACACGCCGCCCGGTCGCAACCGGCTCGCGGCCAGTGCCGCGAAGGCGGGGGTCACCAGCCGGCGCTTGTGGTGCCGCGCCTTGTGCCACGGGTCGGGGAAGAAGGTCCAGAGCTCGGCGATGCTGGCCGGCTGCAGCAGGTGCTCGAGCGACCACGCGGCGTCGACGCCGCACAGCCGGACGTTGTCGACACCGGCCTCGGCGAGCAGTGCCAGGGTCGCGGCCACGCCGGGACGCCACACCTCGAAGGCGAGCACGTCGTACGACGACCGGGTGCGGGCCAGCGCGGCCGTCGCCTCACCCACGCCGGACCCGATCTCGACGATCAGGCCGTCGCGGTCCGCCGGGCCGCGGCCGAACCAGCGGTCGAACGAGAAGCCCTCGGCGTCGACCGCGTCGTCGGGGATCACCCAGCGCTCGTGGTGCGCCTCCCAGGCGGCTGCCTGGTGCGGCGTGAACCGGGCGCCGCGACGGCTGTAGGAGAGCACCTCCCGCATCGGGCGACCGTCGTCGGTCAGCTTGTGGTGCGGACGGGCGGGCCGGACTCCGGGTCGCTCGTCGGTCACGCGCTCGCGCTGGCGCCGATCGCGATCACCACGATCACGACGTACACGACGATGCCCACGACGTAGAGGGCGAGCAGGGCGCTGCCGACGATCCCCAGGATGTAGCCGATCTGCGCCTGGCTGCGTCCGGCGAGCCGGCCGCCCGCCTCGTCGATCTCGCGCTTCACCCGGGCGCCCTTGATCCAGGCGAAGGGCGCGATCACCTGGCAGACCGCCATGCCGAGGATGCCGAGCAGCAGCACCGTGGCGGACTCCGGGTGGTCGGGGGCCCACTGGGGTGCTCCGGTCGGGCCGTACCCCGGGGCGCCGTACGGCTGGTAGGGGTTCTGCGGCTGCTGGCCGGGGCCCGGCGGCGCGTTCGGCGGGGTGTTCGGCGGGGTGCTCTGCGGGCCGTTCTGCGGGGGTTGGGCGGGGTACTGCGGCGGCTGCTCGCTCATGCCGCCATCCTCCCATCCCCGACACCCTCGGAAACGCCGACCCGGCTCTTGTGTGCACGTGTGTGCACGCGTACGACGCCGACCCGGCTCTTGCGCACAAGAGCCGGG
>NZ_JACEHF010000118.1 GCF_014180685.1 Nocardioides pelophilus | reverse complement strand
GCGGCCGGCGTACCGGTGGCTCGGGCTCCTCGGGCGGCGGCCACAGCGCCTCGAGCTTCAGCGGGCGTCGCTAGCCCTCGGGCTGCGGGCGGCCCGCGCGACCGCCGCCTCGTAGGCGGTCACCAGGCCGCCCACCGAGAGCGGCTTGAGCCGCTCCATCACTTCCCGGAAGTGCGCTGACTGCTGGTCGCCGTACAACGGCGCCAGCTTGTCGCTGATGACCTCGTAGAGCTCCTTTGCCATCTGCTCGCCGTGCTCCTGGTAGACCGCGGCCGCGGCGACCGCGACCTCGCGCGGGAAGCCGAGCTCGAGCAGCCGGGCGCCGATGGGCAGCTGGTTGTGGGCGACGAGGTACGTCGAGCCGCGCACCCGCAGCACGCCGAGCGCCTGCAGCGTGGCGATGTCCTCGGCCGACAGGGGTCGCCCGACCTTTGTCTCGAGCTTCTGGTGGTCCATCTCGACCGGGAGGTCCGACTGCCAGGGCGCGAGCATGGTGCGGGCCAGCGCGATGTCCTCGGGTGTGGCATCGGCGGGGATCCCGGCGACGTACCGCTCGATGGCGGCCAGGGTGAAGCCGTGGCTCTGCAGCTCGCGGACCAGCTCGAGCCGGGCCACGTGCTCGGCGGTGTAGTAGCCGGAGCGGCCGCGGCGGATCGGCGGCGGGAGCAGTCCCTTCGACGTGTAGAACCGCACCGTCCGCACGCTCATCCCGACCCGTCGGGTCAGGCCCTCGAGCGTGAGCAGCTCGCTCTCCGGACCGCCTTCGGGGCTCGGTGTGACCTGTGTCGCACGACCCTCTCCCTTGACCATGACAGTAATAGTGTCACAATCAGGTGCAGCCACCCTTCATGCACGCGCCCTCGGTGCGTGTTTCCCGAATCTCAAGGACGGTCATGGCAGAAGCATTCGTGTACGACCACCTCCGCACTCCGCGGGGCAAGGGCAAGGCGGCAGGTTCCCTCCACGAGGTGAAGCCCGTCGACCTGGCCGTCGGTCTCCTGAACGAGCTCGAGGTGCGCAACCCGAGCCTCGACACCAACCGGATCGACGACGTCGTCCTCGGCGTCGTGTCGCCGATCGGCGACCAGGGTGGTGACATCGCCAAGACCGCGGCCCTCGCTGCGGGCTACCCCGACACGGTCGCGGGCGTCCAGCTCAACCGCTTCTGCGCCTCCGGGCTCGAGGCCGTCAACCAGGCCGCCAGCCGGGTGCGCGGTGGCTTCGAGGACCTGATCGTCGCCGGTGGCGTCGAGTCGATGAGCCGGGTGCCGATGGGCTCCGACGGCGGCGCCTGGGCGTCCGACCCCGCCACCGCGTTCAAGGCCGGCTTCGTCCCGCAGGGCATCGGCGCCGACCTGATCGCCACGATCGAGGGCTGGAGCCGCGAGGACGTCGACGCGTACGCCGCCGAGTCGCACCACCGGGCCGCCAAGGCCTGGGCCAACGGCTACTTCTCCGGCGCGGTCGTGCCGGTCAAGGACATCAACGGCATCCCCGTGCTCGAGCACGACGAGACCGTCCGTCCCGACACCTCGGTCGAGGGCCTCGCCGGCCTCAAGCCGAGCTTCGCCCAGATGGGTGCCGACGGCGGCTTCGACAGCGTGGCCCTCGAGAAGTACCACTGGGTCGAGAAGATCAACCACGTCCACCACGCCGGCAACAGCTCGGGCATCGTGGACGGTGCCGCGCTGACGCTGATCGGCAGCGAGCAGGTCGGCAAGGACCTCGGGCTCACCCCGCGGGCCCGGATCCTCGCGACCGCCGTGTCGGGTGCCGACCCGGTCATCATGCTGACCGGTCCCGCGCCGGCCGCCCGCAAGGCGCTGGCCAAGGCCGGCCTCGAGGTCGGCGACATCGACCTGTTCGAGATCAACGAGGCGTTCGCCGCGGTGGCCATGCGGTTCATGCGCGACATGGGCATCAGCGACGAGATCACCAACGTCAACGGCGGCGCGATCGCCATGGGTCACCCGCTCGGTGCGACCGGCGCGATGATCCTCGGCACGCTGATCGACGAGCTCCAGCGGCGCGACCTGCGCCGCGGCCTCGCCACGCTCTGCGTCGGCGGCGGCATGGGCATCGCCACCATCGTCGAGCTTGTGTGACCCGGACACCGAGACAGGACTGAACGAACTCTAATGAGCACTGACACCCAGACCGCTGTGCGGTACGAGCGCGATGCCGACGGCATCGTCACCCTGACGCTGGACGACCCGACGGCCAGCGCCAACACGATGAACGAGCTGTACATCGACTCGATGAAGGCCGCCGTCGACCGTCTCTACGAGGAGCAGGACGACGTGACCGGCGTCGTCATCACCAGCGCGAAGAAGACCTTCTTCGCCGGTGGCAACCTCAAGAACATGGTGGAGGCGACCAAGGACGACGCCCCCGCGATCTTCGCCCTTGCCGAGAGC
Source organism: Nocardioides pelophilus (assembly GCF_014180685.1). Classification (GTDB taxonomy): domain Bacteria; phylum Actinomycetota; class Actinomycetes; order Propionibacteriales; family Nocardioidaceae; genus Nocardioides; species Nocardioides pelophilus. Next base: position 10,547 of record NZ_JACEHF010000118.1, on the reverse strand, counting down.
GTCAAGGCCGGCCTGCGCCGGCTCGAGCTGTTCCCCCGCCCGGTCGTCGCCGCGATCAACGGCGCCGCGCTCGGCGGTGGCTACGAGATCACCCTCGCGTGCAACCACCGGATCCTCGTCGACGACAGCAGCGTCAAGGTCGGCCTCCCCGAGGCGACCCTCGGCCTGCTGCCCGGCGGCGGCGGCGTCACCCGGGCCGTGCGGAAGTTCGGCCTGCAGAACGCGCTGATGGAGGTGCTGCTGCAGGGCACCCAGTTCAACCCGCAGACGGCGCTGAAGAAGGGCGTCGTCGACGAGCTGGTCGCCACCCGCGACGAGCTGGTCCCGGCCGCGATGGCGTGGATCAAGGCCAACCCCGAGAGCGCCCTCAACCCGTGGGACGCCCCCGGCTACAAGATGCCCGGCGGCTCGCCGAAGTCCCCGGCCCTGGCCGGCTTCCTGCCCGTCTTCCCGGCGCTGCTGCGCCAGCAGACCAAGGGCGCCGTCTACCCCTCCACCCGGGCGATCCTGTCGGCCGCGGTCGAGGGTGCGAGCGTCGACTTCGACACCGCCTCGCGGATCGAGTCGCGCTACCTCACCAACCTGATCGTCAACCAGAACTCGAAGAACATGATCCAGGCGTTCTTCTTCGACCTGCAGGCGATCAACTCCGGCTCGCTCCGCCCGCAGGGCATCGAGCCGTGGAAGGCCACCAAGGTCGGTGTGCTCGGCGCCGGCATGATGGGCGCCGGCATCGCCTACGTCTGCGCCAAGGCCGGCATGGAGGTCGTCCTCAAGGACGTCGCCGTCGAGAACGCCGAGAAGGGCAAGGCGTACTCCGAGGGTCTCCTCGACAAGGCGATCTCGCGTGGCAAGTCCACCGAGGAGAAGAAGGCCGAGCTGCTCGGCCGGATCACCGCGACCGCCGACCCGGCCGACCTGACCGGGTGCGACCTGGTCATCGAGGCCGTCTTCGAGGACCCGGCCCTCAAGGCCAAGGTGTTCGCCGAGATCGCGCCGTTCATCAACAAGGACGCGCTGCTCTGCTCCAACACCTCGACCCTGCCGATCACGCAGCTCGCCGAGGGCGTCGACCGTCCGGCCGACTTCATCGGCCTGCACTTCTTCTCCCCCGTGGACAAGATGCCGCTGGTCGAGATCATCACCGGCAAGGAGACCAACGACGTCGCGCTGGCGAAGGCGTACGACGTGGTCCAGCAGATCCGGAAGACCCCGATCGTCGTCAACGACAGCCGTGGCTTCTACACCTCGCGGGTCATCGGCTACATGGTCAACGAGGGCATGGCGATGCTCGCGGAGGGCGTGGCGCCGTACTCCATCGAGCGCGGCACCCTGATGGCCGGCTACCCGGCCGCCGTGCTCCAGCTGTCCGACGAGCTCAACCTGGAGCTGATGGCGAAGATCGCCAAGGCGACCAAGGAGGGCGAGGAGGCCGCGGGCAACGACTACGTCGAGCACCCCGGCATCGCCGTCGTCCACAAGATGCTCGAGGCCGGCCGTGCCGGACGCCTCCGTGGCGCGGGCTTCTACGACTACGAGGACGGCAAGCGCGGCTCGATCTGGGCCGGTCTCGCCGAGCTGTTCCCCGTCGCCGAGGAGCAGCCGTCGATCGAGGACATCAAGGACCGGATGCTGTTCGCCGAGGCCCTCGAGACCGCGAAGTGCTTCGAGGAGGGCGTCATCACCTCGGCGGCCGCCGCGAACATCGGCTCGATCATGGGCATCGGCTTCCCGCCGATGACCGGTGGCGCCGCCCAGTTCATGACCGGCTACGAGGACAAGGAGACCGGCGAGATCGGTCTCAACGCCTTCCTCAAGCGGGCCGACGAGCTGGCCGCCAAGTACGGCGACCGGTTCCAGGCCACCCCCTGGCTGCGCGAGCTCGCCGCCTCGGGTGGGTCCTTCCCCGCCTGACCTGCATCACCCCCGGAGGGCCCGTCGCGCGAGCGGCGGCCCCTTCGGGCGTTGGGGGGCCTGGTGCAGGAATCCCCGGTCGACCGGGGATTCCTGCGCTTGTCGGGCACTGCAATGCCCGACAAGCGCCAGTTTCCCCTGCGGGATGTGACCTCTGGGGCGCGAGTGGCGATCGAGTCGTCACCGGGGCGGGTCGATGTCCGAGTACGACGGAACCTGCGCGAACGACCCACCGTCGGACCCTCATGAGGGGTGGGGTGGGGTCGACGGTCGCGGGCATCACGGCAGTGGTGGTGCTGGGCGGATGCGGCCCGGGTGAGAGCAGCGGAGGAGGCAACCCCGGCTGCACGAGCCACTACGAGCAGATCGCAGCCGCGCCGACGTTGGCGGCGCTGAAGCGGGAGCTCGTCGCGCAGACGCCGCGGGCGTCCTCGGTGCGGCTCGTCGGACGCGACGGCGACAAGAGGAACATCAACGTGTTGAGCGCGAAGTCCCGGACCCTGCTCAGCCTCGACGCCTGGCAGCTCGACGACGGCAGCTGGACCGCCGAGCAGTGGAACCAGTGCATCGACTGATCAGTGACCGGATGTCCACGATCCGCGCCAGAGCGTGGGCGGAGCGACCTACGGTTGCGACATGCGAATCGCGGCTGTCCTGATCCTTGCAGGAGTCCTCTGGACGGTTCCGGCCCTGGCGCCGGCCTCGGCCGAGCGTGACGCGACGGTCGACGAGACGTACGACGTGTGGTCGCCGGAGGGCTTCAACGGCTTCACGCCGGAGGGGTCGGTCGTCAACACCGACCTCCGTCGGACCGTCGTCATCCACTCTCCGCACACGGTCGTGCTCGAGGCGACGTATCGCCGCTTTCGGACTGGCGTCTCGGACGAGATCCGCTTCACGGTCTACCTGCGCACGAGCGATCGTCGGCGCTTCGCCGTGCACGTCTTCGTCGACTGGGACGGCCGTTACACCTCGGCCAGCATCTGGCGCGGCATCAACGAGCTGCCGTTGGAGTGCAGCGGACTGCGCGCGCGGTCCGACTTCGAGGCGAACACGCTCCGGGTGAAGATCCCGCGGGGCTGCCTCCGGCGCCCGCGCTGGATCCGGTACCAGGCGCTAGCAGAGTCCTACGTCGAGGACGAGAACCTCTGGCGCGACAACGCTCTCGGCCCGGGCCCGCGGCTCAAGACGTGGAGCGAGCGGATCGCCAGCGGCTAACCACTCCGACTGCCCACGCACCGAAGCGGCCGTCCTTCCACGTTCGCCGGACGGGACGGGCCGATGCCGGGATCATGGACGCGATGACGGGGGTCGGGGAGGGCCCTGCGATCGAGGTCGCGGGATTGCGCGTCCAGTTCGGAGCCGTGGAGGCGGTGGCCGGGGTGGACCTACGCGTCGCGCCCGGGCACGCCCTCGCGCTGCTCGGCCGCAACGGGGCGGGCAAGTCGACGACCATGCGCGTGCTGGCCGGCGTGGTGCCACCGACGGCGGGCGTCGCCCGCGTCCGGGGGTACGACGTCCGCACCGACCCGCTCTCCGTCAAGCGGCTGGTCGGCTACTGCCCCGACGTGGGCGGGCTGGTCCCGCGTGCGACGCCATGGGAGCACCTCCAGCTGTCTGCGCGACTCCGCCGGCTCACCGACTGGGAGCGCGGCGCCCGCGACCTGCTGGAGCGGTTCGAGCTCGGCGACGCGGCCCACCGGGTCACCGCCGGCTTCAGCCACGGGATGTCGCGGCGGCTCTCCGTCGTCCTCGCGGTCCACCACGAGCCCGCCGTGCTCCTGCTCGACGAGCCCTTCGACGGCGTGGACCCGATCGGGGTCGAGGCCACCCTGACGGCCATCGACGACGCGCGGGCCCGCGGGGCCGGCGTCCTGGTCTCCACCCACCTGCGCGACCTCGCCGTACGGGCGTGCGGCGACGTGACGGTGCTGCGTGGTGGCGCCCGCGTCGCCACCGTCCCGGCCGCGGCGATGGCCGGCGAGGAGGGGGCCCGTGCCTACCGTGCGCTCCTGGATTGAGGACTGGCTCACCGCGGTCACCGATCTCCGGCACCTGCTGTGGTTCCGCGTCAGCACCCTGCAGCGACGGCGTCCGGCAGCGGTCGCGCTCACGGTCCTGGTCGTCGTCTCCGTCGGCTCTGCCACCGTGCCCGCCTGGTGGCCGGAGCGCGACCCGACGACCCTCGATCGGCTGGCCGACGTCGTTCCGGCGTACCTCGTCGCTCTCGTCGCCCTGACCGCGGCGGCGGCCGTCGCGTCCGGCGGCGGCCGCGAGCTGCTCGCGCGCGACCCGGCGGCCGTCCATCCGATCAGTCCGGTCACCGACCACCTCGGCGCGCTGGTCCTCGCTCCGCTCAGCGCGGCGTGGCTGCTGCAGACGTGGGGACTGCTCGGGATCACGGCCTTCCTCACCGGGCCGCACCCGGCGCAGCTGGTCCCTCGCCTCGCGCTGGCACTTGCCTGGATCGCGGCTGCCACGGCGCTCGGCCAGCTGGCCGGCTGGGCCGTCGAGTGGGTACGGCGAGGGCCGGGCGGCGTGCTGGCGGCGCGCACGGTCATCGGGCTGGGCGTGGCCGGCGGAGCCCTGGTCGGGGTGCTTCCGGTCGCCCGCGACGTCGCGCTCGGAGGTCCGGCCGGCGCGGTCGCCGCCGCCCTCGTCGGGAACGGCCGGGCGTCGGTCGCGACGGGCGCGCTGCTGGTGGCGACGGCGCTGTTCGTCGTCCTCGGGGGGCAGGCGGCCGTCCGGGTCGCGCGCCGGGCGCCACGGGACGAAGGCCGGATCGAGAGCCGTTCGTACGCCGCCCGTCGGGCGCCGCGGTCCGCCTTCTCCGCCCTGGTGCGCACCGACCGCGGCTCGGTCTGGCGCAGCGTCCCGCTGCGGCGCGGCACGTTCTTCCTCGCGCTCGCCCCGGGCGCCGCGACCCTGGTCCATCCCGTTCCCTGGGCGACCCTCGTCGTGCTTCCCGGCCTGGTGGTCTCCGGCTGCGTGCTCCTGTTCGGCGTCAACGTGTGGTGCCTCGACGGCCGCGGCCTGCTGTGGCGCGAGACGCTCCCGGTGTCGCCCGGGCTCCCGCTGGCGGCGCGTGCCTGGGTGGTCGCCGAGCTGCTGCTGGGCGCCGCGCTGGTGACGGTCGGGCTCGCGGCGCTGGGCGCGGGCCGGCCGAGCGGGGCCGAGGTGGTCGCCGTCGCCGCGGCGATCGTGGTGGTCACCGGCCAGGCACTCAGCGGGGGACTGCGGTGGTCGCTGGAGTCCCCCTACGCCGTCGACCTGCGCTCGGCTCGGGCCACGCCCGCACCACCGCTTGCGATGGTCGGCTACTCGGTCCGGCTCGCCCTCGTCACGACGTCCACGACGATGGTGCTCGCCAGCCTCGCGGAGGTCGGGCGCGCCGACCTCGTCCTGCTCCTGGCCACGGTCCTGGTCGGCTGGTCGACCGTCCGCCTCGCGGGAGTACGACGACGCTGGCTCGATCCCGAGCAGCGGGCCGCGGTCGTCGCCGTCGTGGCGGCTTAGGGCGTCGCGTCGGCCGGGGCGTCGGCGCCGGAGCGGCGGAACCGCCGGACCAGGAGCAGCAGCGGGACGCCGAGGACCAACAGGACGACGGTGAACGGGAGCACCTGGCCCGACAGGGTGGCGACGTCGGTGCCGAAGGACTTCAGCGCCTTCCAGCCGTCCTCGAGGCCCGCGAGGAACCCGGCCTCCTCGGGCTCCTCCTTCTTCGGCTCCTCCTTCTCCTTCGGGGGGAGCGCGATGTTGACGGTGATGGTCGACATCGAGGTCTGGTTCTTCAGGTAGTCGAGCCGCTGCACGAGCGAGTCGAGGTCGGCCTGGCGGCGGGTCAGCTGGCCCTCGATCCGGATGATGTCGCTGATCGACTGGGCACGGTCGAGCAGCTCCTCGACCCGGGCCAGGCTGCGGCGCTGGGCGCGGATCCGGACCTGGGTGTCGATCACCTTCGTGGTCACGTCCTCGGCGCCGGAGTTCGACGACTGCAGGTCGGCTGCGTCCTCGAGGTCGGCGAGCGCATCGGTGAACGCACCGACCGGGATCCGCAGCAGCAGCCGCGCCGTGCGCAGGTCTCCCTCCTTGTTGGTGGTCGTCTCGCGCTCGGTGATCTCGCCGCCGTACTCGTCGGTGATCCGCACGACGTCGGCGATCGTCAGCTCGACGTCGTCGCTGTGCAGCGACACGTTGCCCTTCGCGATGATCTTGCGGCCGGTCGCCTCGTCGTCGGGGCGCGCCTGGTAGAGAGCGGCGTTGTCCAGCGTCCCGTTCGCCTGGTCGAACATCTCCGCGTCAACCCCCGAACGCTCCAGGGCGTCGCGGTCGGCCGGCGCGTCGCCGGCCGCTTCCTCGAACTCGCCCCGCGCAGGGCTCGCGTCCCCGCTGTCGCCGTCTCCCGACGACGCGCACCCGGTCGCGACGAGGAGGACGGCGGCGACCAGCGCCAGCAGGGACCGGGACGGGCGGCGTGCGGCAGACCTCATGAAGGTACGACGGCAGCAGCCGCTGATCGGTTCCGTCCCGACCGCGGACCCCATTCCCTTCCAGGACACCGCCCCCTATTGTCGGACAATCGGGCGCCTTCGGGTGGCGCCCCGGGCTCGGGAGTGACCTGTGAGATCGACTCGGCGAATCTTCGCAATGCTGGCAGCCTTCGCGACCGTCCTGGCCGGACTGGTGGCCACGACGGCGCCGGTCGAGGCCAAGGACTCGGGGTGCGGACGCACCAACGACTCGGTGCGCAAGCTGCTCGAGTGCGTGACCCTCGACGGCGTCCTCGAGCACGAGGAGGCGTTCGCGGCGATCGCCGACGCCAACGGCGGCAACCGCGCGGCGGGGTCGCCCGGCTACGAAGCGTCGGCCGACTACGTCGAGGACCGGCTGACGAGGGCCGGGTACGTCGTCACCCGGCAGACGTTCAACGTGTTCAGCTGGGAGGAGGCCGGGCCGTCCGCCCTCGAGCAGACCAGCCCCGACGTCGTCTCCTACGTCGAGGACACCGACTTCGCCGCGACGACGCACTCCGAGCCGGGCGACGTGACGGCCGCCGTCACCCCGGTCGACCTGATGCTCGGCCTCGGCAACACGTCGACCAGCGGATGCGAGGCGAGTGACTTCGCGGGGTTCCCGGCCGGCACCATCGCCCTGATCCAGCGCGGCACCTGCACCTTCGAGCTCAAGGCCGAGAACGCGGCCGCGGCCGGCGCCTCCGCCGTGCTGTTCTTCAACCAGGGCAACACCGCTGACGCGGGCCGGCAGGGCATCCCCGCGGTCACCCTCGGCAACGACTACACCGCCGACCTCCCGGCCCTGAACGCGACCTACGCCCTGGGCGCCGAGCTGGCGGGCATCCCGGACCTGGAGATGCGGCTCTTCGCCAACGTCACCCGGACCCCGACCACGACGGAGAACGTCATCGCCGAGTCGCGTCGGGGCGACCCCGCCGACGTGATCATGGCGGGCGCCCACCTCGACTCGGTGCCGGAGGGCCCCGGCATCAACGACAACGGGTCCGGGTCGAGCGCTTTGATCGAGGTGGCCGAGCAGATCGCCAAGCTGAAGCTGCCCAACCGGCTGCGGTTCGCCTGGTGGGGTGCCGAGGAGGCCGGGCTCGTCGGCTCGACGTACTACGTCAACAACCTTTCCGACGACGGCCTCGCCGCGATCGAGATGTACCTCAACTTCGACATGGTGGGCTCACCCAACTACGGCCTCTTCATCTACGACGGCGACGGGTCCGGCTTCGGTCTGGTCGGCCCCGACGGCTCCGACGAGATCGAGGCGCTGTTCGAGCGCTACTACGCCGAGCGCGGCATCCCGTCCGAGCCGACGGCCTTCTCCGGCCGGTCCGACTACCAGGCGTTCATCAACAACGGCGTGCCGTCGGGAGGGCTGTTCACCGGGGCCGAGGGTGTCAAGACGCCCGCCCAGGCCGAGAAGTGGGGCGGCGTGGCCGGAGTGGCCTACGACCCCTGCTACCACTCGGCGTGCGACGGGATCGACAACCTGAGCCACGAGGCGCTCGACATCAACGCCGACGCCATCGCCTACGTGGTCTATCTCTACGCGTCGCGCCGGGAGGCCATCAACGCGGAGTGACACCCGGTCACTGCGCGACCGCCGCCGCGGCCAGGGCGACCGCCACCTCGGCCGCGTCGTCGGGCGACACCAGCCCGGAGGTCACCCGGACGAACTGGGCGCCGTCGGTGGCCAGGAACGGAGCGCCCGGAGCAACCCGGATGCCGGATGCGGACAGGTGCACCATCGCGGCGCGCTCGTCGCTGACCGGCAGCCAGAGGTTGATGCCGTCGGGTGCCGGGAGGTCGACGCCGTGCGCCGCGAGCTCGCCGACGAGGGTCCGCTGCCGCGCCATGTACTGCCGTCGCGCCTCGGCCACCTGGTCGAGCGACGTGGAGGAGGTGAGCAGGTCGAGCAGGATCGTCTGCACCATCCGGGAGGTCCAGGCGGGGCCGAGCATCCGGCGCGCCACGATCCGATCGACGATCGACGACGGGCCGCCGAGCGCGGCGATCCGCAGGTCCGGCCCGTGGGACTTCGAGTAGGAGCGCACGTGCACGACCCGCTCGGGCAACCACGAACCGAGGCTGACGTCGGGCGAGACGGAGATGCCGGAGGAGTGGTCGTCCTCGACGATCCAGGGGACGGTGTCGCGGCGTCGCCGCAGCACCCGGACCAGCTGCTCGGCGCGCGCCACGGTGGTCGAGACGCCTGTCGGGTTGTGCGCGCGCGGCTGCAGCACCACCGCGACCGGCCGGGAGTCGAGTGCACGACGCAGTGAGTCCGGCGTGACCCCGGCGTCGTCGAGCGCGACCGGCACCACCTCGGCGCCGAGCGCCTCGACCAGGTCGAAGAACGGCGGGAAGCCGGGCGACTCGAGCACCACGCGGTCGCCGTACGAGACGACCTGCTCGAGCATCCGGGTGACGCCGTCGGTGGCGCCGTCGACGACGGTGATCGCCTCGGTCTCGTAGGGCCACGACGCGACCAGCACCTCCCGCAGCTCGGGAAGCACCGGCTCCTCCTGGTAGGCGAGCACGCCGGCGCGCTGCGACACCCGGTGCAGGGCGGGGCCGAGGTCGGGGAGCAGCGTCGGGTCGGGCGTGCCGCGGGAGAGGTCGAGCCGCAGTCCGTCCGGGCCGGCGCCGACCAGCCCGCGCTGCCGCGGTGACAGCCACGGTGTCGGGGTGTCGCGGACGAAGGTGCCGGCGCGTCCGCGCGAGACGACCAGGCCGGTACGACGCAGCGCCTGCCACGCCGCCGACACCGTCGCCGGGGACACGCCGAGGTCGGCAGCGACGCCGCGCACGGTCGGCAGCCGGTCGCCCGGCGCCAGCTCGCCGGCCCGGATGGCGCGACTGAACGCACCGGCGATCCCCTGCGGCGTGCTGTCGGTGATGGCGGTCAGATCCATGCCCAACCCTTGACAAGAGGGAAATGGAAGCGAAATGTTCAACCCGGAAGATAACAGAACTTCCTGGTCTCGAGACGGTCGCAGCGCGACCTCCTCGACCACCGACTTCCCTCGGAGGACCCCATGACCATCGTGCGAGCCGCCATCAGCCAGACGACCTGGACCGGCGACAAGGAGTCGATGCTCGACAAGCACGAGCAGTTCGCGCGCGACGCAGCAGCCCAGGACGCCCAGGTGATCTCGTTCCAGGAGCTGTTCTACGGCCCCTACTTCGGCATCACCCAGGACCAGAAGTACTACCGCTACGCGGAGCCGGCCGACGGGCCGATCGTGCAGCGCTTCGCGGCGCTGGCGAAGGAGCTCGGCATGGTGATGATCCTCCCGATCTACGAGGAGGAGCAGACCGGCGTCTACTACAACACCACGGTGACCGTCGACGCCGACGGGACGATCCTCGGCAAGTACCGCAAGCACCACATCCCGCACCTCGACAAGTTCTGGGAGAAGTTCTACTTCCGGCCGGGCAACCTGGGCTACCCCGTGTTCGACACCGCGGTCGGCAAGGTCGGCACCTACATCTGCTACGACCGCCACTTCCCGGAGGGCTGGCGCGAGCTCGGCCTCAACGGCGCCCACATCGTGTTCAACCCCAACGCCACCAAGCCGGGGCTGAGCAACCGGCTGTGGGAGGTCGAGGGCCCGTGCGCCGCGGTCGCCAACGGCTACTTCGTGCTGCAGCCCAACCGGGTCGGCCGTGAGGACAACGAGTACGGCGACGAGGCGGTCGACTTCTACGGCACCAGCCAGGTGATCGACCCGCGCGGCAACTTCGTGGGCGAGCGCGGCTCGGCGGAGAAGGAGGAGCTCCTGGTGCGCGACCTCGACATGGACATGGTCCAGCAGATGCGCGACGACTGGCAGTTCTACCGCGACCGCCGGCCCGACTCGTACACCGCGATCGCGAGGCCCTGACATGACCATCTTGATCAAGGGCGGCACGGTCGTGAACGCGACCGGACCGGTGGCCGCCGACGTGCTCGTCGACGGCGAGACCATCGTGGCCGTGCTCGCGCCGGGCAGCCAGTCGCTCGGCGCCGACCTCGAGGGCAGCGCCGACAAGGTCGTCGACGCCACCGGGAAGTACGTCATCCCCGGCGGCATCGACGCGCACACGCACATGCAGCTGCCGTTCGGC
>NZ_JACEHF010000117.1:9384-13164 GCF_014180685.1 Nocardioides pelophilus | reverse complement strand
GGGGCAGCGCGCTCCCGCCGGGGAAGGTCGCCAACAGCGAGTGGTCGTCGCCGCCGCCGAGCACGAAGCTGAGCGGGTCGGCGCCGGTCGCGCTCCCGACTGCGACCAGCGGCTCCGGGACCTCGAGCGTCGTGGAGAGGATGTCGATGGCGACCCCGCTCGCGGCCGCGACGTGCGCCGCGTCGGCGAGCAGGCCGTCGGAGACGTCGATCATCGCGGTGGCTCCGGCCTCGGCGGCCACCGGCCCCGCGTCGTACGGCGGCTCCGGACGTCGGTAGGCGTCGACCAGCACCCGCGGTGAGCGGAACCCGCGTCCCAGCACGGCGAGCCCGCCGGCGGCCCAGCCCTGTCGTCCGGTCAGCGCGACCACGTCACCGGGCTGCGCACCGGACCTCACGACGGGCGAGACCGTGCAGGAGCCGAGGACCGTCACCGCGATCGTGATCTTGTCGGAGCTCGTCACGTCGCCGCCGACGACACCGGCACCCACCGATGCGCACTCCTCGGCGAAGCCCCGGACGAAGTCCAGCGCCCATCGGGCGGGCAGCGTGGGCGGCGCCGCGAACCCCACGGTCAACCACACGGCGCGGCCGCCCATCGCGTTGATGTCGGAGAGGTTCTGGGCGGCCGCCCGGTGACCCACGTCGATCGCGTCGGCCCAGTCCTTGCGGAAGTGACGGCCCTCGATCATGAGGTCCGTCGACACGAGGACGTGGCCCTTGCGGACCCGAAGCACCGCGGCGTCGTCGCCGGGCCCCACGAGCACGTCCTCGCCGGGGGCGACGTCGGCGACGATCCGGGCGACGTGGTCGATCAGACCGAACTCGCCGAGGTCGGCCAGGGTCGCGTCGGGGGCGGGAAGCGCGTCGGGCACGGCCCCATCCCACCAGATCGCACCGGGCGCAGCGGGGTGGACCCACCTGCCATCGCGGAAGAGGCGGTCCGGGCGTCTGCGCGGTAGGTTGAGCCGTCCGTCGACCTCAACCCCTAGGAGTGCAACCAATGGTGGTGCAGGCCTACATCCTGATCCAGACCGACGTCGGCAAGGCTGCTGAGGTCGCCAAGGCAATCGCCGAGGTCAAGGGCGTCACGCTCGCCGAGGACGTCACCGGACCGTACGACGTGATCGTGCGCGCCGAGGCCCGCAACGTCGACGAGCTGGGCAAGCTCGTCGTGTCGAAGGTGCAGACCCTCTCCGGCATCACCCGCACCCTCACCTGCCCGGTCGTCCACATCTAGGTTTGGCGCGAGCGTGTCGCAAACGGTGCGCCACGCTGCCGCGCTGCGGATGCGGCCGATCACAGTCGTCGGGCTCGTCCTGCTGCTGGCGGGCTGCGGGGGGCCGGTCGAGGTCGACGTACCGGATCTCGGCGCTGACGACGCGGCAGCGTGCGAGGCGTTCGCGGACGCCCTGCCGCAGACGCTCGCCGACGAGCCCCGCGTGGACATCGAGCCCGCGGACGCACCGGCAGCCGCCTACGGCGACCCGCCGATCGTGGTGACCTGCGGAGCCGGTGAGCCCGACGGCTTCGGCCCCGGCGCCCAGTGCGAGCTGGTCAACGACGTGCCGTGGTACATCCCGCCGGAGCAGTACGACGACCTCGACCTCGACCTCGTGATCACCTCGGCGTGGCACCAGCCGCGGGTCCGGGCAGTCGTCCCCGCGGAGCTGCGCGGCGCCGAAGCGGGCGTGATGGCCAAGCTGTCGCCGCTCGTGGCCGAGCACCTCAGCGAGGCCGGGAGCTGCGATCTCTAGCGCAGTCCGGTGTCGCGCTGCGTCGCCAAGGTGATCAGCCGGTCGACGAGCGAGGGGTAGTCCAGGCCGGTCGCGGCCCACATCTGCGGAAACATCGAGAGCGGGGTGAAGCCCGGCATCGTGTTGAGCTCGTTGACCATCAGCGACCCGTCGGGCATCAGGAAGAAGTCGACCCGCGCCAGTCCCTCGCAGCCGACGGCCTGGAACGCGCGCGCCGCGAGCGCCCGCAGCTCGGCCGCAGTCGCGTCCGGCAGGTGTGCCGGCACGTCGAGCTCGGTGGCCTCCTCGGGGAGGTACTTGGCCTCGAAGTCGTAGAACTCGTGGTCGCCGGTGATCCGGATCTCGGCCGGCACCGTCGTGTCGACGCCGCCGTCGAGTGACTCGAGCACGCCGCACTCGATCTCGCGGGCGCCCTCCGCCGAGACCTCGATGAGCACCTTCGGGTCGTGCAGGAGGGCGCTCTCGACCGCGTCGGCGAGCTCGTCCTCCGTGTGCGCCTTGGAGATCCCGATGCTCGACCCGCCGCGGGCCGGCTTCACGAAGGCCGGGTAGCCCAGCTCGGCGACCCTCTCCCGCACCGCAGCAGGATCCTTGGCCCACTCGCGCGCCGTGACCGTGGTCCACGGCAGCACCGGGAGGCCGGCGGCGGCGAGCACCACCTTCATGTAGGCCTTGTCCATGCTGACGGCCGAGGCGAGAACGCCCGCGCCGACGTAGCGGACGCCGGCCATCTCGAGCATCCCCTGGATGGTGCCGTCCTCGCCCCAGGGGCCGTGGAGGAGCGGGAACACCACGTCGACGTCGCCCAGCTCGCGCGGCGGCGCCGTCGGGTCGCTCACCACGATGCCCGCCCCGCTGGCCGTGCGCGACAGCGTGACCGGCGCCCGGTCGGCGTCGACGGAAGGCAGCTGGTCGGGTCCCTTGATCGCGTGGCGGTCCGGGTCGTCCGCCTCGAGCACCCAGCGGCCGTCGGGAGCGATGCCGATCGGGATCACGTCGTAGCGCTCGCGGTCGAGGGCCTTGAGCACGCTGCCTGCGGTCACGCAGGAGATGGCGTGCTCCGAGGAGCGGCCGCCGAAGACCACGGCGACCCGGGTACGGCGACCGGTGGGCTCGTTCATCGTCCAGAACCCTACCGTTGTCCCATGTCCCCATCCGACAACCAGCCCGCTCACGACCTGCGCCCGGCGACGATCACCGTGACGGCCGGTCGCCCCGAGCACCAGCCCGACGCCCCGCTGAACCCGCCGATCACGATGGCGTCGACGTACGTCGCGACCGGCGACCTGGAGTACGGGCGCTACGGCAACCCCACCTGGTCCGCGTTCGAGGACGTGCTCGGAGCCCTCGAGGGTGGCCGGGCGCTGGCGTTCGCGTCGGGCATGGCCGGCGTCGCCACGGTGCTCGACCTGGTGGGGCAGGGCGGTGGCGTGGTGGCGCCCCGGCACTCGTACAGCGGGACGGTGATGGCGCTCGCCGACTTCGAGTCGCGGGGACGGCTGCACAGCCGGCTGGTCGACATCGCGGACACCGACGCCGTGATCGCGGCGATGAAGGAGGACGAGGACTGCGCCCTGCTGTGGATCGAGTCGCCGACGAACCCGGCGCTCGAGGTGGCCGACATCCCCGCGCTGGCCGAGGCGGCCCACGACCTCGGCCTCCGCGTGGTCGTCGACAACACCTTCGCCACTCCCCTGCTCCAGCAGCCGCTGTCGCTCGGCGCCGACATCGTCGTGCACTCGGCGACGAAGTACCTCTCCGGCCACAGCGACGTCCAGCTCGGCGCCCTGGTCACCGCCGACGACGAGGTGTTCACCGCGTTGAAGGGCCGGCGCGACCTGGTCGGCGCGATCCCCGGCCCGTTCGAGACCTGGCTGGCGCTGCGCGGGATGCGCACCCTGCACGTGCGGCTGGAGCGCGCGCAGGCCAACGCCGCCGAGCTCGCCCGCCGCCTCGGCGACCACCCCGCGATCGAGGAGGTCCGCTACCCGGGCTTCGGTGCGATCGTGGCCGCCGTGGTCGCC
>NZ_JACEHF010000117.1:0-9379 GCF_014180685.1 Nocardioides pelophilus | reverse complement strand
CCGCCGACCTGCTGGCGCACGACGTACGCCTGTGGGTCCACGCCACCTCCCTCGGCGGCGTCGAGTCGACCCTCGAGCGCCGCCGCCGCTGGAAGGCCGAGGCCGCGACCATCCCCGAGGGTCTGGTCCGTCTCTCGGTCGGCATCGAGGACGTCGACGACCTCTGGGCCGACCTCGATCAAGCCCTCACAGGACCTGCAACGGCTCGAAGGCCGTGAGGCACCAGGCAACCGCTACCCAAGCGCCGTCTGCGACGCGCTCGCGCCAATATGGCTAGTCGATCTCTGCTTTGGGGTCGCGGCTGATGAAGGCGGTCATCATCTCCGAGGTGGTCATCCGGCCGGCGACGACCTCGTCGACGTGCTCGGCGATCGGGGCGTCGATACCGGCCTTCTCCGCGAGCGCGCGGATCGAGGCACAGGACTTCGCGCCCTCGGCGACCTGGCGGGTCGAGGCGTAGACCTCGTCCACCGTCATGCCGAGGCCGAGCTTCTCGCCGAAGGTGCGGTTGCGCGACAGCGGTGAGGAGCAAGTGGCGACCAGGTCACCGAGGCCGGCGAGCCCCATCAGGGTGAGCGGGTTGGCGCCCAGCCGCATCGCGAGCCGCGCGGTCTCCGCGAGCCCGCGGGTGATGAGCGAGGCCGTCGTGTTGTCGCCGAAGCCCAGTCCGACGGCCATCCCGACGCAGAGCGCGACGACGTTCTTGTAGGCCCCGCCGAGCTCGCAGCCCAGGACGTCGACGCTGGTGTAGGGCCGGAACGCCGGCGAGTGGCAGCGCTTCTGCAGCATCGTCGCGACGTCCTCGTCGGCGCACGCGACCACCGACGCCGCCGGCTCGCGGCGCGCGATCTCCTTGGCGAGGTTGGGTCCGCTGACGACCGCGATCCGGCCGGGGTCGACGTCGGCGACCTCGTGGATCACCTCGCTCATCCGCTGCAGCGTCCCGAGCTCGATGCCCTTCATGAGGGAGACGAGGACTGCGTTCGGCTCGAGGAACGGCACGAACGGCGGGAGGTTGGTGCGCAGCGACTGCGAAGGTACGGCGAGCACGACGACATCGGCACCGGACAGCGCCCGCTCCGGGTCGTGGGTCGCGGTGACCGAGCGCGGGAGCTCGAGCCCCGGGAGGTAGTCGGAGTTCTCGCGTCGCTCGTTGATCGCGTCGGCCACCTCTTCCCGGCGCGCCCAGATGGAGACGTCGTTGCCGCCGTCCGCGAGCACCATCGAGAACGCGGTGCCCCACGAGCCCGCTCCCAGCACTGCGACTTTGCTCATGAGGCCTTCTTCTTCCGGTCCTTGAAGCGATCTCCGTGGATACGCATGTCGTAGCGCTCGTCGGGCGCTTCCGCGCCGCGGACGAGCTCGAGCTGGTGGGTGATCGCGGCCATGATCCGGTCCGTCGCCTCGTTGATCACCTCGGCCGTACGGGGCTGTCGGGCGGCGAGGTCCGCGAGCTCGACCGGCGGGCCGATGCGGGCGGTGATCTTCTTGCGCGGGAAGACGAACGGCCTCTTCGTGTACGGCGGCAGGATGTCCTGCGCTCCCCACTGCCCCACGGGGATCACCGGGCACCCTGTCTCCAGTGCGATCCGGGCGGCGCCGGACTTGCCGCGCATCGGCCACATGTCCGGGTCGCGCGTGATCGTCGCCTCGGGATAGATGATCACGGCCTCGCCGCGCCGGACCGCGGCGACGGCGGACTTGTAGGCCCCGACGGCACCGGGCGTCTCGCGGTGCACGGGGATCTGACCGGCCTGCCGCAGGAAGAAGCCGAGCGCCTTGTTGCGGAACAGCCCGTCCTTGGCGAGGTAGCGCGGGATCCGTCCGTGGTCGTAGACCAGCAGCGCCGCGGTGATCGGATCGAGGTGGGACAGGTGGTTGAGCGCGATCACGCAGCCCTGGTCCGCAGGGAGGTTCGACTCG
The DNA here is from genome assembly GCF_014180685.1 of Nocardioides pelophilus. Lineage (GTDB taxonomy): Bacteria > Actinomycetota > Actinomycetes > Propionibacteriales > Nocardioidaceae > Nocardioides > Nocardioides pelophilus. Next base: position 7,456 of record NZ_JACEHF010000117.1, on the reverse strand, counting down.
CCGCCGATCCACTCGCGCCTGGTCGTCGCGAGCAGCGTCGGCTTGATGATCACGACCGCCAGGCCGATGGCCCAGTTGCGCTTCTCCTGCACCTTGCGCACCCTCACGGGAGGCAGGCTACCGGCCCGTGACCTCCGCCACTCGGCAGGACACCAGCGCGATCGCGCCGATCCACCTGACAGGATCGACCCGTGGTCACGGCCGGTGCGCAACACGTCGTCCTGATCCCCGTGAAGCCGCCGGGGATCGGCAAGACGCGCCTGGTCGGCGTGCCCGTCGAGCAGCGGGTCGCCCTCGCCACCGCGTTCGCGATCGACACCGTCAGCGCCTGCCTGGCGACGCCCGGCGTCGCGCACGTGCTGGTCACCACCGACGACGCGCGGTTCGCCTCCAGCCTCACCGCGCTGGGTGCCGATGCGTGCCCGGACGGCGGTCACGGACTCAACCAGGCCCTGGTCCAGGCGGCAGCCGAGGGCGCGCGGCGGTGGCCGGGCCTACGCCCGGTCGCGCTCTGCGCGGACCTGCCGGCCCTCCGTCCGTCGGATCTCGCCGCAGCACTGGAGTCCGCGGCCGGCCGCTCGTCGTACGTCGCCGACGCCGCCGGGACCGGCACCACCTTGTACGCCGCGTCGTACGACGACTTCGACCCGCAGTTCGGCGTCGACTCCGCCGCGGCGCACCGCGCTGCCGGCGCCGAGCCCGTGGCGGGTGCGCTGCCCGGCCTGCGGCACGACGTCGACGACTTGGTGAGCCTGCAGGAAGCCGCGGCCCTCGGGGTCGGTCCGGCCACCCGCAGCGCGCTGGCAGCGGCCGGCCTGGCGCTCCTCCAAAAGGACGACGGACCGCCCTCGTCGTGAGGACGGCCCGTCGCGGGTGACCCGAAGGTCCTACTTCTTTGCGGCCTTCTTGGCCGGAGCCTTCTTCGCAGGCGCCTTCTTGGCCGGAGCCTTCTTCGCAGGCGCCTTCTTGGCCGGAGCCTTCTTCGCGGGCGCCTTCTTGGCCGGAGCCTTCTTCGCAGGCGCCTTCTTGGCCGGAGCCTTCTTGGCAGGCGCCTTCTTGGCCGGAGCCTTCTTGGCCGGTGCGGCCTTCTTGGCCGGTGCAGCCTTCTTGACCGCCTTCTTCGCCGGAGCCGCGGCCTTCTTGACCGCGGCCTTGGCCGGAGCGGCCTTCTTCGCCGCGGCCTTTGCCGGAGCAGAAGCTGCGGCCTTCTTCACGGCCGGCAGCTTCTTGGCACCGGAGATGACGTTCTTCAGGTCAGCACCTGGCGTGAACTTCGGCACTGCCTTCTTCTTGGTCTTGAGTCGGGCACCGGTCTGCGGGTTGCGGACCCAGCGCGCATTGCGCACTGCCTTCTCGAACGACCCGAAGCCCGTGATAGCGACCTTCTCGCCCTTCGCGACCTGGCGCGTGATGGTGTCGAGCACGGAGTCGAGCGCATGTGCGGCAGCCTTCCGGTTGCCGTCGTAGCGATCTGCGAGTGCGTCGATGAACTGAGACTTGTTCACTACTTGTCCTTCCGCCGGGATCGGCCTTTCGAGTCGTCCCTGGGCCGTCGAGCGCCGGGCCCCCGCCCGGCTTCCTTCCTCGGCACGCTAGGGACAAGTGGCCGACCTCACAATGACCAAGCCCGGAATGCCGTTGTTTTTTTCGGCCAATTGGGCCGAATTGGCCGAATTAGCGCCACATTCGCCGTTTCGGTGGCATCCGGGCTCGCTTTAGTCGACGGCTCCGGGCCAGAGGTCATCGACCGAATATCGCTCTCCGATGGAGAAGTCGTACTGCACCAGACGTAGGTCCGCGAGCAATTGTGCGGACCGCGGATCCAGCGAATCTTCGGGGGTTTCGGCGCCGTCGCTGGTGATGATGCGGCCCTGCTGCAACGCACTCACCCGGTCGTAGACCCGGTCGAGCAGCGCAAGGTACGGCGGCACCGGGGCGTTCGCGGTCCGGTAGACGAGCGGCAGGAAGAAGGCGGGGCTGGTGAGCGGCATCGGACGCGGCTCGTTGCCCTCGCTGCTCCACACGAAGAAGGGCGTCTGGTAGAGCCCGAGCTCGCTGTCGTTGTCGTTCTTCACCTCGGAGTCGTAGATGCCCGGCAGGTGGTCGCCGTAGAACAGCACGACCGACTTCTCGTCACTCGCCTCGAGGTCGGCGAGGAACTGCTCCAGCGCGGCGTCGGAGTGCTCGAGGCCCCGTGCGTACTGGCCGATCCGGTCGGCCTGGTCGCCACCGATGCCGCTGACCTCGATCGGGTCGTCGTAGTGGTCCTCGACCGGGATGTGGTTCTGCATCGTGACGAGGTTGATCATCAACGGGTCGTCGTGCTCGTCGATCTGGTGGAGGACCTCGTCGAAGGCCGCGGCGTCGTCGATGTAGGGGTTGTCCTCGATCATCTCCTTCGACTGCATGGAGGTGTCGTGGATGAACTCCTCGAAGCCGAGCGTCTCGTAGACCTGCTCGCGCTTGTAGAGCCCCACCATGTAGGGGTGGATGGCGATCGCCCGGTGGCCCTGCGACTTGAACCACCCGACGGCCGACGGGTAGCGCTCGTAGTCGGCGACGAGCATCTGGTACGGCGACACCATCTGCGGCCGGAAGAGCGCGATCGACTGCCCGGTCAACGTCTCGAACTCCATGTTGGCCGTGCCGCCGCCGTACAGCTGGGCGAGCATCGTCCCCGACGTCGTCTCGGCCATCACCTCCCGCGTCTGCGGGATCGGGTCGCGCTCCAGTTCGAAACCCTCGAGCTGGGTGGGGTCGGTGAACGACTCGCTGAGCACGAGCACGACGTTGACGTCGTCGAGACTGCCGGTGCGGTCGCGGTTGATGAGCTCGGCCTCGCGGGCGTAGCGCGCGGCGATCTGGTCCATCGCGGCCTGGTCGTAGCCCGCCGGCTTCGCCATCGCCGAGATCGGCATGTTGTAGAAGAACCCGCCGAAGAAGCCGTTGCTGCGGTAGTTGGTCTTCTGGTTCCAGTAGCGCCAGTGCTCCCCGCGCACCTCGTACGCCTCGCGCCACAGGTTGCCCGGCTCGTTGAACTTCGTGGTCTGGAAGAGCAGCGTCGCGGTCACGAGGAGTACGCCGACGCGGAGCAGCCCGAGCCGCACCGCCTGTCTCCGCGGCAGCGTGCGGAGCGACGGTCGCGGGTAGAAACGCGCGAGCCGACGGCCGACGAGCACGCAGCCCGCGATGAGGATCGTGACGACGAGGACGAGGAGCACCGCCGTCGACGGGGAGACGAAGGCGCTGAGGAAGCCGGGCTCGCTGAGGAAGTCGATGTCGCTGGGATAGATCGGCTCCTCACGGAGATCGATCTTGACCCGGTTGGCCGAGGCGACCGGAACCACCACCGCCGACAGCACCCCGGCCGCCCACCACAGGCGGCCGATCAGCGACCACAGGAACAGCAGCAACAGCCAGACCACGATCGCGTCGACGTAGAAGCCGACACCGGTGACGAACTGGTCGCCGACCCACCGCGGGTCGCCGCGCCACAGCGTGGACACCTCGAGCACGAGGGTCAGCACGACGGCGATCAGCAGCGAGACGAGGGTGCCGCGGCGCAGCACCACGGCGACGCCGTGCGGCTCCGGGACCGACGGTTCGTCGGGGGTCTCGTCGACCTCCCCATCGTCCTCCGCCGGCACGGGCGGATCGACGATGGACGAGGTGGACACGAGGTTAATCGTAGGTGGCCGGACACCTCCGCCCCGCATTTGCCCGCTGACCGACCCGGCTCCAACTCAGGCACAAAACCCGCCGACCCGGCTCCAAGTTGGAGCCGGGTCGGCGTGGTTGTGCGAGCAGTTCGAGCCGGGTCAGGCGTGCTGGGTGACCGGCTTCCAGGAGGGGCGGGTGCTCTCGTAGGCCGCGATGTCGGCGTCGTGGCCGAGCGTGATGCCGATGTCGTCGAGGCCCTCGAGCAGGCGCCAGCGGGTGTAGTCGTCGATGTCGAACGAGTCCTGCACCTCGCCATCGGGAGTGCTGACCGTCTTGGCCTCGAGGTCGACGGTGATCGTGCCGCCCGGGTTGTCCTCCAGGTAGTCCCACAGTGCCTGGATGACCTTCTCGTCGACCTGCGCGGCGACCAGCCCGGCCTTGCCGGAGTTGCCGCGGAAGATGTCGGCGAAGCGGGCCGAGAGCACGACCTTGAAGCCGTAGTTCTGCAGGGCCCACACGGCGTGCTCGCGGGACGACCCGGTGCCGAAGTCAGGACCGGCGACCAGCACCGAGCCTCCGGCGTAGACCGGGTTGTTGAGCACGAAGTCGGGGTCGTTGCGCCACGCGGCGAACAGCCCGTCCTCGAAGCCGGTGCGCGTCACCCGCTTGAGGTAGACGGCCGGGATGATCTGGTCGGTGTCGACGTTGCTGCGCTTGAGCGGTACGCCGACGCCGGTGTGGCTGGTGAACTTCTCCATGATCGTTCCCCTCTCAGAGGTCGGCGGGCGAGGACAGGGTGCCGCGGACCGCGGTCGCGGCGGCGACGGGGATCGACACCAGGTGGGTGCGTCCGCCCTTGCCCTGCCGGCCCTCGAAGTTGCGGTTGGACGTCGACGCGCTGCGCTCCTGGGGAGCGAGCTGGTCGGGGTTCATGCCCAGGCACATCGAGCAGCCTGCGCCGCGCCACTCCGCTCCGGCCTCGATGAAGATCTTGTCGAGGCCCTCCTCGATCGCCTGGTTGCGCACCCGGACCGAGCCCGGCACGACCAGCAGGCGGGTGCCGTCGGCGACCTTGTGCCCCTCGATGATCTCGGCGGCGAGCCGGAGGTCCTCGATCCGGCCGTTGGTGCAGGAACCGACGAAGACGGTGTCGACCTTGATGTCGCGCATCGGGGTGCCGGCCTCGAGTCCCATGTACTCGAGCGCCTTCTCGGTCGCGATCTTGTCGTTCGGCTCGTCGAAGTCGTCCGGGCTCGGGACGGTCGCGCCCAGCGGCACGCCCTGGCCGGGGTTGGTGCCCCAGGTGACGAACGGCGTCATCGTCGAGGCGTCGAGCACGATCTCCTTGTCGAACTCGGCGTCGTCATCGGTGACGAGGGTCTTCCAGTGCGCGACGGCGGCGTCCCAGTCGGCACCCTTCGGCGCCTCGGGCTTGCCCTCGATGTAGTCGAACGTGGTCTGGTCGGGGGCGATCAGGCCGGCCTTCGCACCCCACTCGATCGACATGTTGCAGACCGTCATCCGGCCCTCCATCGAGAGCTCCTCGATGGCCTGGCCGCGGTACTCGACGATGTAGCCCTGGCCGCCGCCGGTGCCGGTGTGGGCGATCAGGGTGAGGACGAGGTCCTTCGAGGTGACGCCGGGCGGCAGGCTGCCGTTGACGGTGACCGCCATGGTCTTCGGCTTGGCCTGCATCAGGGTCTGGGTAGCCAGCACGTGCTCGACCTCGGACGTGCCGATGCCGAACGCGATGGCGCCGAACGCCCCGTGGGTGCTGGTGTGGCTGTCGCCGCAGACGATGGTCATGCCGGGCTGGGTCAGGCCGAGCTGCGGGCCGACGACGTGCACGATGCCCTGCTCGACGTCACCGAGCGGGTGGAGGCGTACGCCGAAGTCGGCGGCGTTCTTGCGCAGCGTGTCGACCTGCGTCTTGCTCACCGGGTCGGCGATCGGCTTGTCCCAGTCGAGGGTCGGGACGTTGTGGTCCTCGGTCGCGAGGGTGAGGTCGGGGCGGCGCACCTTCCGGTTCGCCAGCCGGAGGCCGTCGAACGCCTGTGGGCTGGTCACCTCGTGGATGAGGTGGAGGTCGATGTAGAGCAGGTCCGGCTCTCCCGGGTTCGACCGGACGACGTGCTCGTCCCACACCTTCTCCGCCAGGGTCTTGCCCATGACTGCTCCTCGCCGTTCGTTTCGACTGTCTTCGCGGTCCGGTGCGGCGGGTCGCGCCACCCTTCCCGACACTGCGTGATGAAGCCTACGCTTGCATCCCATGATCTGAGACGATAGTCTTGCCATATGGACAACTCGAGCGGCGTGGGCGTGCTGGACAAGGCAGCCCTGGTTCTCACGGCCCTGGAGTCCGGGCCGGCCACCCTTGCGGGGCTGGTCGCCGGCACGGGCCTGGCGCGCCCCACCGCGCACCGACTGGCCGTGGCCCTGGAGCACCACCGACTGGTCGCCCGCGACATGCAGGGACGCTTCGTGCTCGGCCCGCGCCTGGCCGAGCTGTCCGCAGCCGCCGGCGAGGACCGGCTGCTCGCGACCGCCGGTCCAGTGCTCGCGCGACTGCGTGACATCACCGGCGAGTCGGCCCAGCTGTGGCGCCGCCAGGGCGACCACCGGGTCTGCGTCGCCGCCGCCGAGCGGCCGTCCGGTCTCCGCGACACCATCCCCGTCGGCTCGCAGCTCACCATGCGCGCCGGCTCCGCCGCCCAGGTCCTCCTCGCCTGGGACGACCCCGAGCGCATCCACCGCGGCCTGCAGAACGCCGCGTTCTCGGCCGCCGAGCTCTCCGCGATCCGGCGCCGCGGCTGGGCGCAGTCCGTCGGCGAGCGCGAGCAGGGTGTGGCGTCGGTGTCCGCGCCGGTCCGCTCCCCCGGCGGCAAGGTGATCGCCGCGGTCTCGGTCTCCGGCCCCCTCGAGCGGCTCTCCCGCCAGCCCGGCCGGATGCACGCCCCCGCCGTCCTCGCCGCCGCCGAGCGGCTCTCCGAGTCGCTGCGCCGCGCTGCGGCTGAGTGAGCTCGGTCAGAACAGAGCATCCTGCTCGAGCGAGAGCAGGGTCTGCTTGCGCTCGATGCCCCCGGCGTAGCCGGTGAGAGTGCCGTTGGCGCCGATGACGCGGTGGCACGGGATCACGATCGGGATCGGGTTGGCGCCGTTGGCCAGCCCGACCGCACGAGAGGCCGCGTTGGACTTGCCGAGGCGCGCGGCGACCTCGCCGTACGACGCGGTCTCGCCGTACCCGATCTTCGTCAGCTGGTCCCACACGGCCTGCTGCCATGCGCTGCCGACGGGGGCCAGGGGCAGGTCGAAGTCCTTGAGATCTCCGGCGAAGTAGTCGCGCAGCTGTCGGGCGGCCTCGACGAGCAACGGGTCGTCGTCGACGCGGTCGCCCTTCGGACGGCCGTCGGAGTCACGGAACGGCGTGAACTCGATCTGGGTCAGCGCGCCGCCGCGCGCGACGAGCCGCAGCTCGCCAATCGGTGAGTCGATGACGGTCCACATGTTCAGCTCTCTTCCAGTGAGGTCCACAGGTGTAGCAGGGCGTAGGAGCGCCACGGCGCCCAGGTCGCCGGATCGGCGTCGCCGGCGCCGAGCGCGGTGATCGCGTGGCGCACGCCGACGTCGGTCGGCAGGTAGATGTCGGGATGCCCGAGGGCACGCAGGGCGATGTAGTCGGCCGTCCACGGGCCGATGCCGGGCAGCGCCAGCAGCGCCCGTCGTACGTCGTCGCGGTCCGGGCCGCGGTCGAGTGCGACGTCCCCGGCGGCCAGCGCAGCCGCCAGACCGGTCAGGG
>NZ_JACEHF010000116.1 GCF_014180685.1 Nocardioides pelophilus | reverse complement strand
CCGACGGTCGCGACACCGACGCCCGCCGGCGCCAGGAAGCCGACGCTCTCGGCCGCGGTCACCGTCGCGGTCCAGACCGGCAACAACCTCATGCCCACTACGGTGCCGCGCCCCGCGCGCGGGCGCGAGAGGCCAAAGACCCTGGGCGGGGCGGGACCTAGGGAGTGTCCTCGCCGCTCCAGGCGACGCCCTCGCGGATCACCCGGGCCGGGCAGCCGGCGACCGCCGTGTGCGGCGGAACCTTCTGTCCGCGCACCATCGCACGGGTGCCGACCACGGCGCCCTCGCCGATGTCGCAGTGCCCCGTGACGATCGCTTCGCGGCCGAGCCAGACGTGCCGACCGAGGCGGATGTGCGCGCCGTACGGATTGAGGCGGGCGCCGGTCTCGCGGTCCTCGAGGCGGTGCATGTCGTCGGTCGCGACGTAGACGTTGGCCGCCCACAGCTGGCCCCACTCGGCCACGATCGTCCCGCCGTTGCGGGCGTCGATGATCGCGCAGCGGGTCGCCGTCGTGTCGCCGTTGAGCACGACGGTCGAGTGGGCGCCGCAGTAGAGGTCGGTCGCCGTGAACGCGCTCTCCGGGCCGAGGAAGACCGTCGCCCCGTCACCGCCGAGCAGCAGCGACGCCATGTTGTTGCACGGGCTCGCGACGACCAGCAGCACGTCGGAGAACGGATACAGCGTCATCGTGTCGATGAGCTTGCGCGGCAGGTCGACCGGGTCGACGTCGTCGCCGAGGTAGAGCGCGTTGCCCTGCTCGTGCCACCACTCGGGCAGCGGGGCGGTGACCCGCCGGAGCGCGGTCGTGGCGAGGACGTCGGCATCGACGCCGGCGGCGATCAGGCGGGTGCGGTGCTCGTCGGTGAGCGCCGCCGCGCGGGTCCACGGCATGGCGGACAGTGTGCACCACCGTCCTGGTACGACGACGACGCCGCCGCGGTGTGGTCAGAAGAGGGAGGTGCCCTCGCGCTTCTCCAGCGCGCCGCGGAGCAGTCCGACCAGCGCCTCGAGCTGCAGGTCGAACCCGCCGTCGCCCTCCTCGACCTCGGCATCGAGAGCCCGTGCCGCGAGTCCGGCCTTGCTGCCGATCAGCTCGGCCACCCGGGTGTCGATCGTCTGGGTGGCGATCACCCGCCACGCCGTGACCGGCTCGGTCTGCCCGATCCGGTGCACCCGGTCGATCGCCTGGGTCTGCTCGGCGTCGGTCCACGACAGCTCCGCCAGGATCAGGTTGGACGCGACCTGCAGGTTGATGCCGACGCCCGCTGCGGTCAGCGAGCAGACGATGATCTGCACCTCGGGGTCGTTGGTGAACGAGTCGATCGCCTTCTCGCGGGCCGTCTTGGACTGGTCGCCGCGGATCGACACCGACGGGATGCCGCGGGCGGCGAAGGTCTCCTCCGCGATGTCCATGACGTCGATGTGCTTGGCGAAGAAGACCACCTTGCCGGCGTTGCGGGCGAGCTGGGCGGCGTAGTCGGCCGCGAGCCCGGCCTTGGCCTGGCCGATCCGACGAAGCATGCCGAAGACGTTCTCCCCCGACTCGGTGGAGATGTCCTCGCGTTCCCACGTCGCGACCTGGCGCACCAGGTCGTAGTCGATGCCCTCGACGACCGACGGCGTACGCCGGGTCTCCAGCGCTCGGTCGTAGCGCTCCACGAGCCGGCGGGCGAGGTCCTCCTCGGCCTTGCGGATCGAGCGCCCGGCCTCTCCCTCGAGCTCGACCGGCACGTCGGCGATCCGGCGGGCGGGGATGTCGGACGCGACGTCGACCTTGCGCCGCCGCACGATGCCCATGTCGACCACGATCTGTCGGGCCGCGGGATAGAAGCCGCGGTCGGCCGGGGTCAGTCCGGTGTCGTCGAGCTCGGCCATCAGCTCGCCCAGCGGCTTCTTGTCGTCGATCCAGCCGAGGAACTGCCAGATCGCCCGGAAGTCCTCGATGTCGTTGATCAGCGGCGTGCCGGTCAGCGCCATCAGCAGCGGCCGCGGGACCCGCTTGCGGATCCGGGCAGCGAGCTCGAGCACGTTCTGCGAGCGCTGCGAGCTCTTGTTCTTGATGTAGTGCGCCTCGTCGACGATCATCCCGCGGAAGCCGTGCTGGCCGAGCCAGCCGAGGTGGCGGTCGAGGATCTCGTAGTTGACGACGAAGACGTCGGCGAAGCCGTCGACGTCCATCGCGTCACCGTGGAGGACGGTCGCGCGGCGGCTGGGGGTCCACAGCTCGACCTCGCGCGCCCAGTTGGTCTTGACGACGTTCGGCACCGCGACGAGCAGCGGGTAGGCCTCGGCGGTCTGCGCCGCCAGCAGCGCCTGCGCCGTCTTGCCGAGCCCGGGCTCGTCGGCGAGCAGGAAGGTGCGGTGCCCCTCGGCGGCGGCCTCGACCAACCGCGCCTGGTGCGCCATCAGCTCGCGGCCCTCGGGGACCATCACCATGCCGGGCTCCTCCGGCAGGTCCATGCACACCGGCGCGCCGGGCGTGGTGTCCTCGAAGGAGCGGAAGAGCGGACCGAGCAGCTCCCAGCTGGCCAGCCGCCCCGTCGGACGCCGGACCGGGGTGGCAGCCGCGAAGTCGGGCACGAGGAACGGGTTGGCCAGCTGGCGGGCGATGACCGACTGCGGGATCGCCCGTCGCTCGGCCAGGGCCTCGGCCGGGTCGACGGCCGGCTCGGGCTCCGGGTCGGGGACGTCGTAGCCCGCGCGGCGCTGCAGCTCGCGCTTGAGGTCCTGGGCCGAGTCGGACACCTCCGCGTCCTCGGCCAGCAGGTCGAAGAGCCGCGGGTCGCTGGCTGCGGTCTGCGCCAGGATCGTGGCGATCCCGTCGAGCCGCTTGAGCTCCTCGGCGCGCCGGGCGTCGGACAGCGTCTCGTCGGCACGCACCCGCGCCCGCTCCTCCCGGGCGAGCAGCGCGACCACCTGGAACTTGGCGCGCACGTCGGGCATCGCGGAGCGGCGCGCGACCGCGGCCTCCACCTCCCGGACGACGCGGGCGAGCACCGGGATGATCCCGGTCTCGTCGCGCCGGGCGGTCTTCGTCGCACCGCCCCTGCGCTGCTGCGCGGGCCTGCGCTGCTGGCTTCCTCGAGCCACTGATGTCCCTACGGTCGATGGCCGGCCGGTGCCGGTCGGCAGGTCGTGACGCGGACTGCGGTCCGCGGGCCGCTCGTGCGAGCGAGTTGTCGTGGAGGGCGGAACCCTCGCGACGGTGACGCCGCGGATCCGACACTCAGAGGGCCGGGTGTCCAGCGGTGTGGTCACGATAGCAACAACTGCGCCGCACTGCTGTGTTCCCGGCGCAGATGGTCGACCGACACCTCGTGATCGGTCACGCTCCGGGCGCGACGGTCACTCGGCGACCGCCATGGTCGTGCCGAGACCGACCATCATCACCCCGCCTGCGGCGCCGAGCCGGTCGAGCCGGTGCGGCCGCCGCGAGAACCACTCGCGCGCCTTGCTGGCGGCCAGCGCCCACACCGTGTCGGAGGCGATCGCCATCGCACCGAACACGATGCCGAGCAGGGCGATGGCGGCACCGGGACTGCCCGCCGCCTCGTCGGTGAACTGCGGCAGGAACGCCACGAAGAACACGATCGTCTTGGGGTTGGTCGCACCGACCACCATCCCGGTGCGCACGGAGCGCAGCGCGGTGGAGCGGAGCGGGACCTCGGACACCGACGCCTCCATCGCCAGCCGCGCGTCGCGGCGGTGCCGGATCGCCTGCACGCCGAGGTAGATGACGTAACCGGCACCGACCAGCTTGATCGCGGTGTACGCCGAGGCGGACGCCGCGACCACCGCACCGAGACCGATCGCCACCAGCAACACCTGGGCCATCAGCCCCAGACCGTTGCCGACCACCGAGAGCAGGGCGTCGCGCCGGCCGACGGTCAGCGCGCGGCCGATGGTGAACAGCAGGCTCGGACCCGGCACCTGGATGAAGAGGATCGAGGCGACGAGGAAGGCGAGCCATTGGCTGGACGACGGCACGCGCCGATCATCCCAGCCCGCGCCGTCCCGAGCCACTCGATTCCTCCCCGGCCGACCAGCCCGGGCACCCGCAGTCCCCGCCGTTCGCCGCGGACCTGGAACGTGTTCTAGTGTCGGCGTCCATGAGCACGTACGCCGTCACCGGGGCGGCCTCCGGCATGGGCCGAGCCGTCGCCGAGAAGCTGTCCGCGGCCGGGCACACCGTCATCGACGTCGACATCGTCGAGGCCACCGTCACCGCGGACCTGTCCACCGCCGAGGGCCGGCGCAGCGCTGCTGCCGCGGTCCTGGAGCAGGCGGGGGGCCGGCTCGACGGCGCCGTGATGGCGGCCGGTCTCGGGCCGGCACCCGGCAAGGACCGGCCACGGCTGATCGCCGAGGTCAACTACTTCGGCGTCGTGGAGCTCCTCGACGCCTGGCGTCCCGCCCTCGCCGCCGCCGACCGGGCCAAGGTCGTCGTGTTCTCGAGCAACTCCAGCTCCACCGTGCCGATGGTGCCGGGCCGCGCGGTCCGCGGGTTCCTCGACCGCGACGTCGACCGGGTGCTCCGGGCGCTCCGGATCTTCGGCAAGCAGGCACCGACCTTCGCCTACGCGGCGAGCAAGATCGCGATCAGCCGCTGGGTGCGGCGCACGGCGGTCACCCCCGAGTGGGCCGGTGCCGGGATCCGGCTCAACGCGATCGCCCCGGGCGCCGTCCTCACCCCGCTGCTGGAGAAGCAGCTCGCGACGCCCGCCGAGGCGAAGCAGATCAACCGGTTCCCGGTGCCGATCGGCGGCTTCGGCGACCCCGGGGACCTCGCCGACTGGGTGGTCTTCATGCTGTCCGACGCTGCTGACTTCCTCTGCGGGAGCGTGGTCTTCGTCGACGGCGGCTCGGACGCGTGGTTCCGCGCGGACGACTGGCCGCGGGGTGTCCCGGCGCGTAGGCTCAGGAGCTACCTCAAGCGCATGGCCGCGTTCCGGCGCTGAACGGGACCAAGGTCCCCCCGCTCGCCGACCGTAGTCTCTGCTCCGCTCGAACAGGGTCACGTTTGCTGGTGGTACCCACCCAACGAGGAGTAGCCATGACCAGCACGAACCACTGGTTCAAGGGCCGGATCAAGGAACTAGACGCGGCCGAGTGCCAGCGGCTGCTGCGCGAGGCGAAGGTCGGCCGGCTCGCGTTCACCGACGACTCGGGACCCGATGTCCTCCCCATCAACTACTCGATGGAGGGCAACGACATCCTGATCGCCACCACCGGCTACGGCGCCATCGCCCGCGCGGCCACCGGGGCGCGGGTCGCCTTCGAGATCGACGAGATCGACCCGTACACCGAGTCGGGCTGGTCGGTCGTCGCGCGGGGGCACGCCCACCGGGCGGCCGCCTACGAGCTTCCGGCCGACCCCGCCGAGCGGCCGTATCCCTGGGCCGAGGGCAACCGCAGCTACATCCTGCGGATCACACCGGACTCCATCACCGGCATCCGCCTGACGCCGGCCTGACAGCTCACGCGGCCCGACAGCTCAGGCGCGCGGGACCGCCCAGCGCACCGTCGTACCGGCGTCCGGGGACGACTCGATCGTCAGGGTGCCGCCGCGCTGCTCGGCGCGCCACTTCATGTTCGCGAGCCCGCTCTCGTGCACGCCGGCCTGCGGGATGCCGCGGCCGTCGTCGGACACGGTCAGCACGATCTCCTCGCCGGCGCGCAGCCGCACCTGGACCGACGTGGCGCGCGCGTGGCGCCCGGCATTGGCGAGCGCCTCGCTGAGCACGGCCAGCAGGTCGGGCGCCAGCTCGGGTGAGACGAGGGTCCGGACCGGCCCCTCGAGGGAGAGCGAGGGCCGGACCTTCATCGTCGCCGCCGCCCGCTCGACGACCCGGGTGACCTCGGCCTGGATGTCGGACGACGCCGCCCTCGAGCCCAGCGCGAAGATCGTGCGCCTGATGTCCTTGATGGTCGCGTCGATGTCGGACACTGCCCGGTCCAGGCGGTCGGCCGCCTCGTCGCGGTCAGGGAGCCGGGCCGAGCTCTGGATGCTGAGTCCGACGGCAAACAGCCGCTGGATGATCAGGTCGTGGAGGTCGCGCCCGATCCGGTCGCGGTCCTCGAGGAGCGCCAGCCGCTGCTGGTCGTCGCGGGCCCGGGCGTTCTCGATCATCACGCCGGCGGCGGCGGCGAACGCGACCACGATCTCCTCGTCCTCGGTGGTGAAGTCCGAGCCGTCGTTCTTCTCGGTCAGGTAGAGGTTGCCGAAGACCTGGCCGCGGATCCGCACCGGCACACCGAGGAACGAGTGCATCGGCGGGTGGTGGGGCGGGAAGCCGTACGACGCGGGGTGCTGCGCGATGTCGTGCAGCCGCAGCGGCTGCGGCTGGTCGATGATCAGGCCGAGCAGCCCGTGCCCGCGGGGCAGCTCACCGATCTCGGCCGCGCTCTCGGGCCCGATCCCGTGGTAGATGAACGTCTGCAGCCGGTCGCCCTCGCCGGGGTTGAGCACGCCGAGGGCGGCGTACCGGGCATCGACCAGCCGGCTCGCGACCTCGACGATGCGTGAGAGCACCCCGTCGAGGGTGATGTCGGTCGCCATGGTGACGACCGCGTCCAGCAGCAGCTCGAGCCGCTCGCGCTGGTCGATGGCGCCCTGCATGCGCGCCTCGACCTCGCGGACCAGCTCCTCGAAATCCGCTTCGCGCAGGAGTCGCCGCCGTTCGGCCTCCGTCAACTGTCCGGTCCGGTGTGCTTGACCGCGAAGATCGCCGCCTGGGTGCGGCTGCTCAGCCCGAGCTTGGCCAACAGCGAGGAGACGTAGTTCTTCACCGTCTTCTCGGCGAGGTAGAGCTCCTGGGCGATCTGCCGGTTGGTCATGCCCTGACCGATCAGGTCGAGGATCTTCTGCTCCTGCTCGGTCAGCGCGGCCAGCTCCTGGTCGACCGGCGGACCGGTGCGGACCCGCTCCAGCACGGCCGCGGTGACCGCGGGGTCGAGGGCGGACTGCCCTGACGCCACGCGCCGGATCATGTCGATGAGGTCGGTGCCGCGGACCTGCTTGAGCACGTAGCCGGCAGCGCCGGCCATGATCGCGGCGAAGAGCGCGTCGTCGTCGTCGTACGACGTCAGGATCAGCGCCGCGATGCTCGGGTCCTGGGACCGGACCTCGCGGCAGACGTCGATGCCCGATCCGTCGGGCAGCCGCCCGTCGAGGATCGCGACGTCGGGACGGAGGGCCGGGATCCGCCGCATCGCCTCGACCGCCGATCCGGACTCGCCGATCACCTCGATGTCGGGCTCGCTCTCGAGCAGCTCGCGCATGCCGCGGCGGACGACCTCGTGGTCGTCGAGCAGGAAGATCTTGATCGGTCGCTCGGAGCGTGGAGTCGCGTCGTCCTCAGTCACCCCTCCACGGTATCCCGGGCCTGGTCCCGGGCGCATCCGAACCCAACGCCCCACAGGCGAAGGACCTTGGTCCCTGTCCGCGAACCCCGCTCGCGCAGAAGACTCGGAGCATCACCGGACCTAGCGAGGAAGAGGGGCGAGCGCAATGTCGATCCCGATCACGACTGCACGCCGCCTGATCGAGCTCGCGTGCCACGCACCGAGCGCCCACAACACCCAGCCCTGGCTGTGGCAGATCGACGGCGACGAGATCCGGCTGTACGCCGACCGCCGGCGTCACCTGCCGCTCGAGGACCCCGACGGGCGCAACCTGACGATCTCCTGCGGCGCCGCCCTCCACCACCTCCAGTTCGCCGCCCGCGCCCTGGGATGGGTCTCGGACGTCACGCTGCTCCCGAGCGCAGCCGAGCCGAATCTGCTCGCCGTGGTGCGCCTCGAGCGCGGGGAGCCGTCGCCGCAGCCGGTCAACGACCTGGCCGCGCTCCGTCGTCGCTGCACCGACCGCCGCCGGTTCACGTCGTGGCCGGTCCCGCCCGAGGTGCTCGACCGGCTGGCCGAGGAGGCGCGCGAGTGGGACGTGCGCGCGACCCCGGTCGTCGACCTGGTCGCGCGGTTCCGGCTGGAGCTGCTCACGAGCGACGCCAGCGCCCTCCGTGAGCTGGACGAGGAAGCCGTCCAGGAGCAGGCGCTCTGGGTCAACCGGGGTGGCTCCGAAGGGGTCCCCCTCGCCGTGCTCCCCAACAGCGAGGCCGCCGACGTGCTCGAGCGGCCGGGCCGGTTCGGGCCTGGCCTGGTCCCCGAGACCCGGGCACCGGTCGACGGCGGCGACGGCGTGATCGTGCTGGGCGGGGTCGCCGACGACCCGATCGGTTGGCTGCGAACCGGCGCTGGTCTCAGCGCCCTGTGGCTGCGCGCCACCCGCGACGGCCTCTCGGTGGTCCCGCTCAGCCTGCCGGTCGAGGTCGAGGCGACGCGCGCCCAGATGACCGAGAAGGTCCTCGAGGGCGCCTTCGTCCCGCACCTGGCGGTGCGCATCGGGTGGCAGGCCATCGGCCGCACCGGGCTGCCCCGCACGCCCCGCCGCGGCCTTGACGACGTTCTGATCGCCTGACCTGCTCCCTACCAGAAAGCGTTCGACCTGCTCCCTGCTCAACCTGCTCCCTGCTGACCAGCGCCGCGCTGCGGCCGGCGCACGCTCAACACCTGAGGAAGGCCCCGATGGACCCCACTGATATTGCCCGCTGGCAGTTCGCCATCACCACCGTCTACCACTTTCTCTTCGTCCCGATCACGATCGGTCTCTCGGCGATCATCGCCGGCTACGAGATCTCCTGGCTGCGCACCCGCAACCCGCAGTGGCTGCGGCTGACGAAGTTCTTCGGCAAGCTCTTCCTCATCAACTTCGCCATCGGCGTCGTCACCGGCATCGTGCAGGAGTTCCAGTTCGGCATGAACTGGAGCGACTACTCGCGGTTCGTGGGTGACATCTTCGGCGCCCCGCTCGCGGTCGAGGGACTGCTCGCGTTCTTCCTCGAGTCGACCTTCCTGGGTCTGTGGATCTTCGGCTGGGACCGGCTCCCCGAGAAGCTGCACGCGGCGTGCATCGCCCTCGTGCACGTCGGCACCCTGTTCTCGGCGTACTTCATCCTGGCCGCGAACTCGTGGATGCAGAACCCGACCGGGTTCGGCTACAACCCGGACACCGGACGTGCGGAGATGAACGACTTCGCCGCCGTGCTGTTCAACAAGGTGCAGCTGGTGACCTTCCCCCACGTCGTGCTGTCGGCCTACATGACCGGCGCCGCGTTCGTGGTCGGTGTCGCGTTCTGGCAGCACCGCCGGGCGAAGGCCGACGACGACCGCTCCATGTACCGCAAGGCGCTCCGCACCGGCGCGGCGATCGTGCTGGTCAGCGGGATCGGCGTGGTCGTCTCCGGCGACATCCAGGGCAAGATCATGACCGAGGTGCAGCCCATGAAGATGGCTGCTGCCGAGGGGCTCTACGAGACCGAGTCCCCTGCCGACTTCTCGATCCTGACCATCGGGACGCCCGACGGCAAGGCGGAGAAGTTCTCGATCAAGGTCCCCCAGCTGCTCTCCTACCTGGGCACCGGGGAGTGGGACGGCGAGGTCAAGGGCATCAACGACCTGCGCGAGGAGTACCAGGAGACCTACGGGCAGGACCCGGGTGAGAAGTACTACTCGCCGGGCGACTACACGCCCGTGATCCCGCTGACCTACTGGACCTTCCGGCTGATGATGGGGCTCGGCGCACTCGCCGCCGCCGCAGCGATCTGGATCCTGTGGGCGACCCGGAGGGAACGCGTGCCCGGTGGCCGGCCGATCATGTGGGCTGCCATCTCGCTGCCGTTCCTGCCGCTGTTCGCCAACTCGTTCGGGTGGATCTTCACCGAGGTCGGTCGGCAGCCGTGGGCCGTGTTCGGCCTGATGACGACCGAGCAGTCGGTCTCGCCAGGAGTGAGCACCGCTGAGGTCCTGACGTCCCTCATCGTCCTCACGGCGGTCTACGGCCTGCTTGCAGTGATCGAGGTCCGCCTGCTGTTCACCTACATCCGCAAGGGCGCGGATCCATTGCCCGAGGACGACCCGGCCGCAGGGCCGGGCGACGACCGGCCGATGGCCTTCGCGTACTGATCCCGAGGAGGAGACATGGAACTCACCACTGTTTGGTTCATCCTGATCGCCGTCCTCTGGATCGGCTACTTCTGCCTCGAGGGCTTCGACTTCGGGGTCGGCATGCTGCTGCCCGTGCTGGGCAAGAACGACACCGACCGGCGGATCATGATCAACACGATCGGGCCCGTCTGGGACGGCAACGAGGTCTGGCTGCTGGTCGCCGGCGGCGCCACCTTCGCCGCGTTCCCCGAGTGGTACGCGACGCTGTTCAGCGGGTTCTACCTGCCGCTGCTGCTGATCCTGGTCGCCCTCATCGTGCGCGGGCTGGCGTTCGAGTACCGCGCGAAGCGGGACGACGACCGCTGGCGCCGGGGCTGGGACGCCTCGATCATCGTGGGCTCGTTCGTGCCCGCCCTCCTGTGGGGCGTCGCGTTCGCCAACATCCTGCGCGGGGTGCCGATCGACTCCGAGCACGAGTACGTCGGCGGCTTCTTCAACCTGCTCAACCCGTACGCCCTGCTCGGCGGAGTCACCACCCTGCTGCTGTTCCTGGCCCACGGCGCGGTCTTCCTCGCGTTGAAGACCGACGGCCCGATCCGGCAGCGCGCGGGTGCGCTCGCCGTACCGCTCACGACCGCGGCTGCGGTCGCGGCGGTGGGCTTCCTGGTCTGGACCCAGGCCGACACCGGGACCACTGGTTCGGCGGTGGCGTTCATCGCGGCTGCCGCGGCGCTGGTGGGCGGGCTGTTCGCGGCGATCGGGCGCCGGGAGGGCTGGGCCTTCCTCGGCACCTTCGTGGCGATCGCGCTGGCGGTGGCGGGGCTGTTCCTGGCCCTGTTCCCGGACGTGATGCCGACGTCGCTGTCCGACGGTGCGGGTCTGACCACGACGAACGCCGCGGCGACCGACTACACGCTGAAGATCATGACCGTCGTCGCGGTCATCTTCACCCCGGTCGTGCTCGCCTACCAGGGCTGGACCTACTGGGTGTTCCGGCAGCGGATCGCGGCGCACCACATCCCGCCGACCGCGGCGCCGGAACAGGTCTCGACAGCACCGTGAGGCCGTCAGACCCCCGGCTGCGGGCGCAGCTTGCGCCCGCACGCCGGCAACTGGCGGGCATCGCGGCCGCCGGTCTCGGCACCGGCGTGCTGGTGATCGCCCAGGCAGGGGCGGTCGCCGGCCTCATCGTCGCCTCACTGGACCACGGCGACGCCCGCTGGTGGGGAGCGGGCGTCGCCACGTGGGGGGTCGTCGTCGCCGGGCTGCTCGCCCTGCGCGGGCTGGTCTCCGGCTTCGGCGACCGCATGGCGGCGCGCGCGGCGGCGGTCGTGAGCACGATCCTGCGGCACCGGCTGGTCGCCGCGTCCGTCGAACGACGGGACGGCGAGGCGACCGGCGAGCGCGCCGTGCTCATCACCCGCGGTGTCGCGGCGATCGAGCCGTACCTCACCCGCTACCTCCCCGCCCTGGTCCTCGCGGTCCTGCTGCCACCGCTGACCCTGGTCGCAATCGCGTCCCAGGACCTGTTGAGCGCGGTGATCGTGCTGGCGACGCTGCCGCTGGTGCCGGTGTTCGGTGCCCTCGTCGGCCTCGCGACCCGGGACCGGGCCGAGCAGCAGTGGCGGGCGATGTCGGCCCTCTCGGGCCACTTCGTCGACGTGGTCCGCGGCCTGCCGACGCTCGTGGCGCACCGCCGGGCGCGGGCCCAGTCGGGCCGGATCGCCGAGATCACCGACCGCTACCGGGTCGCGACGCTGCGCACCCTGCGGATCGCGTTCGCCTCCTCCGCCGTGCTGGAGCTCGTGGCCACCCTCTCGGTGGCGCTCGTCGCGGTGACCATCGGGGTCCGGCTGGCGTCGGGCTCGGTGGGACTGCACACCGCCCTCGTCGTACTGCTGCTGGCGCCGGAGGCCTACTGGCCGCTGCGCAGAGTAGGTGCCGAGTTCCACGCGGCGGCCGAGGGCGCGGCCACGTTCGAGGCGGCGGACCGGCTGCTCGAGGCGGGGCCGGAGACCGTCGACCGTCCGGCGCCTGCCGGCGCCAGCCTGGTCCTCACGGACCTCTCGGTGACCTACCCCGGGCGCACCCACCCCTCCCTCCGGCTGTCGGTCGCGGGGATCCCCGCCCACGGCGTCACGGCGATCTCAGGGCCTTCGGGGTGCGGCAAGTCGACCCTGCTCGCCGCGATCGCCGGGCTGGTCCCGGCCGAGGGCGAGATCACGGCGGACGGACTCCCGGTGGGCGGCCCGGCGTGGCAGGCCGACATCGCCTGGCTTCCCCAGCAGCCCCAGTTCGTGGCCGGCACCATCGCCGACAACCTGCGGCTGGCGGTGCCGACCGCGACCGACGCCGAGCTGTGGGACGCCCTGCGGCAGGTCGCGCTGGAGGTCCGCGTCGACGCGCTTCCCGAGCGCCTCGACACCCCACTCGGCGAGGACGGCGCCACCTTGTCCGCCGGTGAGCGGGCGCGGCTCGCCCTCGCCCGGGTCGTCCTCGCGGACCGGCCGTGGGTGCTGCTGGACGAGCCGACCGCGCACCTCGACGAGCTGACCGAACGGATCATCGTCGACACCGTGCACGAGCTGGGGCGCCGGTCCGCCGTGGTCGTCGTCGCACACAAGCCCGCGCTGGTCGCGATCGCCGACCACCGCATCGAGCTCACCGCGCCGGCACGGGTGCCGGTGCCGATACCGGTGGCCGACCGCGGGCCGCGGCCGGCGGTCGCACCGGCCGCGGCGGCTGCGGCGTCCCCCGCCGAGCCGACGACGGGCTTGCTGCGACCCGCCCGCGGGTTCCTCGGCAGCACCGTGATCGGCGCGCTCGCGTCCGCATCGGGTGTGGCCCTGACGGCCACCGCCGGGTGGCTGATCGTCCAGGCCTCGACCCGGCCCGCCGTGCTGACGCTGCTGGTCGCGATCGTCGGCGTGCGCACGTTCGGCCTGGCGCGGCCGGTGCTGCGGTACGTCGAGCGGCTGCGTTCGCACGACGCCGCCCTCCAGCTGCTCGCCCGCCGCCGCGTCGAGGTGTACGACGCCCTCGTGCCGCTCGTGCCTGCCCGGCTCGGTCGCCGGCGCGGCGACCTGCTGAGCGCGGTGGTCGACGACGTCGACGCGGTCGTCGACCGGGAGCTCCGGGTGCGGATGCCCGTGCGGCAGCTGGCGCTGGTGGGAGTGCTCGCGGTCCTCGTGGCCGGTGTCCTTCTCCCGGCCGCGGGGCTGGTCGTGCTGGTCTACCTCGCGGTGGCCGGGCCGGGGGCGTTCCTGCTGGCCCGCCACGGTGCCCGCCGTGCGGAGCGGCGGCTGGTGCGGCTCCGCTCGGAGCTCTCGACGGCGGTCGTCGAGTCGATCCAGGTCGCCGACGAGCTGCGGATGTGGCAGGCGAC
>NZ_JACEHF010000115.1 GCF_014180685.1 Nocardioides pelophilus | reverse complement strand
GCGCGGATCTCCGTGATGGGCGGCGACCAGGCCGCGGGCGCCCTCGCGACCGTCGCCGGCCGCGAGGACGACGAGGAGTTCAAGGAGCCGATCCGGCAGCAGTACGAGACGCAGGGGTCGCCCTACTACGCCACCGCCCGGCTCTGGGACGACGGCGTGATCGACCCCGCCGACACCCGACGCGTGCTCGGGATGGCGCTCGCCGTCACCGCACCCGCTCCCGTTCCCGAGCCGTCCTACGGCATCTTCCGGATGTGATGGCGATGAACCTGCAGACCCTGCTCGTCGCCAACCGCGGCGAGATCGCGCTCCGCGTCTTCCGCACCTGTGAGGCGCACGGCATCCGTACCGCCGCCATCTACACCGAGGCCGACGCCGGGGCGCCGCACGTGCGCGACGCCGACATCGCCGTGCTCGTGCCGTCCTACCTCGACATCGACGCCGTCGTCGCGGCGGCCAAGGACGTCGGCGCCGACGCGGTGCACCCCGGCTACGGCTTCCTGTCCGAGAACGCCGGCTTCGCCCGCGCCGTCGCCGGCGCCGGCATCACCTGGGTCGGACCCACGCCCGAAGTGATCGAGCGGATGGGCCGCAAGGACGCTGCCCGCGAGCTCGCCGTCGCCGCGGGAGTCCCCGTGGTGCCTTCCTTCCGCATCGAGCAAGGAACGTTGGTCGACGCCGCCGGTGCTCGAGGAGGTCGCCCTGGCGACCGCCACGAGACCCAGCGACCGTCACGTGACCCCTATCCGGTGCTCGTGAAGGCCGCAGCCGGCGGCGGCGGCAAGGGCATGCGGATCGTCCGCTCCGCCGCCGAGCTCGACGAAGCGATGGCCGCGGCGAGGCGCGAGTCGGCGGCAGCCTTCGGCGACGACACCATGCTGATCGAGAAGTACGTCGAGCGCGGCCGCCACATCGAGGTGCAGGTCCTCGGGGACACCCACGGCAACGTCGTGCACCTGCTCACCCGGGAGTGCTCGGTGCAGCGCCGGCATCAGAAGGTGATCGAGGAGGCCCCGGCGCCCGACCTGGACCCGCACCTTCGCCACCGCATGCACCAGGCGGCTGTCGACCTCGCCTCCGCGGTGGGTTACACCAACGCCGGCACCGTCGAGTTCCTGCTCGACGCCGAGGCCGGCGAGTTCTACTTCCTCGAGATGAACACCCGGCTCCAGGTCGAGCACCCCGTGACCGAGCTCGCCTGCGGCGGCATCGATCTCGTGGCCCAGCAGCTGTGGGTCGCGCAGGACGAGGAGCTCGGCATCGAGTCGGGAGCAGGCGGACCGTACGGCCACGCGATCGAGGCCCGGGTCTATGCCGAGGACCCGTACGCCGGGTTCCTCCCGCAGGCGGGCCGGGCGACCACCGTGCGGTGGCCGAGCGGACCGGACGTCCGTGTGGACCACGCGCTCGAGAGCGGTCAGGTGGTCAGCACGGCCTTCGACCCGATGCTGGGCAAGGTGATCGTGCACGGACCCGACCGGGGCAGCGCCCGGCGCCGGCTGGTCGCTGCCCTCGACGACACCGCCGTCCTCGGGCTCACCACNCCTCGGGCCCACCACCAACACCGGGTTCCTGCGCGAGCTGGTCGCCGGCGACGCGTTCGGCGACGGCGAGATCGACACCGCCTGGCTCGACCGCGCCGCCGTCGTGGCGCCCGACCCGGCGCCGGCCCGGGAGCTCGCCGCGCACGCCTGGCAGCAGGCGCACGCCACGCGGGTCGGCCCGTTCGCCTCGGACGGGTTCCGGCTCGGCGGCCCGCCGGCCCCGGTGCGGGTCGACTTCGAGGACGGCTCGGTCGTCCTCGGGCCACCGCCCGCCGAGCAGCCGGTCGCGGTCGTCACGGCTCACGACGTCGAGCTCGCCCACCACGGCCAGCGCTACGTGTTCACCCGACCCGACGCGGCGTCCGACCACGGCGCCGTCGCCGGAGACGGATCCGTCGTCGCGCCGATGCCCGGCACCGTGCTCGACGTCCGGGTCGCCGAGGGCGACCACGTCGCGGCCGGCGACGTGCTCGGCGTGGTCGAGGCGATGAAGATGGAGCTCGCCCTGAAGGCGCCGTACGACGGCGTGGTCACCGCCGTCGCGGCCGTCGCCGGCGACCAGGTCGCCCTGGGCGCGCCGCTCTTCACCGTCTCGGAGGCCGAGGAGGTCGCGCAGCGATCCTCGGAGGTCGAGGAGGTCGCGCAGCGATCCTCGGAGGTCGAGGAGGTCGCGCAGCGACCGTCACGAGACCCGTCACGAGACCCGTCACGAGACCCGTCACGAGACCGGAGTGAGCCATGACCGGCCTGCCGATGGTCGTCCCCGAGCCCGGCCTGCCGACGAAGGTGACGATCTACGAGGTCGGCGCCCGCGACGGCCTGCAGAACGAGCAGACGGCGGTGCCGACGGAGGTGAAGACCGAGTTCGTGCGGCGGCTGCTCGCTGCCGGTCTTCCGGTCGTCGAGGCCACCAGCTTCGTGCACCCCAAGTGGGTTCCCCAGCTCGCCGACGCCGCCGAGCTGATGACCGCCCTGGTCGCCGGGCTCGGCGACGTCGCCCGCGACCTCCCGGTGCTGGTGCCCAACGAGCGCGGCCTCGACCGCGCCCTCGAGCTCGGGCTCCGCCACGTCGCGGTGTTCGCGTCGGCGACCGAGACCTTCGCCGCCAAGAACCTCAACCGGACCCTCGACTCCCAGTTCGCGATGTTCGAGCCGACGATCGCGCGGGCACTCGACGCGGGGCTGGACGTCCGCGGCTACGTCTCGATGTGCTTCGGCGACCCCTGGGAGGGCCCGGTGCCGGTCGAGCAGGTCGTCGCTGTCGGGAATCGCCTGCTCGACCTCGGCTGCCACCAGCTCAGCCTCGGCGACACGATCGGCGTCGCCACCGCCGGCCACGTGCAGGCCCTGGTCGCCGGCTTCGGTGCGGCCGGCATCGATCCCGACCGGCTCGCCCTCCACTTCCACGACACCTACGGGCAGGCGCTCACCAACGTCCACGCCGGGCTGCAAGCGGGCGTGACGACGTACGACGCCTCCGCGGGCGGGCTCGGCGGTTGTCCCTACGCGCGGAGCGCGACCGGCAACCTCGCCACCGAGGACCTGGTGTGGTTCCTCACCGGTCTCGGCATCGAGCACGGTGTCGATCTCCGGGCGGTGGTCGACACCAGCACCTGGATGGCGTCTCACCTCGGGCGGCCCAGCCCGTCGGCCGTGGTGCGGGCGCTGGCACAATCACCCGCATGACCAGGGTCGTTCACCTGCACATCGGTGCGCCGAAGACGGGGACGACCTACATCCAGACCCGGCTGGGCCGCAACACCAAGACGCTGGCCGAGCACGGTGTCCACTTCCCGTCGACGTCGCGGCTTGCGCGCCCGGAGCTCTCGCAGTTCCGCGCGGCGCTCGACCTCACCGAGCAGGACTGGGGCGGCGCGCCCGGCCACGCCGACGGCTCCTGGGACGCCCTGATGCGCCGCACCCGCCGGCTCAGCGGCAACGTGATCATCAGCCACGAGATCCTCGCGCCCGCGCCGACCAAGGTGATCCAGCGCGCGATGAACGACCTGTCCGGCAGCGAGCTGCACATCGTCTACTCCGCCCGCGACCTCGCCCGGCAGCTGTCCGCCGCCTGGCAGGAGAGCGTCAAGCAGGGCCGCAGCTGGACGTTCCGGAAGTTCCTCCGCCGCTCGCGCCGCGGCAAGCCGTTCATGATGCAGGCCTTCGACATCCCGGACGTGCTGTCGTCGTGGGGCATCGCGGTCCCGCCGGAGCGGATCCACCTGGTCGTCGTACCCGCCAAGGGACGCGGTGACGACGACCAGCACGACACGCTCTGGACCCGGATGTGCCAGGCCCTCGCGATCGACCCCGCCTGGGCGCCGATCGACAGCGACGCGACCAACAAGTCGCTCGGTGTCGCCGAGACCCAGGTGCTGCGCCAGCTCAACCAGGCCCTCGGCCGCAAGGTCGCGCGCGAGGGGGAGTACGACGACCTCCTGCGCCGCATGGTCGCCGACGGCACCCTGTTCCACCACCGGTCGGCACCGGTCACCCTCCGGCCCGACAACTACGACTGGGTCGAGGAGCGCACCGAGCGATCGCTGGAGTGGATCCGCGCCAGCGGCATCGACGTCATCGGCGACCTCGACGAGCTGCGCCCCCGACGGCCCGGGCCCGACGAGCCCTGGCACAACCCCGACCGGGTCAAGAAGCAGGCCGTGATGCGCGCCGCGGTCAGCGCTCTCAGCAGCATGACCGCCGAGGCCGCCCGCCGCCCCGACCCGCACGGCCTCGCCGTACGGGCCACCCGGGAGATCAGGCGCCGCCTCGAGCCCTGAGCCCGCGACATCGGGGCGTCAGCGGGCCAGCGGGTCAGCGGGTGAGCGGGAGTCGAGGAAGGAACTCGCGGTCGGCGTAGCGCCCGACCTTCCAGGTGCCGTAGCCGTCGGCGCCGGCGCCGACGAGCCCGCCGACCACGGGCACCCGCTTGCTGACCGTGGTGGCCAGTCGCTTGCCGATCACCCGGCCGACCAGGTCGGACGCGACGGCGGAGGTGATGGTGGCGTCGAGGCCGGGGTCGTGCGACGGAGCGGTCGCGATCGCCATGGGCGGCGCGGGCAGCTGCAGCTTCTTCACCATCTTGCGCACCGAGTCCTCGCCCAGGATGGCCACGAGGATCGCGTTGCGCACCCGGGGGTCCTCGAGGTCGTAGCCGCGCAGGTGCGCGATGCCGGCGACCATCCGGCACTGGATCAACGCCAGCCCGCTGATGTTGGCGGGGGCGACGATCGCCGCGGTGATCAGGCCGCCGAGGTTGGTGACCAGGCCGCCGAGACCGGCGTACCGGACGTGGTTCTCGATGACCTCGTGGATCGCCTTGTCGACGTCGCCGTGCTGCTCCCGCAGCTGCGTCTCGGCCGCCCGGGCGGCGGGCGGCAGCGGTCCGACCCCGACGATCGCGCGGTGCAGCGCCTCGCGCACGAAGGACGACGTGAGTCCCGGGGCGAGCTCGGTGAGCCTGGGTACGACGACGCGGGCCGTCTCGACGGCGAGCCCGCGCTTGATGCTGCTGCGCATGCTCCGATCGTAGGGTGGCGCCGAAAGTCGGCGGCGGGCACGTCGTACCGTCGGGCCCGATGCGCCACCCGATCGAACCGCCGCCGACACCGTGGGAGCTGCCCTCCCGCGAGCAGCTCGCTGCGCTCGCCGGCGAGGACGACCTGGTCGCCGTCGGGGCCGACCTCGCCCCGGGCACCCTGCTCGCCGCCTACCGCCGCGGGCTGTTCCCGATGCCGGAGCCGCCGCGGTTGCGGCTGCGCGCCCGCGCGGAGCAGGCGACGGTCGGCTGGTGGTGCCCGGCGTACCGGGGAGTCCTGCGCCTCGACGGCCTCCGGGTGTCGCGCTCGCTCCGGCGGTCGGTGCGCGACTTCGAGATCCGGGTGGACACCGCGTTCGAGGAGGTCGTCGAGGCCTGCGGCGACCCGCGCCGGCCGGGGGCGTGGATCGACGGCGGCATCCGTGAGGCGTACGGCGAGCTGCACCGGCTCGGCTGGGCGCACTCGGTCGAGGCGTGGCGGGACGGCGTGCTCGCCGGCGGTCTCTACGGCGTGGCGATCGGGGGGCTCTTCGCCGGTGAGTCCATGTTCCACCGGGTGCGCGACGCGTCGAAGGTCGCGCTGGTGGGCCTGGTCGACGGGCTGAGCGACGCCCGGGCCGGCGATCGGCTCATCGACGTGCAGTGGGCGACCCCGCACCTGGAGCGCCTCGGCGTCGAGGAGATCACCCGCCGCGACTACGTCGAACGCCTCCCCGCGTTGCTCGCGGTTCCGCTCCCGCCGGTGTTTGTTCACCCGCCGGTTGGGGGATGACCCTTCCGGCAACCGGCTGCCGTCAATAGTCTGCCGGTGATGGCCCGCCTCGGGCCGGCCCTCCCTGACCCGGTGCACGCGGCACCGGCGTCGTCCCGAAAGGAATCTTCATGATCCGGATCAAGCGCCCTGCCGCTGCCGCTGGTGCCGCTGTTCTTCTCGCGTTCTCCCTCAGCGCCTGTGGCGGGGCCCCGACGGACGCTTCGAAGGAGGACTACTGCGACGCGGTCAACGACAACTCGGCGTTGAACGACATCGACTTCGAGAACCCCGACGAGGAGGCGTTCGTCGACGCCCTCAAGGAGCAGGCGGAGAAGCTCGAGGAGGTCGGCACCCCCGAGGACATCCCGGACGACGCGCGCGAGGGCTTCGAGATCCAGCTCGACGCCATCAACGACCTCGACGCCGACGACATCGACTTCGACGACCCGGAGGCGTTCGACGACGAGTTCTCCGATGACGAGAAGGAGAAGGTCGACGCGTACGCCGAGTACGAGGCCGAGACCTGCCAGGAGGACATCGAGGTCCCGACCGAGTGACCTGAGTCTCGACAACGGCAGCGGCCGACCCCGGGCTCCGGGGTCGTCCGTTCGGCTTTGGGGGCCGTGCCACGATGACAGGGATGCGCCCCGTCCTCGCCCCGCTGCTGCTGATGGTCCTCGTGACCGGGCTCGTCAGCGGTCTCGTCAGCGGCTGCTCCGCCGACGACGACCCGGGCGACAGCGGCCCGACGGTGACGGCGACCGGGTCCGACGACTCCGACGAGTCCACGGCTGAGCCGTCGTCCGCAGAGCCGAGCACCGGCCCGGACGACGGCGAGACGCAGGAACCGACCGGCACCGCGGACCTGCCGGACGCGGCCGCAGCGGTCTGCACGCTCTACTCCGCGATGGTCAGCGCCGTCCAGGACGTCGCGCTCAGCTACACCGACCCCGACGACATCGCCGCGGCGATCGCCCCGGTCCTGAAGGAGTTCGCCGCGCAGGTGCAGGCCCTGGAGCGGCCGCCGGGTGTCTCCGTCGAGATCTGGAACGGGGTCGCGGCGCTCGCCGAGCGGATCCTGGCGCTCCCCGACCGGCCCACGGACGCCGAGGTCGAGGCGGTCGAGCGCCAGCTCACCCCGCAGCAGCGCGACGCAGTCGCCTCGGCGTACAGCTGGCTCAAGTCCACCTGCGCCGGCTAGGGCGGCCACGACGGTGGCCTATGCGGCGGACGTCATACGTCCCTGGACCCATCGCCGCTCGGCCGTATGACGTCCTGCGCAACGTCATACGTCTTGGCACTCATCGGTGACACGCCGTACGACGTCCCGACGGTGTGCCCGACAGCTCAGGCGGACTCGCACACGCAGAGCTGAAGGGCCGCTTCGCCGCTGAACGGTGTGCCGGACCAGTCGCCGAAACGCTCGACGAGCCGCAATCCACCGAGCGAGATCAGCAGCGGCAGCTCCTGCGGGAAGATGCTCCTGATCTCGAGTGGCGCGACCAGGACGTCGGGGTCGGAGTCGGTCCAGAGGTGCCACGTCCCGCGCGTCACCTGCGCAAGCGCGTCGTAGGTCTCCGCGACGTCGACCCGCACCCGGCCGCGGTCCGGGTCGGTGAACGACAACGACTCCCTGGTTCGCCGGCTGCCGTCGGCCTCGGCCAGCAGGCTCACACTGGGGTTGAACACGTCGAAGACGAACCGCGCTCCGGGTGCCAGGTGGCGTCGTACGGACCTGAAGCAGCTCACCAGGTCGTCGCTCTCGTGCAGGTGCAGCAGGGAGTTGGCGGTGATGAACACGAAGTCGAAGGTGCGGCCCAGGTCGAACGCCGTCATGTCGCCCTGCTCCCACTCCACGACCACGCCGCGCTCATCCGCCTTGCGACGAGCTTCGGCGAGCATCTCCGACGAGAGATCCAGCCCGACGCACGAACGCCCGTCGGACGCGATCGGGATCAGCTTGTGCCCGGTGCCGCAACCGAGCTCGAGCACCTGACCGCCCGTCCGAGCGGCTTCGGCGCGGTAGAAGTCGACTGCGGGACCACCGCCGGGAAACATCAGGTCGTAGAGCCTCGGATGCGAGTAGAACGCTTCATCCACCACGACCTCTGCTCCTGTCCGATTTGACCGGCACGGTCAGGCGACGTACGCCGTCGCCCCCGACTCGCTCACGAGCGCCCGCCCCGCGGCCTGCCAGTCGTGCAGCCCGCCGGCGAGGTTGACCACGTCGTAGCCCTGGCGGGCGAGGTAGCCGACGACCTGCGCGGAGCGGCCGCCGACCTTGCACACCACGAGCGTCTGGGTGTCGGGGAGGTCGCCGAGCCGGTCGGTCAGCTCCATCATCGGGATGTGGATCGCGCCCTCGATGTGGCCGGCCTCCCACTCGCTGGGCTCGCGCACGTCGAGCACGGCCAGGCCGTCGGGCAGGGGGTCGGGGACGCCGTCGATCGCGACGGTCGGGATGCCGGTCATCAGCTCAGACTCTCTTCATTCTTGGCAGCTTCACTTCAGCAGCTTGCTCATCCGGCGGTCCGCGAGGGGCTTGCCGCCGGTCTGACAGGTCGGGCAGTACTGCAGGCTGGAGTCCGCGAAGGAGACCTCGCGGACGGTGTCGCCGCACACGGGGCAGGCCTGGCCGGTGCGGCCGTGGACCGCGAGGTTCGACTTCTTCTCGGCCTTCAGCTCGCTCGCGGCCAGCCCCCGCGAGCGGTCGACGGCGTCGCCCAGGGTCTGCTTGATCGCGGTGAAGAGCGTGGTGAGCTCGTCGTCGGTGAGGCCGTCGGCCGGCTTGAACGGGCTCATCCGGGCGGCGTGCAGGATCTCGTCGGAGTAGGCGTTGCCGATCCCGGCGATGGTGCCCTGGTGGCGCAGCACGCCCTTGAGCTGCTTGCGGCCCTCGGCCGCCAGGATCGCGGCCAGCGCCTCCCGGGTGAAGGATTCCTCGAGCGGGTCGGGGCCGAGGCGGGCGATGCCCGCGACCTCACCCGGTGAGCGGACGAGGTAGAGCGCCAGCGACTTCTTGGTGCCGGCCTCGGTCACGTCGAGCCCCGGCGTGAGCCCGTCCTGCTCGTCGAGGACGACCCGCACCGCCAGGGGGAGCTTCGGGCTCGGTCGCGGCGGGGTCGTCGGCACCTCGTCGCGCCACCGGATCCAGCCTGCCCGGGCCAGGTGGAAGACGAGGTGGAGGCCGCTGGCCTCGATGTCGAGGAACTTGCCGTGTCGTCGTACGTCGTCGACCAGCGCCCCCTCGACCGCGGTCAGGGGCGGGTCGTAGGTCTTCAGCGCGCTGAACGCGGCGATGTGCACCTTGGTGATGGCGCGCCCGGACAGCCGGCCCCGCAGGTCCAGGGCCAGCGCCTCGACCTCCGGCAGCTCGGGCACGCGACCAGCCTAGTGCCGGGCATCGACGGTTCTCCGCCTAGTGACAGGCGACGCCCGGCAGCGCATGATGTGGCGATGACCGTGGTGCGCCCACTGCCGGCGACGGGCTCGACCTTCGTCGATGCGCGCGGCGACGAGCGCGCGCTGCGCGTCAGCTGGCACGAGGAGGCCGACGTGGTGGTCGTCTCGCTGTGGCGCGACAACGTGTGCACGGGCAGCTTCCGGCTGGCCGGGGGAGACATCCCGGAGCTGATCGACACCCTCGTCGATGCGACACGCTAGCCGGGTCTAAGGATCTGGCTAGACACACCGATACGGTCCGATCGTGGACCCGATCCGGAACCCGTACGCCCCCGGCGCCGGCCAGCGACCGCCCGAGCTCGCCGGCCGCGACGAGCAGCTGCGGGCCTTCGACGTCGTGCTCGAGCGGGTCGCGCGCGGCCGCCCCGAGCGCTCGCTGGTGCTGACCGGGCTGCGTGGCGTCGGCAAGACGGTGCTGCTCAACGCGCTGCGCTCCGCTGCGGTCCGCAAGGGCTGGGGCACCGGCAAGCTCGAGGCGCGGCCCGACCAGTCGTTGCGCCGGCCGCTCTCGAGCGCGCTGCACCAGGCCGTGCGCGAGCTCGGCCACCCCAACCCCGACGAGGTCGACCACGTGCTGGGCGTGATCCGCTCCTTCGCGGAGCGCGAGGCCGGCGCCGACGCCAAGCTCAAGGACAAGTGGAGCCCCGGCATCGCCACCCCCGCGGTGCGGGGCCGCGCCGACTCCGGCGACATCGAGATCGACCTGGTCGAGCTGCTCTCCGACGTCGGCGGCCTCGCTGCCGACAAGGGCCTGGGCGTCGCGGTGTTCATCGACGAGATGCAGGACCTCGGCCCGGCCGACGTCTCGGCGCTGTGCGCGGCCTGCCACGAGCTCAGCCAGAGCGGCCTGCCGGTGATCGTCGTCGGCGCCGGCCTGCCGCACCTGCCCGCCGTTCTCTCGGCGTCGAAGTCCTACTCCGAGCGGCTCTTCTCCTACCAGCGGATCGACCGGCTCAGCCGCGAGGCCGCCGACCGCGCGCTGGTGGCGCCCGCCGCCGAGGAGGATGCGGCGTACGACGACGCGGCGCTGGCCGCGATGTACGACGCGACCGGCGGCTACCCCTACTTCATCCAGGCCTACGGAAAGTCGGTCTGGGACCTCGCGCCCCGCTCGCCGATCTCGGCCGACGACGTCGCGGTGGCCGCGCCCGAGGCCGAGCGCGAGCTGGCGGTCGGCTTCTTCGGCTCCCGCTACGAGCGGGCAACGCCGGGGGAGCGCGACTACCTGCGGGCGATGGCCGACGTCGACCGCGGCACCGACCCGGTCGGCGCCGTGAACACCGCCGACGTCGCCCAGGTCCTCGGCAAGAAGCCGCAGTCGCTCTCACCCGCGCGCGACAGCCTGCTCAAGAAGGGGCTCATCTACTCGGGCGAGCGCGGCCGGATCGCGTTCACGGTGCCCCACTTCGGGCGCTACCTGCGCACCCAGGGCTGACGGCCGCCCGGGGAACGGGTCCCTACACTCCAGAGGTGCACCGACTCGTCGCGCTGGGAGCGCTGATCACCCACCTGGTGTTCGTCGGGTTCACGGTGCTCGGCGGCTTCCTGGCGTGCCTGGTGCCGTGGCTCGTCGTCCCGCACGTCGGCGCCGCGCTCTGGGGCGGTCGGATGGCAGCGACCCGGGCCGCGTGCCCGCTCTCCCGCATGGAGGACTGGGGTCGCACCGGCTCCGGCCGGCCGGCGATGGACGCCCGCGGCTTCGTGGCGCACTACTTCGAGGGCCGGTTCTACCCGGCCCGGTGGGCCCGCCGCGTGGAGTTCCTGGTCGGCGGCGTGGTGATCGGCTCGTGGCTCACCTTCGCCACCCGCTGACGTCCGTTCAGGCCGGGGCCTCGGGCTCGTCCTCCGCCGGGCTGATGGCGATCCGGGTGACCCGGCGCCCCTCCATCTCGGCGACCTCGAGGTGTGCGGCGCTCACGTCGACGCCGTCGCCGACCTCCGGCAGCCGGCCGAGCCGGGCGACGACGTAGCCGGCCGCGGTCTCGTAGTCGCCGTCCGGCAACGCGATCCCGGTCGCCTCCGCGAAGTCCTCGATGGTGAGCCCGCCGTCGACGACCGCGGCCGCACCGGCTTCGTCGAACGCGGGGTCGGGGCGGTCGTCGTACTCGTCGCGGATGTCGCCCACGATCTCCTCGACCAGGTCCTCGAGGGTCACGATCCCGTCCGTGCCGCCGTACTCGTCGACCACGACCGCGAGGTGGGTCGCGTCGCGACGCATGGTCGAGACGGTGGGCAGCACCCGGTTGGTGCCGGGGAGGTGCAGCACCGGGCGCTGGACCTCGGCGACGGTACGGCGCTCGGTCGGCTCGACGTCGAGCAGGTCGCGCACGTGGAGGAAGCCGGTGACGTCGTCGAAGCTGGTGCCGATGACGGGGTAGCGCGAGTACTGACGACCCGAGACCCACGCGGCGGCGTCGGCCAACGGCATGCTGCCGTCGAGGAACTCCACGTCGCCCCGCGGCTGCATGACCTCCTTCAACGTGCTGCGCGTCGCGGAGAGGACGTCGGACAGGATCCGCCGCTCGTCGTCGCCGAGGCCCTCGTGGGTGGTGACGATGTCACGCAGCTCGTCGTTGCTGACGGCGTCGCTGGTGGCGTTCGGGTCGCCGCCGAGGAGCCGGACCAAGGCATCGGTCGACACCGAGAGCACCCAGATCATCGGCCGCATCAGGGTCGCGAACCGGTCCAGCACGGGCGCCGTCGCCATCGAGACCTGCGTCGAGCGCTGCATCGCGAGCCGCTTCGGCACCAGCTCGCCGAGGACCAGCGAGAGGTAGGCGATGACCAGGGTCATCAGGATCAGGGCCACCGTCGTCGCGGCGTCGTCGTCGAGGCCGAGGTCGACGAAGTACGGCGCGATGTCCGGGGCGAGGGTCGAGCCGCCGTACGCCGCGGAGAAGAAGCCGGCGACGGTCACGCCGATCTGGACGGCGGACAGGAACCGGTTCGGGTCGCGCGCGATCGCGGCGACGTGCGCGCCTCGCCCGCCTCGCTGCTCGAGCTGGCTGAGCTGGCTGTCGCGCAGCGACACCAAAGCGAGCTCGGTGCCGGCGAAGACGCCGCCGACGACGACGAAGGCCACGACCAGGCCGAGGTTGACGAAGGTCTGGGTGTCGATCATGCCCGTTCACCTCCTGGCGGCAGCAGAGGTGAACGGAACCGACTTCGAGACTCGTCCATGGCGGGGAGTCTAGAAGAGCCGGTCAGCGCCAGTTCGGCTCGTAGCGACCGAGCGGACCGGCCGGGATCCGCAGCTGGGGCGCCACGCCCGCGATCTTTCCGGGGAGCGGCGTCGTCATCGCCCGGCCCCAGGCCGTCGAGCGGGTGACCAGCGGCGGGTGGGCGGGCTCGCCGGTCAGCCCGGGATTCGGGGAGGGGTGGTCGGCCAGCAGGCGGGCGGTGGCGGCGAGCGCCGTCGTGACCGTCCCGGCCCGGCCCTCCGCCAGCAGCCGGCAGACACCCGCGGCCAGGAGGTACCCGGTCGCGTGGTCGAGAGCCTGCGCCGGGAGGGAGGTCGGGGCGTCGGTGCCGGCGCGCGCCGTCTCGGTCGCCACGATGCCGGAGCTCATCTGGACCAGGCTGTCGAAGCCGTGCCGCTTCCCCCACGGGCCCTTGGTGCCGTAGGCGCTGATCCGTCCGATCACCAGCGACGGGAAGCGCTCGGCCAGCATGTCGTGGCCGAGGTCGAGCCGCTCGAGGGCGCCCGGGCGCAGGCCGTGCACCAGCACGTGGGCATCGGCGAGCAGGGAGAAGAGCTGCGACCGCCCGGCGTCGGTGGAGACGTCGAGCGCTGCGCAACGTTTGCCCTCGGTGGTGATGGGGAGCAGGGCACCGACCTCGTCGAAGCCCGGCGGGTCGATCCGGAGCACGTCGGCGCCGTACCCGGCGAGGAACCGGGTGCAGATCGGGCCGGCGATGACCCGGGTGATGTCGACGACGCGGAGGCCCGCCAGCCGCAACCCCGGATGGGGGACGAAGCTGGCCGCCATCGGCGACCGCTGGACCTCCACGGTGGGCAGCCCGGCGGCGACGAGCCCGGCCGGGTGGGCCAGCCACTCGTCCTGGGTGCGCAGGATCGCCGCGCAGCCGTCGGCGTCGACGACGGCCTGCTCGAGCTCCTCGCCGCCCCGTTCGCGCACCGCGGCCGCGACCTGGTCGCGGTCGGCGTCGTCGGGGAGGCCGAGCACGTCGAGCACCGAC
>NZ_JACEHF010000114.1 GCF_014180685.1 Nocardioides pelophilus | reverse complement strand
CCACCGACCGACGACGTACTCCGGGATGTAGACGGCGACCACGGCACGCGGGTTGGCCCCCCTGATGGCGACGGCGTACTCGACGATCGGCTTGACCACCTCGCGGTACGGCGAGTGCAGGACCTTGAGCGGGACGCCCATGTTTCGCTCGTCCCACTCCTCCAGCAGCCGCGCGGTGTCGGCGTTGTCGACGGAGACGTAGACGCCTTCGAGCGAGTTCGGCCGGGTCGCCTTGGCGAAGGCCAGCGCGCGCAGGGTCGGCTTGTGGAGCTTGGACACCAGCACGATCGCGTGCACCCGGGTCGGCAGCGCCTTGTCCGTCTCATCGGCCGCGAGCTCCAGCGCGACCGAGTCATAGTGACCCTTGATCCCGCGCATGATCACGAAGAAGAAGCCCATCGCCAGGATCGTGATCCAGGCACCTGCGAGGAACTTCGTGATCAGCACGACGACCAGCACCACCGCGGTGAACGTCAGCCCGATCGAGTTGATGATCCGGGAGTTGAACATCCGCCGGCGCTGGGCGGGATCGCGCTCGGTGGCCAACGCCCGCGTCCAGTGCCGGATCATGCCGAGCTGGCTGAGGTTGAACGACACGAACACGCCGACGATGTAGAGCTGGATCAGCTTGGTCGTCTCCGCGTCGAAGGCGATGATCAGCGCGATCGCCATCACGGCGAGGAAGACGATGCCGTTGCTGTACGCGAGCCGGTCGCCCCGGGAGCCGAGGGCGCGCGGCGCGTAGCCGTCCTTGGCCAGGATCGACCCGAGCACGGGGAAGCCGTTGAACGCGGTGTTGGCGGCGAGCACCAGGATCACGCCGGTCACGGTGACGACGAAGTAGAAGCCGGGGCTGAAGTCGGCGAACACGGCGCGCGCGATCTGGGCGATCACGGTGTGCTGGTCGAAGTCGTCGGGCAGCGGCTCGCCGTTGCGGGTGAGCTTGTCGAGGTCGTGCGGGTCGACGTACTTCAGGCCCATCTGCTTGGCCAGGACGATGACGCTCACCATCATCGTGATGGCGATCATGCCGAGCAGCAGGAGCGTGGTCGCGGCGTTCTTGCTCTTCGGCCGCCGGAACGCCGGCACCCCGTTGGAGATCGCCTCGACACCGGTCAGCGCCGCGCACCCGGAGGAGAACGCCCGGGCCAGCAGGAACATCAGGCCGATCGTCGTCAGCGGCTGGTCCCAGCCCTCGTCGGGGATGATCTCGAGGTCGGCGCTCTCGACGTCCGGCAGCGTGCCGGTGGCCATCTGGAAGAAGGCGTACAGGCACATGCCGAGGATGGCGAACATGAACAGGTACGTCGGGACGGCGAAGAACGAGCCCGACTCGCGGATGCCGCGCAGGTTCATCGCGGTCAGCAGCACGACCATCACGACCGCGACGATCACCTCGTGGTCGAAGAACGCCGGGATCGCCGCGGCGGCGTACTGCGAGGCGGCTGAGATCGACACCGCGACGGTGAGGACGTAGTCGACCAGCAGCGCGCTGGCAACGGTGGTGCCGGCCGTCTTCCCGAGGTTGACGGTCGCGACCTCGTAGTCGCCACCGCCCGACGGGTAGGCGTGCACTGTCTGCCGGTACGACGCGATCACCGCGGCCATCACCAGCGCGACGGCGATCGCGACCTTCCACGACCAGACGTAGGTCGACGCGCCGGCGATCGCCAGCATGATGAAGACCTCGTCCGGGGCGTAGGCCACCGACGACAGGGCGTCACTTGCGAACACCGGAAGCGCGATCCGCTTGGGAAGGAGTGTCTCCCCCAGCTGAGCGCTCCTGAGCTTGCGCCCGAGCAGAATCCGCTTCGAGACGTCGCCGACACCCACGGGCGACAACGTTAGGGCATGGGAGGTCGATCAGAGCGTCTGGTGCACCACGACGTCGAGCACGACCGGATCGCGGTGGCTGATCAACTGCTGCTGCGACAGCGGTGTCGCCCAGATCCTCCGCAGCGCAGCGCCGAACTCGGCCGCGGCTCCGGCATCGTCGAAGTCGAGGTCGACCAGGACCCGCCGGGGGTCGGCCGCGTCGCGGGCGATCCGGTAGGACCGCACCCCGCGCTCCTTGCGGAACGCCTCGTAGCGGTCGAACGCTGCCTTCCAGGAGTCGTAGTCGTGGACGGTGTTGTCGATGTGCAAGGTGGTCATGCCGTCAGCGTGGGTCGTCGCCGGCACCGGCGAACATCCCCGAGATCGGGGGATCTGCGGTCGGTCCTGCGGCCGTAGGCTGCCGACGTGGACCTGCTCGTCCGGGTCGGGACCATCTGCTCCCAGGACCTCACCGACCGCGTGCTCAGGGAGCGCTTGGTCTCGCTCCTCCACGAGCGGCTCCCGTTCGACGGGCACGTCTTCGCGCTCACCGACCCGGTGACGGGCGTCGGCAGCTCGCCGCACGCCACGGTCCCGATGCTGCCGTGGGAGCAGCTGCCCGACCTGATCCGCGGGCGCTACCTCGCCGACGGCCCGGCGGAGTGGCGCGCGCAGCTGGCCGGCCTCGGCGTCACCGACACCGCGCTCGTCACGTTCCGTGATCGCTACGGCACGTGGGGTTTCCTCGAGCTCTGGCGCACCGCCGGGTCGTACGACCGCCGCGACCGGGCGCTCCTCGAGCAGCTGGCGCCGACCATCACCTCGGGGCTCCGCGCCGCCGCCGCGCGCACCTTCCTCGCCGACGCCGGCGACCTGGCCAAGGTCGAGCCCGGCGTCGTCGTGCTCGACGCGACGCTGCGGGTCCGCGAGCAGACCGACGCCGCCGCGGCGGCCCTGCTCCGGCTGCTGCCCCCGGACGAGCCGATGTCGCCGATCCCGGCCGCTGCCTTCAACACCGGGGCGGCGCTCCTCGCCGTCGAGGCCGGCCGCTGGCCGTCCGAACCGTCGGCCCGGGTGCACCTCGGCGGCAACCGCTGGGTCACCGTGCGGGCAGCGAGGCTAGGCGAGGACATCGCGATCTCGATCGCTCCGTCGACGGCCGACGAGCGCACCGACCTGTTCGCCCGCGTGCACGGGCTCTCCCCGCGCGAGACCGAGGTGCTCGACCTCGCGGTCCACGGACTCGACACCCGCCAGGTGGCCGACCTGCTCGTCATCGCCCGCACCACGGCCGAGGACCACCTCAAGGCGCTCCTCGCCAAGACCGGCGCCCCCACCCGTCACGTCCTCGTCTCGAGGGCGTTGGGTGCCTGATCGGACTAACCACCCACGGCTGCTATAGCGTTCGGATCGTGCACGTCGTGATCATGGGCTGCGGCCGCGTCGGCTCGACGCTCGCCCGAAGCCTGGAGGACCGCAACCACACGGTGGCTGTGATCGACAGCGAGCCCGACTCGTTCCGCAGGCTCGGCCCCGGCTTCAACGGCGACAAGGTCGCCGGCATGGGCTTCGACCAGCAGGTGCTCGAGAAGGCCGGCATCCGCCGCGCGGACGCCTTCGCCGCGGTCTCGAGCGGTGACAACTCCAACATCATCGCCGCCCGCGTCGCGCGCGAGACCTTCGGCATCCAGCAGGTCGTCGCACGGATCTACGACCCCGGCCGCGCCGAGGTCTACCAGCGGCTCGGCATCACCACGGTGGCCACGGTGAAGTGGACCGCCGACCAGGTGCTGCGCCGGCTGCTGCCGGCCGGCGCGGAGCCCGACTTCCGCGACCCGTCCGGCACCATCAGGATGGATCACATGATGGTGCCCGAGATCTGGGTCGGCGCGTCCGTCGGCGCGTTCCAGGAGCAGGCACGGGCCCGGGTCGCGTGGATCGACCGGCTCGGCGAGGGCATGCTGCCCACCCGCGACAGCATCATCCAGGAGGGCGACCTGCTGCACGTCGTCGTCCGCGAGGAGAACGCCGGCCGCGCCTACGACGTGCTCGACGCCGGCCCCGAGCACAATGACTGACCGGACTGACAGGGACTGAGGAGGGACGGACATGCGAGTCGCCATCGCCGGCGCCGGTGCCGTGGGCCGGTCCATCGCCCGTGAGCTGATCGAGAACGGCCACGAGGTGCTGCTCATCGACAAGTCCCCGTCGTCGATCCACCCCGAGCGGGTTCCCAACGCGGAGTGGCTGCTGGCCGACAGCTGTGAGCTGTCCTCCCTGGAGGAGGCACGGCTCGACAAGTGCGACGTCGTGATCGCCGCGACCGGCGACGACAAGGCCAACCTGGTCACCTCGCTGCTCGCGAAGACCGAGTTCGGTGTCCCCCGCACCGTCGGCCGGGTCAATCACCCCAACAACGAGTGGCTGTTCACAGAGGCGTGGGGCGTCGACGTCAACGTGTCGACGCCGCGGATCATGTCCGCGCTGGTCGAGGAGGCGGTCTCCGTCGGCGACCTGGTGCGGCTCTTCACCTTCCGACAGGGCAACGCCAACCTGGTCGAGATGACATTGCCCGCGGACTCGCCGTTCGTCGGCAAGGCCTCCGGGCTGATCCCCGTTCCCGAGAACTGCGCGCTGGTGACCATCCTCCGCGACGGCCAGGTCTACGTGCCCACGCCGGAGCAGCCGGTCGAGGCCGGCGACGAGCTGCTGTTCGTCGTGCCCGCCGAGGCCGAGGACGAGCTGGAGAAGGTGCTCGCGCCCGTCAGCCACCCCAGCTGACGATCGCTAGTCCGCCGGCTGGTCCGCCACCTCGAGCGGGGTTGCGTTGCGGGCGAGCAGCCAGACCATCAGCGCCCACGACCCGATCCGGAGCGCCCAGCCGAGACCGGTGCGCAGCACCGCGATCACCACCACCGCGACATCGGCGTCGATCGTCCCGTAGTAGCCGGCGAGCCACACCGGGCCCTGGAGCAGCACCCCGACCGCGCCGGGCAGCAGCATCACCCAGGTCAGCCGGCTGCACAGCCGGACCACCTGGTCGTTGTCGTGCCACCCGGTCGGGTCGTCGGTCGCGACGCCCAGCATGAAGCCCAGTACCGGCCAGCGCACGATGCACGACGTGCTCATCACGATGGTGTAGCCGAGGCTGATCAGGATGCCGGGCAGGAAGAACGCGAGCGCCTGGTCCGACTCCGACCCGCCGGACGACTCGGCCCAGCGCACGAACACCCAGCCGAGGCCGATCCCGAACAGCGCGTTGAAGACGTACTGCATCGAGCTGCGCTGGACCAGGCGTACGACGAGCGCCAGCCCCGCGACGGCAAGGCTGGCCACGAGCGCCGCCTGGAGGTTCTTCGTGGGCAGCCAGATCGCGGTGAAGATGATCCCCGGGATCGCCGCCTCGAGCATGCCGCGCTTGCCGCCGAGCGACGCGGAGAGCTGATGACGCACCAGCGCCTCGACCGTGTCGACGCCGAGCTTCCTCGCGGCCGCGGTCGTCAGGGAGTGGTCCTCGTCGGCCGGCCGGTCGGCGTCGACCGGGTGCTCCTCGCCGGCTGGGTCCGCCACGGCCTTGTCCTCCGCGCTCACAGGAGCTCGTAGCGCGGGTTGTAGAGCACCCGCTGCCCGTCGTGCTCGCCGATCCGGCCGGCGACCTCGATCGCGCGGCCGGGCCCGATGCCGGCGATCCGGCGGCGACCGAGCCAGATGATCGTCAGGGTGCCGGTGCCGTCGTACAGCTCGGCCTCGAGGGCCGGCACACCGCCGCGCGGGCGCAGGGTGACGGTGCGGAGGGTGCCGCGCAGCTGGACCGGCGTGCGGGACGGCGCTTCGGCGACGCTG
Source organism: Nocardioides pelophilus (assembly GCF_014180685.1). Classification (GTDB taxonomy): domain Bacteria; phylum Actinomycetota; class Actinomycetes; order Propionibacteriales; family Nocardioidaceae; genus Nocardioides; species Nocardioides pelophilus. Next base: position 7,842 of record NZ_JACEHF010000114.1, on the reverse strand, counting down.
ACGACACCGCTGCTCGCGAAGGTCCGCCGCAGGTCGCGCGCCTCGGCCTCGGCCGGGCTCGCCCAACGACTGATCGTGCGCCGCAGTCGGCTCTTCGTCGCCACGTGCCCTCCTCAGGCCTGGGCTTGCTGTTCCTGGGCCGCGGCCTTGGCGGCCGCCTCGGCCTGCGCGGCCTTGACCTCCTCGGGCAGCGTCAGCGGGAGCTGCTCCCCGACCGGCATCGCCTGAGCGCCCCGGCGGACGGCGACCGACGTGATCGCGGTTCGCCACTCGGCGAGCGCCTCCGGATCACGCGCGGGTCGGCCGAGGAAGGTGGCGCGCAGCAGCCACCGCGGCCCGTTGAAACCGACCACCCGGGACGTCTGGTTGCCGGTCTTGCCCTCGGCGGTCTTGACCTGGATCTCGCAGTACAGCTCGGTCCCGAACGGCCCGTCGTGCTCGGTGGCCGTGCCGCCGCGGCGGGCGGCGTCGGCCGCGATCTGCGGCCGCACCTCGCTCCACAGGTCTCCGTTGCGGGGGGCGGCGTAGGCGCGCAGCTCGACAGCACCGTCCTTGCCGGCCAGCACCACCGACTTCACGGCACCGGACTTCTCGTCGATCTGCACCCGGAGGTCGCGGCCCTTCACAGGCGCGACGAGCAGGGAGCCGAGGTCGACCCACTGGGCGTCGTCCGGCAGGTCGTCGGCGTCGTAGGGACCCGCGACGGAGTCCCCGGAGGACTCGTGGGCCGGGTCGTCGGACCCGTCCGGTGCCGCGTCGTCGAGCTCGTCGACGGCGGCCTCGGTCGTGTCCTCGGGACCGGTCGCGTCGGACTTGCGACGGAACCTCACTGGTTGTTCTCCTTCACAGCTGACTCGGAGGGCCGAAGCCTCCAGTAGAACCGTAGCCGCCAGTGCCTCGCACGCTTTCGGGAAGGTCGACAACGGCCACGAACCGGGCGCGCTCGAACCGCTGGACCACGAGCTGGGCGATCCGGTCGCCGCGGCTGAGCACGATCGGCTCGACGGGGTCGTGGTTGATGAGCAGTACCTTGATCTCGCCCCGGTAGCCCGCGTCGATGGTGCCGGGGGTGTTGACGATCGACAGTCCGTGCCGTGCGGCCAGGCCGCTGCGGGGGTGCACCAGCGCGACGTAGCCGTCGGGCAGCGCGATCGCGACACCGGTGGGAACCAGCATCCGCTCACCGGGCGCGAGCACCACGTCGACGGTCGTCACCAGGTCGGCCCCGGCGTCACCCGGGTGCGCGTACGAGGGCAGCGGCAGGTCGGCGTCGAGCAGGGTGACCGGGATCTCCAGGTCGGCGGTCTGGTCGGGGTCCATAGGCACGGACCGACCCTATAGAGGTGCCCTCCGGACCCGGATGGGATCCTTCCTCCCGTGAGCACCGGCCCCGAGTACGACGAGCGCCTCGCCGTGCCCCTGCGTTGGTGGGCCCAGGGCACGATGCTCGTGGCCACCCTGTGGCTGACGGTCGTGGTCGCCGTCCCGGGTCCGACGGCCTGGGTGGTCACGGCACTGGCGCTCGGCCTGCTCGCGCTCGCGCTCTTCTGGTACGGCGACGCCCGGGTGATCGTGCGCGACGGCTGGTTCCAGGCCGGCCGCGCCCGGATCGAGGCCGAGCACGTCGGCGAGGTCGCGGCGCTCGACGCCGAGCAGACCCGCCTGGTGGCCGGACGGGACGCGGACGCGCGCGCCTACCTGCTGCTGCGGCCCTACGTGCACCGTGCGGTGCGCGTCGAGGTGGTCGACCCGGCCGACCCGACGCCGTACTGGCTGGTCAGCTCGCGCAACCCCGAGGCCCTGGCGGACGCCCTGGCCGCCCTGCCCCGGTCCCGCTGAGCAAGCACTGGATAGGGTCGTCCCATGGCAAAGGGCGACGGTTCCAAGATCTGGTCGGTGTTCTCGCTGGTCGCGGCGCTCGGGGGTGCCGCTGCGGCGCGGAAGGCGATCGACAAGTCGTGGCAGGTCAGCACCGGGAAGAAGCCGCCGGAGAACCCGGCAGACCCCGACATCGACCTGTGGGAGGCGGTGGCGTGGGCCGCGACGACCGGCGCCGCGGTGGCGCTGGCCAAGATGTACGCACAGCGCCGCGCAGCCGACTACTACCGCAAGTCGACCGGGGCCCTCCCGCCGCCGCTCCGCAGGGACGGCCAGTAGAACCGGCCGAGCGGGCTCGCGGTTGACGTTTCGCTTCGGCTGAGGCTGCCGAGGGCCAAGACGGCCGGCAGGTCAGGCGCAGTCGCGGCAGATCATCTTCTTGGGGTCGGCCAACTGGCTGCGGTGGTGCACCAGGAAGCAGCTCATGCAGGTGAACTCGTCCTCCTGCTTGGGCTTCACCTCGACGGCCAGCTCCTCGTGGGAGAGGTCGGCGCCGGGCAGCTCGAAGGACTCTGCAGCCTCGGTCTCGTCCTCGTCGACCTTCCCCGAGTTCTTGTCGTGGCGGCGCGCCTTGAGCTCTTCGATGCTCTCCTCGGACTGCTCGTCCTCGTTCTTGCGCGGTGCGTCGTAATCGGTCGCCATGACGCTGCCCTCCTCCTCGGTCGCGGTCGATCAGCCCTCCCCGCCCCGGACCGGCGAAGTTCTGATCGGCGCGGCAGATTGTGCACTATCCCGGAGCCCCGCGAAACAGCGGGGGCGGGCGAGTCGTCGAAACAGCGTTCCGGCGCCGGCTATTCCCGGGTGAATCCGGTGCTGCCGGCGAGCTCGACGAGGTCGTCGAAGCCATGACCGGGGCCGCAGACCACCAGGTCCGTCCCGCCGGCGCCGGGGAGCACGACGAGCCGGGCTCCGGCGAGCCTCGCGATGAGCCCGCCTGCGGCGTAGTCCCAGAGGTTGACGCCCTCCTCGAGGTAGCCGTCGAGCGCGCCCTCGGCGACGTGGCACAGCTCCAGCGCGCAGGATCCGTGGCGGCGGATGTCCCGCACGAGCGGCAGCAGGCGCGCGGTCGCGGCCGCCTGGACGGCGCGCTTCTCGGCGCTGTACGAGAAGCCGGTCGCGAGCAGCCGCTGGCTCACCGGCGCCGGCCCGCGCACGGCCAGCGCGGCGCCGTCGCGGGTCGCTGAGCCCCCACCGGGCAGGTCGGCGTCGACGAACCCGACGTAGGCCCGGTCGTTGGCCGCGTCGAGCACGACCCCGGCGACGACCTCGCCGTCGACCTCGGCCGCGATCGAGACCGCGAACTCCTGCAGGCCGTAGAGGAAGTTCACGGTGCCGTCGATCGGGTCGACGATCCACCGCACCCCGCTGGACCCGGCGACGTCGTCGCCCTCCTCGCCCAGGAGCGAGTCGTCCGGACGGGCCGAGAGCAGCCGCGCCCGGATCAGGTCCTCGGCCGCCCGGTCGGCCAGGGTGACGACGTCGACCTCGCTGGACTTCGTGGCCTCGACGGCCACCCCGCGGGCGGCGTACGCACGGATGAGGACGGCGGCCTCCCGCGCGGTGCCCAACGCGAGATCCGCGAGCTCCCGTGGCGGCGCGGTCACGAGGTCGACCGCGGCAGGCAGCAGTGCGCGGGGCAGGCCTCGATCGGCTGCTCCAGCGCCAGCTCGCGCAGCGCAGCCACGAACCGCGGGTCCACGCCCGCCGTACCGGCCCGGCGCGCCTCGATGCCGAGCCTCTCCGCCGTGGCCAGCGCCTCGGTGTCGAGGTCGTAGACGACCTCCATGTGGTCGGACACGAACCCGACCGGCACCAGGACCACGGCCCGGACGCCCTCGCCCGCCAGCTCCTCGAGCCGGTCGTTCACGTCGGGCTCGAGCCACGGGGTGTGCGGCGAGCCGCTCCGGGAGCAGAAGACCAGCTCGTGCAGGCGGTCGCGGCCGGTCGCTGCGGCGACCCGCTCCGCCACCGCTGCGGCCACGTCGAGGTGCTGGGCGAGGTAGGCCCCGCCGTCGGGCCCGCTCTCGTCGTTCATCGTGATCGGGATCGAGTGCGTCACGAAGACCAGGCGCGCGTCGTCCTGCAGTTCCGTCGGCAGCGCCGAGAGCGCCTCCACGGTGCGGTCGACGACCGCGGCGACGAATCCGGGGTGGTGGGCGAACCACCGCACCTTGTCGATGCGGGGAGCGTCCGGAACCTCCGCGACCGCGGCCTCGATGTTGTCGCGGTACTGACGACAGCCGGACCACGACGAGTAGGCACTGGTCGCCACGCAGGCGACCCGACGCCGGCCGTCGGCCGCCATCTGGCGCACGGTGTCGACGAGGAACGGGTCCCAGTTGCGGTTGCCCCAGTAGACCGGGAGGTCGATGCCCGCGGCGGCGAGGTCGGCCTCGAGCGCGGCGATGAGCGCCTTGTTCTGGTCGTTGATCGGCGACTTCCCACCGAACAGGAAGTAGTGCTGGCCGACCTGGGCGAGCCGTTCGCGCGGAATGCCGCGGCCGCGGGTGACGTTCTCGAGGAACGGTACGACGTCGTCGGGCCCCTCCGGTCCGCCGAAGCTCAGCAGCAGGATCGCGTCGTACGCCTGGGTGGGAGCCGAAGGCTCGGGATTCGTCACCCGACCATCGTAGGGAGGACCATCGGCACGTCATGATCACGACCGCCATCGCCCCCTACCGCCGCATCTTCACGCCGGCCACCGCGCTGTTCAGCCTGACCGGCCTGGTGGCGCGGCTGCCCATCTCGATGGTGGGTCTCGGCATCGTGCTGCTCGCCGAGCACGAGACCGGCTCGTACGCCTTCGCCGGCGCGGTCTCGGCCGTGGCGCTGATCGCCAACGCCGCGTTCGCGGTGCCCCAGGGTCGACTTCTCGACCGGCTCGGGCAGGCCCGGGTGCTGCCGCTCCTCATCACCGTGTGGGGCGCAGGTCTCGCGACGGCGATGCTGTCGCTGACGAGGGAGTGGCCGGTCTGGACGACGTACCTCCTGGCCGCGATCGCCGGAGCCTCTCTGCCGTCGGTCGGGACCTGCGTCCGTGCCCGGTGGTCGCACGCCCTCAAGGACGACCCCGCCGGTCTGCACACGGCGTTCTCCTTCGAGGCGGTCGCCGACGAGACCGTGTTCCTGCTCGGCCCGATCATCGTGACGATGCTCGCGACCGGCGTGCACCCCGTCGCCGGTCTCAGCGCGGCGCTCGCGTTCGGCCTGGTCGGCACCTACGTCTTCGCCGGGCTCCGGTCCACCGAGCCTCGGGTGCACCCCGCTCCTGAGGCAGGCGCGGTCCGCCCCGCCATGCCGTGGTTCTCGGTCGGCACCCTCACCCTGCTCACGTTCTCCCTCGGCGTTCTCTTCGGTGCCGCCGAGGTCAGCACCGTCGCCTTCTCCGAGGAGGAGGGCCGCCAGGGTGCGGCCGGCTTCCTGCTGGCGGTGTGGGCGTTCGGCAGCCTGGTGGCCGGCCTGATCTCCGGTGCGATCGCCTGGCGACAGGGCCCGCTGGTGCGGCTCCGCTGGGGTGCCCTCGGCATGGCGGCCGCGATGGCGCCGCTCGCGCTGGTGCCTTCGATCCCGGTCATGGGGCTGGTGCTGCTGGTCGGCGGCTTCGCCATCTCCCCCACGCTGATCGCCGCGATGTCGCTCGCTGAGAAGGTGCTGCCACCGGCGCGGCTGACCGAGGGAATGATGCTCCTGCAGACCGGGATCGCGCTCGGCCTGGCGCCGGGTGCCGCGCTCGCGGGCGTCGTGATCGACGCATCGGGCGCATCGGCCGCGTACCTCGTCTCGGCCGCGGGCGGCGTACTCGCCCTGGTGGCCGCACTCGCCACCCGCGCTCCCGCTACCGTGCCGTCCCATGACGAGGTCGCAGATGCCGGCGGGGTCGAGCGCCACCTGGCGTAACTGGGCGGGGCTGGAGAGCGCGCGCGGCCTGCGCGCGGTCACCCCGAGGAGCGTCGACGAGATCGTCGCCGAGGTACGACGCGCGGCCGACCGCGGCGAGACCGTCAAGGTCGCCGGCACCGGCCACAGCTTCACCGGCATCGCCCGTCCCGAGCACACCCTGCTGCTCCCGGGTGGCTTGAAGGGCATCACCGCGGTCGACCGGGAGGCGATGACCGTCACCGCGCTCGCCGGCACCCAGCTGAAGGTGCTCAACGCCGAGCTCGAGAGGCTCGGGCTCAGCCTGCACAACATGGGTGACATCGCCGAGCAGACGCTGGCCGGCGCGATCTCGACGGGCACCCACGGGACCGGCGGTCGGGCCGCGGGGCTCGCCGCTCAGGTGGTGGGGCTCGAGCTGGTCACCGGGACGGGCGAGCTGCTGCGGCTGTCGGCCACCGAGCACCCGGACGTCCTGGACCTCGCTCGCGTCGGGCTCGGCGCGCTCGGCGTCCTGGTGTCGATCACGTTCTCGGTCGAGCCGCTCTTCCTGCTGCGCGCCGAGGAGCGCCCGCTGTCGTGGGACGAGGGCCTGGCCACCTTCGACGAGCTGGTCTCCGACCACGACCACGTGGACATGTACTGGTTTCCCCACACCGACCGGCTGCTCACCAAGCGCAACACCCGGCTGGGCACCGACCTGTCACTGGCCGCACCGCTCCCCCGGTGGCGCCACCGGCTCGACGACGACTTCCTGTCCAACACCGTCTTCGGCCTCCAGACGGCCGCGCTCAACCGGGCCCCGCGGGCGATCCCCGCGGCCAACCGGTTCGCCTCCCGGATGCTCGGCGCCCGCACCTACACCGACCTCGCCCACAAGGTCTTCGTGAGCGAGCGGCGCGTGGTGTTCCGCGAGATGGAGTATGCCGTCCCCCGCGCAGCCGGCCTCGCCGCGCTCACCGAGGTCCGCCGGGTGCTGGACGCGTCCGGGCTGACCGTCTCGTTCCCGATCGAGATCCGCGTGGCGCCCGCCGACGACGTACCCCTGTCGACGGCGTACGACCGCGACACGCTCTACCTGGCCTTCCACGTCCACCAGCGCACCGACCACGCCCGCTACTTCGCCCTCATGGAGGCGGTGATGAGGGACCACGACGGCCGCCCGCACTGGGGCAAGCTCCACACCCGCGACGCCGCCAGCCTCGCCCCCCTCTACCCGCGGTTCGACGACTTCCTCACCCTCCGCGACCGCCTCGACCCCACCCGGGTCTTCACCAACGACTATCTGCGGCGCGTCCTCGGCAGCTGACACCCCCACGCCGGTGGTCGAGGAGGCCGCCCTCACGTCGGTGGTCGAGGAGGTCGCCGCCACCTCGTTGGTCGAGGAGGTCGCGCAGCGACCGTCACGAGACCCCTCACGCCGCCACGTCGTTGGTCGAGGAGGTCGCGCAGCGACCGTCACGAGACCCCCAGCCGGTTCTCCACAGCCAGGCTCCCGGCGTGCGGGTTGTGTCGGCGCCCTCGTGTTGAATGTTCTTTATGAAACAGACGCGGAGTGGTTGGGCGGTGGGATCGGATGGCCGGTCCACCGCTGAGCTGCTGCGCGACCTCGCCTCCCACGTGCTGGTCCAGCGCAACGCCGAGATCGACCAGTTCAAGACGATCATCGCCTGGGCTGATGCGAGCGTGGTCGACGATCTTGAGGGCGCCGCGACGATCCGCGACAGCTATGTCGATACGGGGATCCCGATCGCGGGCCCCGGCGCACCCCTGGTGTCGGAGTTCGGGTTGAGCGAGCTGGTCGCGACCCTGGGCCGGTCCCTGGACGGTGGCCGGGACCATGTCGGGAAGGTCATCGAGTGCGGCTGGCGGCTCCCGCGGGTCCGCGACGCCGTGTATGCCGGGAAGGTCCCGGTGTGGAAAGCGCTGCGGGTCGCCGACCTCACCCGCACCCTGACCGCGGAGGCAGCAGCGTTCGTGGACCGCAACCTGGCCTTCGCGCTCCCGACCTGCACCTGGGTCCAGGTCGAACGCCTGGTCGCTGAGGCGATCGACAGGTTCGACCCCCAGACCGCGGAGGAACGCCGC
>NZ_JACEHF010000113.1 GCF_014180685.1 Nocardioides pelophilus | reverse complement strand
CGCGCAGCGGCACGCTACTGCCGCCCTGCGTGCTCGCGCAGCGGCACGCTACTGCCGCCCTGCGTGCTCGCGCAGCGGCACGCTACTGCCGCCCTGCGTGCTCGCGCAGCGGCACGCTACTGCCGCCGCGAGTGCGCGATCGTCAGAGGTCAGTCAGCGGGTCGCGCGGTTCCTGGGAGCCGGGGCGGTTGAAGTCGGAGTCCTTGCGGCTGACGATCTCGCGTCGCTCCTCGGGGGAGAGCGCTTCCAGCAGAGCGCGCATCTCACCGGGTTGGCCGCTCACCTCGGGGGCCTCGGGGATCGGGATCACGGTGTGCACGATGCGGTCGTCGTAGACGTGCACGGTGTTGAACGCCTGGTGGCCGTCGACGCCCGAGACCACGCGGTCCACCGGGGCCGGGTCGGTCGTGTAGCAGCTCGCCGAGGCGACCGAGACGGGGACGCCGGCGAAGGTCGAGTGCGAGGTGTAGTGGTAGTGGCCGCCGAGGATCTGGCGGACGTCGCTGCCCTCGATGACGGCGGCCAGCCGGTCCTGGTCGAGCAGCTCGATGATCGCGGCGGGCTCGAGGGTCGGCACCGGGATCGGCGGGTGGTGCATCGCGAGGATCGTGCCGTACTCGGCCCGGGTGCTGAGCACGTCGCGCAGCCAGTCGAGCTGGTCGTCGGTCAGGTCGCCGTGGTGGTACTCCGGCACGCTGGTGTCGAGCGCGACGACCCGCAGGCCGCCGATGTCGTGGACCCGGTCCTGGGGTCCGTCGTCGTCGGAGTCGAAGAGCCCCCGGGCGTACGGCGCGCGCTCGTCGTGGTTGCCGATCACCCACACCACTTCGGCCCCCATCGCTGCCGCGGCCGGCTCGACGAGCGCGCGCAGCCGGGCGTAGGCGTCGGGCTCCGCCTTGTCGGCGAGGTCACCGGTGAACACCAGGGCCTGCGGGACGGGGTCGAGCCGACTCAACCGCTCGAGGGCGAGCGCGAGCCCGTCCTCGGGTACGACGACGCCGTACTGCTTCGCGTCGTGCGCGAGCAGGTGGACGTCGCTGAGGTGGGCGATGGTGAACCGCGGAGGGGGGTACTGGCCGTACTGCACGATCCGACGCTAGCGCGTCAGCTGCCGCTGAGCTCCACGTCGCTGATCGCGGTGAAGTCCCGGGCGTCAGGCCCCGTCCCGGGGGCGCTGACCTCGACGATCCGCAGCTCGACGCTGGTCGTCTCGACCTCGTCGACGGGGACCGTCTGCAGGGCGTCGTCGTCGGCAAGCTCCTGGCTGACCTCGGTGCCGTCGTCGAACACCCAGGTGACGGTGGTGATCCGGCGGTTGCCGTCGTACCAGTCGTGCGGCGGGTCGACCTTCGCGTAGCCGTTGATCAGGCCGACCTCGGTGATCGTCACCGGTTCGTCGAAGGAGAAGCTGAGCACGGCTCCCGATCCGTCGCCGGGCATCCGCCAGCAGGTGCGCGGGTCGGCGTCGAGCATGTTCGCTGCCTTGTAGGTGACGGGACGGCCGTCCTCGTCCACGCTCGCCGGGGCGACGGCGGGGACCTCGACGTCGTCCGGCACCAGCGCGTCGTCGGGTACGGCGTCGCGACCGTCCGCGTCCTGGCCGTCGTCGCGCTCGTCGTCACCGCCGTCGGCCCGGGCGGCCCGCTCGGCGCCGCCGGCGGGATCGTCGTCCGAGGAGTCCAGCAGCAGGAGGCCGCCGCCGACGAGGGCGACCAGCGCGAGCGCGACGAAGCCGATCACCCAGGGAAGGGCGAGGCGTCGCCGCCCGGCCGGGGCGACGGCGTACGACGCGGTGGGCTCCTCGTCCGCGTCCACGCTGTCGGCGGGGCCGGTGGAGGGGCTGTCGGCGTAGAGCGGGTAGCGCGCGGTCGACGGCTCAGGACCGACGGCGGGCCGGGGATCGGAGGGGGCGTCGGGGGTGGGAATCGCGGGGAGCGGTCCGAGCCGCATGTTGGTCGGGTAGTCGTCCGGCCGTGCCGGCACGTCGGTCGGCGCCACCGGCACCCGGGCACCACAGTTCGTGCAGTACCTGCCCACGCCGAGCTGGTGACCGCAGTTCGTGCAGTACCTCATGACCGGTCCAACCACTTCCCCCTCGAGCCGCGCGACGAACCCTAACCCGGGGGGTTGGAGGTCGCCGAAACGGCTGGTCCCCGGCCGAGGAGCGGCGGGATCTGCCGGACCGCCTGCGCGAGCGCGCGCAGCTCCGGTCCGTGGAGAGCCTGCGGACCGTCGCAGAGCGCGACCTCCGGGTCCGGGTGCACGTCGACGATGATGCCGTCGGCGCCGACGCCGATGGCCGCCCGCGAGAGCGGGACGACCAGGTCCTTGCGGCCCGACGCGTGGGACGGGTCGACGATGACCGGCAGGTGGCTCGCCGCCTGCACGATCGGCACTGCCGAGATGTCCAAGGTGTTGCGGGTGGCCGGCTCGAAGGTGCGGATCCCGCGCTCGCACAGCACGACGTCGAGGTTGCCGCGCTGGGCGACGTACTCCGCCGCCATCAGCCACTCCTCGATGGTCGCGGTCATCCCGCGCTTGAGGAGCACCGGCTTGCCCGACTCGCCGACCGCCTGCAGTAGGCCGAAGTTGGCCATGTTGCGGGTGCCGATCTGCAGCATGTCCGCCTGCTCGGCCACCTCGGCGACGTCGCGGGCGTCGACCACCTCGGTGACGATCGGCAGGCCGGTCGCGTGGCCGACGGCGGCGAGGATGTCGAGACCCTTGCGGCCCAGCCCCTGGAACGCGTACGGCGACGTCCGCGGCTTGTAGGCGCCCCCGCGCAGCAGGCTCGCGCCCGCCGCCTTGGCCATCGTCGCCGCCTCCAGCGTCTGCTCGGGCGACTCGACGGCGCAGGGACCGGCGATGAAGGTGAACGTCGCGGGTCCGACCGGCACCTGCGCGCCTGCCTTCCCGACCCAGACCGTCGACCGGTCCGGGTGGTGCTGGCGGCTGACGAGCTTGTAGGGGTCGGAGATCCGGTGCACCGCCGCGACCCCGCGCAGCGTGCGCAGGTTGAGGCCGTGGAAGCTGTCGATGTCGCCGATCAGGCCGATGATCGTCCGGTCGACGCCCTGCGACACGAACGCCTTGCCGCCCACCGCTTCGACCTTCTCGACGACGTGAGCCACGTCCTCGGCGGTGGCGTCCGGCGCCATGACCACGACCATGGCTATCAAGGTAGGTGTGCGACCTGTCGCCGACGGCCGGATTCACGATCCGGACGTGGGACAACGGTCACAATCCGGTCACACCGGCCTCAGCCGGTGAGTGCGCGCCGCTTGACCTCGGCCTCCAGGTCCTCCAGGTCGTGGCGCAGCATCCGCCGCGTGCGCTCGTAGCTCAATCCGCCGAAGAAGCTCCACGCCAGCTTCTCCACGGCCGTCCGCTCGCTGGCGAGCATGGTCGTGGTCATCGCGAGCCGGGTGTGGCCGCCGCTGGCGCCGGTCGGCGTCAACCGGTACGACGTCCGCACCACGTCGTGCCCGAGCCGGGTGTCGACGACGGCCCGCCGCGGCGCTTCGCACTCGACCACGTGCAGCTCTTCCTCGCCGTGGTGGCCGAACATGGTGCGCTTCTCGCGCCAGACGGTGCCGACGTCGTACGGCCCCTCCGACAGGAGCTCGCTGTCGGTGACGCTGCGGAAGACCTCACCGGCGCGGTCGACGTCGGTGAGCACGTCCCAGACCACCTCGGGTGGCGCGGGGAGTGTCGTGTTGAGGTAGATGATGTGACTGGCCATTTGGGGTGACCTTCCTGCCCCCTCCACGACCATGGTGCTCCTGCATCGGCGCGCGCGCCAGTGGCTGCCGCCGAACGGCGCTCAGACCGCCAGGTGGGTGACCTCGGCCTCGACCTTGCGGCGGGGCAACGCCTCGACCAGGACCATCGCGGTCAGCACCATCAGGCCGCCGGACATCATCCGGATCGTGACCGACTCCCCGCCGAGCAGCACCGCGAAGAAGGCGGCGAACACCGGCTCTATGCTCATGATGATCGCGCTGCGGGTCGGCGGCAGGTGGGCCTGCGCCCAGGTCTGGGCCAGCATGGCGGCGGCGCCGGCGATGAGCGCCATGTAGACGACCGAGGCCCAGTCGGTGCCGCGCTCGGGCAGCACCACCCCGGCCTCGCCGGTGGCCAGGGCGGCGACGAGGCAGATCGTCGCGATCACGAGCACCTGGAGGATCGACATGCCGACCGCGTCACCCGGCTTCGACCAGGCCCCGAGCCCGACGATGTGGAACGCGTAGAGCATCGCCGCGACCAGGGTGATCGCCTCGCCGTAGCCGATCGAGAACCCGTCGAGGGTCAGCACCCCGAGGCCCGCGGTCGCGAGCGCGACGGCCGCCCAGGTCAGCACCGTGATCCGGGTGTGCAGCACGACCGCCGCGATCACGGGGGTCGCGACGACGTACAGGCCGGTGATGAAGCCGCTGACGCTGGCAGGGGTGTGTGCGAGGCCGGCCGTCTGCAGGATCTGCGCGACGCCGTACAGGCTGCCGAGCACCAGCGCGCGCCGCCGGGTCTCGGGGGAGAGACGGGCGATCGCCCGCGGGGCCACCAGCAGCATCGCGGCGCCGGCGATCGCGAACCGGACGGCGAGGAAGTCGACGGTCGGCACCCGCTCGAGCAGGTCCTTGATGAGGAAGAACGTGCTGCCCCAGCACGCCGTCATCGCGAGCAGTGCCCCGGCAGCGAGCAGCGAGGTACGACGCTCGGTCGCCCCTGCGGTCATGCGCGCAGCTCCTTGAGCAGGCCGATGTCGGGGTCGTCGGCCGAGCGGGAGCCCGGCGTCTCCAGGATGAACGGCACGCCCTCGGTCGCGGGGTGGTGGAGCAGCTCCGCGAACGCCGCGGTGCCGATGTGGCCCTGGCCGATCTTCTCGTGCCGGTCCTTGAACGCGCCGCGCACGTCCTTGGAGTCGTTGGCGTGCACCAGCCGGAGCCGGCCGGGCCCGCCGATCTCGACGATCCGGTCGACGGTCGCGGTCGCGCCGCCCGGCTCGTCGAGCGGAGCTCCGGCGGCGAACACGTGACAGGTGTCGAGGCAGATGCCGGCCTTCGGGTGGAAGTCGAGCGCGGCGAGGTATGCCTCGAGGTCGTCGACCCCGGCGCACAGCGAGCGGCCCTGCCCGGCGGTCGGCTCGAGCAGCAGCCAGGGGGCGCNGAGCGGCCCTGCCCGGCGGTCGGCTCGAGCAGCAGCCAGGGGGCGCGGTCGTGGTCGATCTGCTCGAGGACCGGCAGCAGCGCCTCGCGGACCTGGCGCAGCGCCGCCGCGTGCCGGCGCGCGGCGTCGTCGGCGTCGCCGAGCCCGCCCGGCTCGACGTACGACCCGGTGTGGACGACGACGCCCTCCGCGCCGATCTCGACCGCCCGGCGCAGGTTGTGAGCGACGAGGGCGGTGGATCTCTGCAGGGTCGTCGGGGTCGGCGAGCCGAGGTTGACGAGGTACGGCGTGTGGATCACCACCCGCATCCCGAGCTCGGTCGTGCGCTCCCGGAACTCCTGGTCCACCCGCGGGTCACCCGGCGACAGGGCCCAGCCGCGCGGGTTGCCGACGAAGACCTGGATCGCCTCGCAGCCCAGCTCGACCGCCTCGGTCAGCGCGCCGGCGACGAGGTTCCTGCCGACCAGCACGTGGGTGCCGATCGGGCGGACGGGAGTGGCGGAGGGCATGACCAGCCCACGCTACCCAGCGCTGTGCTCGGGGCCTGCCGACGGGTCAGACCACGTAGATGATGATCGTGCTGCCCTTCTCGGCCATGGAGCCCGCGGGCGGGTTGGTCGAGTAGGCGCGGTCTCCGGTGAAGTAGACCGCGGCGTGCTCGATCCGGACCTTGAACCCGAGGTCCTCGAGCTCGTCGACCGCGTCCTGGGTCGGTTCGTAGAACACCCGCGGGACCTCGATCAGCTCGGGACCGTCGGACACCACGAACTCGACCTCGTCGCCCTTGAACAGGGTGCCGCCGGTCGGCTCGTGGCTGATCACGTCGCCCTCGGCGACGGTGTCGCTGTTCTCGCGCGCGACGACGCTGACGACCAGGCCCCGGGCCTCGAGCCTCGCCTTGGCGTCCTCGAAGCTCTTGCCGACCCAGTCGCCGACCGGGCGGGGCTGCCTGCCCTTGCTGATCACCAGCCGCACGACCGTGTCGACCCGCATGTCCTTGGCCTTCGGCGTGCCGTACGCCGGGTCGCTGCTGATGACCCGCCCCTTCGGCACCGTCTCGGACCAGGCCTCCTTGGCGGTGCGGGCGACCAGCTTGAGCTCCGCCAGCTCCTCGGTGGCCTGCTCGAGCGTGAGGCCGCGCAGCTTCGGCAGGTCGTGGACCTCCTCGCCCAGCGAGAGCGTCAGCGTGATCGTGTCGCCGGGCAGGATCCGGGCGCCGTAGCCCGGGTCGCTCTCGACGACGTGGTCCTTCTCGACGGTGGTCGAGTAGACCGCGTCGGCGTACGCGACCTCGAAGCCGGCGTCCTCGATCTTCTCCTCGGCGTCGGCCTGGGTCAGGTCGTAGACCGAGGGTGCGGTCGTGTAGCGCGCCCAGCCGAACCAGTACGCCCCGCCACCCACGGTCGCCGCGACCAGCGCGGCGAGGACGAGGAGCACGACGCCGCGCCGCCGCCGGCGCGGCCGAGCCGGGCGAGCGTCGGAGACCACGGGACGAGGCGGTGACGGGGGAGTGCGCTTCGGGAGCGGGGGCAGGACGGTCTCGAGCTTCGTGGTGTTCTCGGCCAGCGGGGTGCGCTCCCACAGCTCGCTGATCGGCTCGGGCATGGTGTCCGTGCTCTCCGGGCGGGGAGCGGTCGGCATCAGGTCGGCGACCAGGTCGGCGTCCTCGCGCACCCCCTCGTGCAGCGCGTGGGTGACCCGGTGCACGTGGTGGAGCAGGACGCCCGCGTCGGACGGTCGCAGCGAGCGGTCGCGGGTCGTGGCCCGCGCGACCAGGGCGTCGACGTACGCCGGCAGCGTGGGCACCTCGGCCGACGGCGGCGGCACGTCCTCGTGGACGTGCTTGTAGGCGACGGCGATCGGGGACTCCCCGATGTGCGGCTTGTGGCCGGTCAGCAGCTCGTAGAGGATCACGCCCGCCGCGTAGACGTCGGCGCGCGCATCGGCCCGGCCGTCGACGACGAGCTCGGGAGCCAGGTAGGACACGGTGCCGATGAGGACGCCACCGGTCGCGGTGTGCTGGGTCTCGGCGCTGACCGCCCGCGCCAGGCCGAAGTCGGCGACCTTGATCCGGCCGTCGTCGGCGATGAGGACGTTCTCGGGCTTCACGTCGCGGTGGATGACCCCGTTGCGGTGGGCCGACGCGAGCGCGGAGAGCACCGGGTCGAGGATCGCCAGCGCCCGCTCGGGCGACATCGGCGCCTCCTTGGCGATCGTGTCGCGCAGGGTGTGGCCCGGCACCAGCTCCATGGCGATGTAGAGCACCGGCCCGTTGGGGGTGTCCTCGTGCCCCTGGTCGTAGACCGCGACCACGTTGGGGTGGGACAGCCGCGCGGCGGCCCGGGCCTCCCGCACGAAGCGGGCCGCGAACTCCTCGTCGCCCGAGGTCGCGTCGCCGAGCCCGGCATGCATGATCTTGACCGCGACCGCGCGGTCCAGGCGGATGTCGTGCGCCTCGTAGACCGCCGCCATGCCGCCCCGCGCGATCCGGGCGCCGATCCGGTAGCGCCCGTCGAGGAGCCGCCCGATGTGGGGGTCGTTGTCGGGGGTGGCGCCGGCGCCCCCACGGGCACGACGGGTGCCGCGGGCGTACGTGTCCTCGTGCACAGCGACCCTCCTGTGCAGTGCGTCGGGGGCTCCGGCGGGGAAGAACCGGAGCCCACAGGATACGTGGCGGCCGCCTGCGGGCTTCGCAACCACGCCGGGACTGGTGCGCCGCCGCAGGGCTGGAATGATGGGTCGCATGAGCGAATCCGCACCCCGGCTGGCTGACCACGACCTGGCGGCGCTGGTCGACGAATGGCTGACCTGGGACGCCGCTGCCGTGCTGCTGCACGTGACCCCCGCGAAGGTGCGGACGATGGTGCGCGACCACCAGCTGGCCGCCGCCGTGCCCACCCCCGGCCGGCCGCCGATGGTCCCCGCGCTGTTCATCGACGACGAGGGGCTGCCGGTCAAGGGGCTGCCCGGCCTGCTCACCGTGATGCACGACAACGGGTTCGACGACCGCGAGTGCATCGCCTGGATCTTCCTCGACGCCGACCTGCCGGGTCGCCCGATCGACGCGCTCCGCGAGAACCGCGGCTCCGAGGTCAAGCGCCGTGCTCAGGCACTGGCGATCTGATAGGACCGGGAGTACAACCGGAGACCACTACGAGTTGTTCGAGGTGATCTGGAGATGAACCAGCCATGAGCGGCCTGGCGGCCGTACTCGCAGGTCGGCACGACGCCGGCGTCCATCTGTGGCACACAGCCCTCCACGTCCCCGACGTGCAGCACGCGGTCGAGCACGCGGGCTGGCAGTTCGGGTACGTCGACGGCGTCGCGCTGGAGACCGAGTCGGAGGTGCTCGGCGCGATCCGCGCCGCGCTCGACCTCCCTGACCACCACGGCGCCGACGTCGACGGGCTGCGCGACGGCCTGCGCGACCTGGCCGCGCCCACGGTGCTCCTCTGGGAGGGATGGGGCACCCTCGCCCGGGCCGAGCCGAAGGCGTTCGAGACGCTCTGCGCCGTGCTCGGCCGTCACGACGACGAGGGCGACCCGGCGTTCGAGGTGCTGCTGCGCGGGCCCGGTCCCGACGACACCGGCGTGGAGTCGCTGGACTGATCGGGCGACCAGCTCCGCGTGCCCNCCCCGCCCACCCCCGCGTCCCCCCCAGAGCACGCGGCGGGTGGCGGACGCCGCCAGTCCCTCGAGCACGGCGCACGCGTGCTCGTCGAGGCCGACGGCCGTCCGGGCCTCCGCGAGCGCGGTGACGGCCTGCCGCGCCAGGTCGTCGATCTTCGCCTCGACCTGCGCGTGCGCTCCCGAGCGGTCGATGATGCCGCGCAGCTCGGCGACCGTCGCCGGGTCGAGCGCGGTGCCGAGGGCGGCGTCGAGCCGGGCAGCCTCGGGAGCAGGGGCGGACTCGAGCGCGAGCGCGACGAGGACCGTCCGCTTCCCCTCGACCAGGTCGTCGCCGGCCGGCTTGCCGGTCGTCGCGGGATCGCCGAACACGCCGAGCAGGTCGTCGCGGAGCTGGAACGCCTCGCCGAGCGGGAGGCCGAAGGAGGTCAGGGCGGTCAGGGTCGCGGCGTCGGCACCGGCGAGCGCGGCACCGACGTGCAGCGGCCGCTCGATGGAGTACTTCGCCGACTTGTAGCGCAGCACCGTCATCGCGGCGTCGACCGTCGCCCGACCGCGCGCCTGCACGGACACGTCGAGGAACTGGCCGGCGATGACCTCCGACCGGCAGTGGTCGAGGACGGCGAGAGCCGGGTCGACCCGGTCCCACGGCAGGCCGCAGCGGCGGAGCAGCTCGTCGGACCAGGAGAGCAGCAGGTCGCCGAGGAGGATGGCTGCGGCGGCTCCGTACTGGTCCGGGTCGCCGGGCCACGCCTGCTCGCGGTGCAGGGCGGCGAAGCCGCGGTGCGTGGCCGGCCGGCCGCGACGGGTGTCGGAGGCGTCCATCAGGTCGTCGTGGACGAGCGCGCTCGCGTGCAGCAGCTCGAGGGAGGCCGCGGCGCGGAGCACCGCGCGCTCGTCGTACTCCTCCCGCGCGGCAGCGCGGGAGGAGTACGACGAGCGCGCGGAGCACCGCGCGCTCGTCGTACTCCTCCCGCGCGGCAGCGCGGAACCCCCAGTAGCAGAACGCGGCGCGGAACCGCTTGCCGCCGCTGACGGCCGCGCGAGCCTCAGCGACCAGTCGCGCGGCGTCGTCGCCCAGGGGTGCGAGCCGGTCGGACTGCTCGTCGAGGAACGCGTCGATCGTCGCCTGGAGGTCGGTGCGGAACCGATCCTGGTCGCCCTGGTCCCACGCCTGCCCGGTCACGGCGACGACTCTAGAGACAGCTCGCAGAGCGGTGGCGATCGGGCCCGGGGGCCGGCCTCCGCCTACACTCCCGGCATGGCAACCGGTCGTGGCCGCTCCCTCGGCGAAATCATCCGCGAGGGCGAGCGCTCGTTCTCGTTCGAGTTCTTCCCCCCGAAGGACGAGGCGGGTGAGGTGCAGCTGTGGAACGCCATCCGCGCGCTGGAGCCCTACCGTCCGACCTTCGTCTCGGTGACGTACGGCGCCGGCGGCAGCACCCGTGACAAGACGGTCGCCATCACCGGCCGGATCGCCCGCGAGACCTCGCTGGTGCCGATGGCGCACCTGACCTGCGTCGGCCACACCCGGGAGGAGCTCGAGGCGATCCTCGACTCCTACGTCGCCGAGGGCGTCTCCCACGTGATGGCGCTGCGGGGCGACCCGCAGGAGGGCCCGCGGGCCGAGTGGACGCCGACCGAGGGCGGCCTGAACTACGCCCTCGACCTGGTCGAGCTCGCGCGCTCCCGCGGTGACTTCCGGGTCGGTGTGGCCGCGTTCCCCGAGGGCCACCCGGGCGCCGAGTCGCTCGACGTCGACGCCGACCGGTTGGTGGCGAAGGCCAAGGCCGGTGCCGAGTTCGCGGTGACCCAGATGTTCTTCCGTGCCGAGGACTACTTCGCGCTCGTCGAGCGGGTGCGTGCCCGCGGCGTCGACATCCCGATCCTCCCCGGCATCATGCCGATCCTGAACCTCAACGCCATCCGGCGTCAGGGCGAGCTCATCGGCACGTCGGTGCCCGAGGAGATCGTCGCCCGGATCACCGCAGCGGGTCCCGACCCGGACGCGGTCCGCTCCGAGGGCATCAAGATCGCCGCCGAGCTGTGCGAGGAGCTGCTCGCCGGCGGCGCGCCCGGCCTGCACTTCTACACGTTGAACCGCTCCAAGGCGACGCTCGAGATCTTCGAGGCGCTGCGCATCACGGTCTAGCGCGCCGGCCCGATCACCTGCGCGACGAGCGCGGCCGACTGGGTCACGAACGGGATGCCCGCGCCCGGCGCGGCATGCGCGCCGGCGGCGTACACGCCGGGGATCGGCGTCGTCGGGCCGAGCCGGTGTCGGATCGTGCCGCGGCCCTGCCAGAGCACCCCGCACGGCGACCCGTGCCACTGCTCGACGAGCTCCCGGGGAGAGAGGTCGACGCGGGCCACGACCTGCTGGCGGACGTCGATCTTGTGGCGCGCGAGGGCGTCGAGGATGTCCTCGGCCAGCTTGCCGCGCCCGTGCAGGGTCCACGCGGTCCCGCCCTCCGGGGCGGTGCCGCCGGTGCGGATGATGACCAGCGGGTCGGCGTGGAGCACGACCTCGGCCGGGAGGTCGGGCACCTCGCCTTCGAGTCCGAGGTGGGCGACGACCGGCGGGATCGCCGGCATCGTGCGCTCGACGGCCGGTGCGAGCGTCGGCAGCCGGCGCGGGTCGATCGCCACCACGACGGCGTCGACGTCGATGTCGCCGGACTCGACCGCGACGGCGGCCACCCGACCGTCGCGGACGACCAGGTCGCGCGCCGGGGTGCCGGTGAGCACGGTGACGCCGCGGGTCTCGAGCCGCTTGGTCAGCAGGTCGACGAGCCGCGCCATACCGCCGGGAATCCGCCACGCGCCGAAGCACTGCTCGAGGTAGTTGGTGACGCCGGCCCACGCCGGGACGTTGCGCAGGTCGTGCCCCTCGGCCACCGCGTGGTGGCCGGCGACGAGCCCGAGCCGGTCGTCACGGAAGTCGCGACGCAGCCGCTTGTGCAGCGTCTCCCGGGTGTTGAAGAGGTCGTTCAGCTCCTTGGGGACGTCGCGGGGATCCCAGGGCGCCTCGACGTAGTGGCGGCGCAGGACGTCCCAGACCGGCGCGTAGGTGTCGACGTGGCGCACCCACGCCTCGCCCAGGCCGCTGCCCAGCGCGTCGAACGCCTCGATCTGCGCGGCCCGGGAGCCACCGCGCACCTGGACCGACGTGCGGTCCTCGAACCGGTGCTCGGTGATCACGTCCAACGGCTCCAGCTCGCCGCCGAGCTCGACCTCCAGCGGTCGCCCGGACTTGCGGAACAGGTCGCGCAGGGCAGCCGGCACGAGGGTCGAGGTCGCGGAGCCGTCCCAGGTGTAGCCGCCTTCGCTGACCGCTCCCAGCGCGCCTCCCAAGGTGGGCGACGCCTCGACGAGCACCACTTGGTGCCCGGCCTTCGCGAGCCGCGCCGCCGAGGCGAGCCCTGCCAGGCCGCCTCCGATGACGACGATCCGCATCTTTGGTCAGGTCCCTCGGGTCACTCGACGTCGATGGGGCTGGCGCCCGTCAGCGCGATGAGCTCGTCGTACGTCGTCGAGAACACCGCCGCCGGATGTCCGGCCGCAGCCCAGACGATGTCGTAGCGCTGCAGCCAGGAGTCGACGTACGTCGGGACCGGCGCGGGGTGCCCGATCGGAGAGACTCCGCCGATCGCCTGGCCGGTGTGCTGCCGGACGAACTCCGGACGCGCACGCTGGAGCTTCTCGACGCCGACCCCGGCGGCCGTCTTCTGCGTGTCGACCCGGTGGGCCCCCGAGGTCAGGATCAGGACCGGTGAACCGGCGGCGTCGAAGAGCAGGCTGTTCGCGATCGCACCGACCTCGCAGCCGAGTGCTTCGGCGGCGAGTGCTGCGGTGTGAACCGCATCGGGCAGAATGACGATCTGACCGGCGCCGCCACGACGAGCGTGCTCCGCGCGGAACCGGCTGATCGAGAGATGGTCGGCCGACATGTGACTGACCCTAGGGCACGCACCGATCGCCGGTGTCGGCGCGTTGGTGAATCGAGGAGGACGGATGGGCAAGCGACCTGCGTCGGTCGACCTGGCGTCGTGGCTGCTGTGGGTCCTGGTGGTCGCCGGCCTCGTGGTGTCGGTGCTCGTCGTCGTCCTCCGCGAGGACCTCGAGGAAGCCTGGTCGCCCGGGCGAACCGGTGACAGCACGGTGCAGCCGTTGGAGTTCGTCCCGGTCATCCTCGTGCTCTACGGCGTCATCGCGGTGACGACGCTGACGTTGATCCCGATGATGCGGGCAGGCGAGAACTGGGCGCGCCACGCCCTCGCCCTCATCGCGGTCGGCATCCTGCTGGCGACGCTCGCGACCGTGCGCACGATGCCGCCGCCGCTCTTCCGCGGGATGATCATCGCGGCCGCCGTGATCAGCGCGGTCAGCCTGGTGTTCCTCTGGCACCCCGACACCCGGCGCCACTGCCGGGCGGCGGCGGAGCTGGACGCCGCCGACGCGCGGCCGCAGCCGTAGGCGCCGACTCGCCCTTGACCTCGTGTCGGGGGAGGGGTGTACCTTGGTCGTGTTCGAACAGATGTTCGAACCCACGGACCGAGGAGTCACCCATGGCCAGCGAGCAGCACCTTCGTCAGCACCCCGATCACCTGCCCGCCACCACGCACTCCTACCTCCTCCGAGCGGCCGAGTCGCTCAGCGAGGCCGTCACCGCCCGTGACGTCCCCGAGCGCTACGCGTGCGCCCACGTCGCGGCGCTGCGGGCTGCGGCCGCGCTGCTGGCCGCCCGCGCGCGGCCGGCCCCGGCGCGCGGCCGCCGGCAG
>NZ_JACEHF010000112.1 GCF_014180685.1 Nocardioides pelophilus | reverse complement strand
GTCGGCTTCCTGGCGCCGGCGGTCGTCGGTGTCGCGACCGTCGGCCTGCCCTGGTGGGGCGGGCTGCCCGCCCTGCTCGCAGCGGGTGCGGTCGAGGGTGCGGTCCTCGGCGGGGCGCAGGCCACGGTGCTCCGGCGTGAGCTGCCGGCCCTGCGACGCGATCGATGGGTGGCCCTCACCGCGGCCGCCGCGGTCGCGGCGTACGTCCTCGGCGCCGGCACGACCTACGCCGGCACCGCCGCGCCGTGGTGGCTCCAGGGGGTCCTCTTCCCGGTCCTCGGCGTCGCGCTGCTCTGCACGATCGGAGCGGCGCAGTGGGTCGAGCTGCGGCACCACGTGCCCCGTGCGGGCCGGTGGATCGGCTGGACCGCGGTGGCGTGGCTGTGCGCCCTCGGCGCCTTCCTCGCGATCGCCTCGCCGCTGTGGCACGAGGGCCAGGGCCTGGCCTACGGGATCGCCGTGGGTGTCGTCGCCGGCGTCGTGATGGCGGCGGTCCAGGCCGTGGTCACGGGGTGGGGGCTGGTGCGGCTGCTGCGCGACGCGGACCGGTCGCGCCCGGACGGATCCCTCGCGCGGTCAGCAGCGTGAGCAGGGCGATCGCGGCCCAGGCCGCGATCAACGCCCACGAGCCGTCCGCCCCGTCGGTGTGGTCGAGCGCGTCCCGGGCGACCTGCCAGGCGGCCGTCTGCGGGGACACCCGGTCGAGCACGTGCCAAGGCTCGACCAGCAGGTCGGGAGGGACACCGGTCAGCAGCGGCAGGGCGGGCCCGACCATGAGTGCCGACGCGACGGCGAGCCCCCCGAGGCCGAGGACCGACTCCGCCGCCAGGACCAGCGCACCGATCACGGTCACGGTCGCCGTCGCCGCGATGACCAGGGCCGTCCCCGATCCGCCGGGGTCGACGGCGATCACCGAGACGACGCCGCAGACGGCGCCCACGCCGGACACCGCCAGCAGCCGCGCGACGCCGTGCGCCGGCGTCGCGGCGACCGCACCGCGCTCCGCCGAGATGCCGGCCACGACCAGGATGGCCACGGCGCACCAGACCGCGACGAGCAGTCCGGGGGTCCGCGCCGAGCCCGAGGCGCCGACGGGGTCGACGTACTCGACCTCGAGCGTCCGCCCGTAGCCCTTGCTGATGACCGTCAGCCGGTCGCGGAGCGCGTCGACGTAGGGCTCGGTGCGGGTCGTCGCCACCAGCAGCGTGTCGGTCGTCGCCCGCAGGTCGATCACCACGGCCGCGTCCAACCGGCCCTCGCCCACGGCCGCCTCCGCGGCGTCGTACGGCGCCACCGCGTCGTCGGCGTCGATCAGGGGCACGACCTCGAACGGCATTCCTTCGAGGGTCGCCGCCGAGTCGGCAAGCGCCTGGGCGACGATCGGCGGGGCGGCCACGCCGATCCGCGCCTCGTGCAGCTCCGGGCCGGACCAGGCCTGGTGCGCGGTCGCGACCAGGGGCAGGGCGAGGAGCAGGCCCAACACGGCCAGGGAGGCGAACCTGCGCACGTCGCTCACCCTAGTCTCGTCCCGTGGCCGTCGAGGGTGCAGGGACGTGGCGGCTGAAGGTCGCCGCGGTCGTGCTGCCGATGGCGGTGCTGCTGATCGGCGCCGCACTGCTGGTGCCGGAGCAGGACGAACCGGCCCAGCGGGCCGACGTGCCCGGTGCGACCCGGACCGAGTGCCTGGACGTGAGCGACGTGCGGACGGTCGCCGGGCTCAACCGCTTCGTCCAGCAGGTCCGCGGCGATCCCGCGTTCGCGGGCGGCGACGTCGGCGCCAGCGCGACGCTGCAGGACGGCCGCCTGCTCTTCGTCTTCGGGGACACGCTCCGGGACCCGAGCTTCGAGGGCCAGCAGTTCGTGCGCAACTCGATGCTGGTGGTCTCGCCGACCTGCGCCAGCGTCGTGCTGCCGTCCGACAACGGCGCGGTGATCCCGGACCGCACCGACGGCGTGGGCTACTGGCCGATGTCGCTCGCCCGGATCCAGCGTCCCGGCTACGACCTGGTCGGGGTCGCGGCCCAGCGGGTGCGCGGCAACGGCGACGAGTCGGCAGGGGTCTTTGCCTTCGACATCCTCGGACCGGCGCTCGCGGTCTTCGTCGTGCCGGCGGGTGGGGTGCCGCAGCTGATCGCGCTGGAGGACGTCGGGCCCGACCGGGTGGACGTGACCGTGCCGATGTGGGGGGCGGCGAGCGCCGTGGCGGGCGGCTGGGTCTACCTCTACGGCACCGCCCGGCCGGAGGGCGCGACGTACGGCGNCCGCCCGGCCGGAGGGCGCGACGTACGGCGGGTTCTCGCTCCGGGTGGCCCGGGTCCGGCCCGACCGGGTGCAGCAGCCCGACCAGTGGGAGTTCTGGGACGGCGACCGGTGGCGGGCTGACGCCGACTCCGCGGTCGAGCTGATCGGAGCCGATGGTGGGGTCTCGCAGACGTTGAGCGTCTTCGGGCGCAAGGGGCGCTGGTACGCCGTCAGCAAGCAGGACGAGGTGCTCGGCCGGGACCTGGCGATCTGGACCGCGCCCGCCCCGACCGGCCCGTTCACGCTCGCCGCGCGGCCGGTCGAGATCCCGTCGGACGCCGCGACCGGCACCCTGCGCTACCTGCCGCTCGCACACCCCGACCTGCTGCCGGTGCCCGGCACGGTGGTCGTGTCGTACAGCCAGAACGACACCGACTTCGACGACGTCGTCGACGACCCTCGGCTCTACCGGCCGCGCTTCGTCAGGGTGCGGCTGCCCTGATCGTCAGCCGACCTTGCGCGCCAGGGTGACCGCGAAGCTGTCGGTGGGGTCGGTCCAGATCCGCGCGATCTCGAGCCCGGCCGCCCCGAGCTCGGCGCGCAGCCGCTCCTCGGTGAACTTGGTGGAGATCTCGACGCGGATCTCCTCGCCGGACGCGAGGTCGAGCTCGAGGTCGGCGCCGGGGAGGGTGACGTGCTGGGGCATCTCGGCGCGCAGGCGCAGGTCCATGCGCTGCATGTGGCGGTCCCAGAAGGGGACGTAGGAGTAGGCGTCGGGATCGAAGTCGGCGTCGAGCTCGCGGTTGAGCACCCGGAGGCTGTTCTTGATGAAGGCCTCGGTGACCCCCTGGGCGTCGTCGTAGGCGCTGATCAGCCGATCTGCGTCCTTGACCAGGTCGGTGCCGAGGAGCAGCTCGTCGCCCTCGGTCATGGAGTCGGCCAGGGCGCCGAGGAACGCGCCGCGCTCCTCGACGTAGAGGTTGCCGATGGTGCCGCCGAGGAACGCGACCAGCTTGCGGGCGTAGCCGGCGAGGTGGCCGAGGTGCAAGGTGAAGTCGCCGACCACGGCCTCGACCGAGGTGTCGGGGTAGCGGGCGGCGAGCATGTCGGCTGCCTGGCGCAGCGTCTCCTCGGAGACGTCGACCGGGACGAACCGCTCGAGGCGGCCGGCGTCGGCGAAGGCGTCGAGCAGCAACCGGGTCTTGTCGCTGGTGCCCGAGCCGAGCTCGACGACGGTGGTGGCCCGGGAGGCGGCCACGATGTCGGCGGCCGCGTCGCGCAGGATGGTGCGCTCGCACTCGGTGGGGTAGTACTCCGGAAGCCGGGTGATCTGGTCGAACAGCCGGGACCCGGCCTCGTCGTACAACCACTTCGGGGGCAGGGTGCGGGGTTGGGAGCCCAGCCCCCGCCTCACGTCGAGGACGAGCCCCGACTCCGCCCAGTTGGACTTCAGCAGGACCGAGACCTTCGGGTTGCTCATGCGGCGGCTCCGTCGTCGGCGAGCCGGACCCCGGAGAGGGCCCAGCGGGACTGGTGGGGGAAGAAGTTGCGGTACGACGCCCGCGCGTGGCCGGCCGGCGTCAGGGCGCAGCCCCCACGGAGAACCATCTGGTTGCTCATGAACTTCCCGTTGTACTCGCCGATCGCGCCGCTCGGCGGGCGGAACCCCGGGTAGGGGTGGTAGGCCGAGGACGTCCACTCCCAGCAGTCGCCGAACATCTGCCGCAACCCGCCGGCGCCATCGGCCGCGCCGGCCGTCTCGGGGTGCCAGCTGGTCGTGTTGGCGAGGTTGCCGGTCACCGGCAGGGTGCGGGCGGCGTGCTCCCACTCCGCCTCGCTCGGCAGCCGCTTGCCGGCCCAGGTGGCATAGGCCTCGGCCTCGTAGAAGGACACGTGGCTCACGGGGAGGCCGGGGTTGACCGGCCAGGTGCCGTGCAGGGTGTGCTCGAACCACACCCCGTCGACCTGCGTCCAGTAGAAGGGCGCGGCCCAGCCCTCCGTCTGGATCTTGGCCCAGCCGTCGGAGAGCCAGAGCTCGTGGCGCCGGTAGCCGCCGTCGGCCATGAAGTCGAGCCACTCCCCGTTGGTCACCAACCGGTCCGCGATCCGGAACGGCCGCAACCACTGCTCGTGGCGGGGCAGCTCGTTGTCGAAGCAGAACCCCCCGCCCTCGTGGCCGACCTCGACCAGCCCGCCGTCGACCTCGGCCCACCCGAGCGCATCCGGCTGCGAGGGCGCCGGCGGTGTCCCGGCGTAGGCCGGCTGCAGCGGGTTGCGCGAGAGCACGTGCTTGATGTCCATCAGCAACAGCTCCTGGTGCTGCTGCTCGTGGTGGAAACCCAGCTCGATCGTGGGCGCCAGCTTGGACAGCGTGCCGTCGTCCAGGGTCGTCAACAGCTCGCGCATCCGGTCGTCCACGTTGCCGCGGTAGAGGCCCACGTCGTGGGCACCGGGCCGGGAGATCAGGCCCCGGTCGGGCCGGCTGTAACGCGGACCGATGCCCTCGTAGTAGGAGTTGAACAAGAACCAGTACTTGTCCTGGAACGGCGCGAACCCCGCCTCGTTGTCCGCCAGCACGAACGTCTCGAAGAACCACGTCACGTGCGCGCGATGCCACTTGGTCGGCGACACGTCCGGCATCGACTGCACCGTCTGGTCCTCCGGCGACAACGGAGCGGCCAACCGCTCGGTGAACGCCCGCACCTCGTCGTACCTGCTCTGGAGCGTCGTCGGGTCCCACGCCGGGACCGCCCCGGCTGTCGTCGTGGTTGTAGTCGTCATGCGCGCACCTCGCTGTGTGGTCGACAACGGCTCCAGACGCTTGTACCCAACTCGACGGGCCGTGAACGGGGGAGCCGCGAACCACGCTAGGGGCCGCCACCGACATCGGGCTACCTCCTGACGGCGGAATGCCCCGGAGAGCCTCTCCGTCTAGCGTTGCCCCATGACCACGATTGCGATCGCCGGCGGCACGGGGGCGCTGGGCGCCCAGGTCGTCGAGGCCGCCCGCCGCCGCGACCTCACCCCTGTCGTCATCGCCCGCTCGCACGGGGTCGACCTGACCACCGGCGACGGCCTCGACGAGGCGCTGGCCGGCGTCGACGCCGTGGTCGACGCGAGCAACGTGGCGGCGCTCCGGGCGAAGTCGGCCATCGCCTTCTTCGAGGCCGCGACCTCGCGGCTGCTGGCAGCGGGGGAGCGCGCCGGCGTCCGCCACCACCTCGCGGTCTCCATCGTGGGGTGCGACCGGGTCGACCTCGGCTACTACGTCGGCAAGCGCCGCCAGGAGGAGCTCGTCCGCACCGGTCCGGTGCCGTGGACCATCGTCCGCGCCACCCAGTTCCACGAGTTCGCGGGACAGATGCTCGAACGTTCCCCCGGTCCGGTCGGCCTGGTCCCGAAGATGCTGAGCCAGCCCGTCTCCGCCCGCGCGCTCGCCGACCTGCTGGTCGACATCGCCGTCGGCGAGCCGAGGGGCCTCGCGCCGGACGTCGGCGGGCCCGAGCAGCACCTGATGCCCGATCTCGCCCGACGGCTCGTCGCCCACCAGGGCCGACGCACGAAGGTCGTCGCCGCTCCGCTGCCCGGCAAGGCCGGCCGCCAGGTCGCCGCCGGCGGCCTGCTGCCGGGTGCGGGCGCCACGATCCTGCCCGAGACGTACGACGAGTGGCTGGCCGCTCAGTAGCGCGCGGGAGTTGCCGGTCCGCCCACGGGGACGGTCGCGATCAGCGATGATGGGGTCCTGCAAGGCTCTGCGCAGGACCGTCCGTTCTCGAGGGACGGCGAGAGAGCCCCAGGAGGGGGACGTCCACGATGCTCGACACCGCCAGCCTGCGCGTCTCCTTCGCGCTGGTCGCGCTCACCCTCCTGGTGCTGTTCTACGTGGTCACCTACCGGACCGGGAGGTCGGCGTACGCGGCCTGGTGGTGCATGTCCCTGGCGATGTTCCTCACCGGCGCCTCGGCGTACCTGCTGGACGGTACCGACCACCAGGTCTGGGCGAACCCGCTCGGCAACGTCCTGATCGTCGCCGGCGCCGGTTGCGTGTGGGCGGGAAGCCGGTCGCTGCGGCGGCTCTCTCTTCCCCTGTGGTGGCTGATGGTCGCCCCCGTCGTCGTCGGACTGTTCTCCGTGGTCGACGATCCGGCGGACAACGTGTGGTCGGGAGGGCCGTACTTCCTGGCCGCGATGTGGATCCAGCTGGCGCTGGCCGCACGAGAGCTGTGGTTGCTGCTGCGCGCCGACGGCTCGGCCGAGTCGGCGGAGCGACGCTCGCACCGGTTGTCCTTGTGGTCCCTGGTCGTGACCAGCGGCGGCGTGGCGGTCTTCTACGTCGGGCGCTGGATCGCCTTCCTCGCGGTCGGCCCCGACGATCCGCCGTTCACCACGGTCTTCGGCGGCGAGGTCACCACGCTGGTCACGACGGTGCTGCTGGCCACGGTGTCCTTCAGCATGGCGACGGTGAGTGACGAGCAGCAGAAGGAGGAGCTGCGCGAGCTCGCGGTCCGGGACGGCCTCACCGGGCTGCTCAACCGGACGGAGTTCCTGCGACTCGCGGAGGAGGAGCTGCGCCGTACCGGGCAGGAGGGCGACCTCGGCCAGCTGATCCTTGCCGACCTCGACCACTTCAAGCGGATCAACGACGAGCACGGCCACCTGGCGGGTGACCGGGCGATCATCGCGTTCGCCGACACCTGCCGGAGCGCCGTGCGCGCCACCGACCTCGTCGGTCGCTACGGCGGCGAGGAGTTCATCGTGCTCCTCGTCGGCGCCGGCCCGGAGCGCGCCGACCAGGTCACGGACACGGTCAACGCCGAGCTGCGACGGCTGGCCCGCGACGGCGATCTGGTCCTGCCGACCGTCAGCTACGGCATCACCACGCTCGACCACGGGATCGACCTGGAAGAGGCGATCGAGCATGCCGACCGGGCGCTCTACCGCGCCAAGGAGGCAGGGCGGAACCTGGTGGTCCACCACACCCCGGAGACCGCCTGACCCCCTGTGTCCTGACTCCGGCGTCCCGGCCGGTCCGTAGGGTGGGCGGGTGGCTGGCGATCGCGATCGGAACGACCAAGGGCGGGCGCAGCAGGCTCGACCCCGCGACGCGCTCGGACGGCCCCTGCCGTACGGCGCGACGGGCGTCGACCCCATCTCCGAGGACCCGCTCCCGCCCGAAGCCACGCTGGCGTACGCCCGCAGCCTGCTCGACGAGGGGCGCCCCTTCGCGGCGCACGAGGCGCTCGAGGTCCGGTGGAAGTCGTGCCCGGACCAGGAGCGCGAGCTGTGGCAGGGCCTGGCCCAGCTGTGCGTGGCCCTGACCCACCAGGCTCGCGGCAACGCCGTCGGCGCAGCGCGCCTGGTCGAACGCGCCGCGGGGCGGCTGGCGGCCTACGAGCGGACGGGCGGTCCGACGTACGGTCTCGACCTCACCGGGCTCGTCGCCTGCGCCCGGGGCCGGGTCCAGGGCTCCTGAACGGGCGGCCCACCTCCTCGGCTTATGGCGCAGCCGTTTGCGGGTACCACTCGGTCAGCGCTGTCGGCAGTGCGTGGGGCATTGCCGGCAGCGCCCACCTCAGCAGGGCTCAGCGAGTCCAGCGGTAGACCTGCCCGTCGCGCACCTCGACGTCGCGTGGCGGCCGGGGACGCGGATGGTGCCGCAGGTGCGCGAGCACCCGGGTGCGACCGCGCAGGGTGAGGTCGCGGTCGGTCCAGTGCAGGTCGGGGTGGAGGAGCGGAGCGGCGTCGGCGTACGCGTCCTCGTCGAGGAGGGACCACACCTCTGCCGCCGGGGCGGGCAGCTCGGGGAGGTCGTGGAGCATCGCGGGGACGCACATCCGCCAGGCGTCGGTGACCAGCTCGCGCATCTCGTCGTCGCCGATCGCGGCGAGGTGGCCGCACACCCACTGGTAGCGCAGGTCGCGCGGCGGCGGGAGGAAGAAGACGTCCGGCGCCGAGGCGATCAGCGCGTCGCGCTCCTCCCTCGGGAAGCCGAAGCCGAACCGCTCCTCGTCCTTGGAGAAGGCCACGAAGACCAGCTGTCGGACCTTCAGCTTCCAGCGGCCCCCGATCTGCCGTTCGTAGGTACGGGGGAGCGCGAGCCCCACCCGGCGCACGGCCTCGGCATCGGTCACCCTCGTCACGCTAGAGGCCGTCGCCGACACGCTCTACCGTGTGCGCATGGCAACCCTCGAGGATGCGGCGGCGCTCGCGATGGCGCTGCCCGAGGTGTCCGAGACCGTGCTGATGCGCGACTGGCGGGCGTGGGCGGTGCGCGGCAAGACGTTCGCCTGGGAGCGCCCGTTCACGAAGGCCGACCTCAAGCGGTACGGCGACGAGGAGCCGCCCTCGCTCCCCGTGCTCGCCGTGCGCACCGACGGGCTCGTCGAGAAGGAGGCGATCCTCGCGGACCCGCCGCCGGGCGTGTTCACGATCCCGCACTTCAACGGCTACTCCGGGGTGCTCGTCGAGCTGGGCCGGGTCTCGGCGCCGGACCTCGAGGCCGTGATCGTGGATGCCTGGCTGGCGATGGCGCCGCAGCAGCTGGCCGACGCCTACCTCGCCGAGCGCGGGTAGTGCGGGTAGTGCGGGCGAGCGGCTACATCTCCTCGTGCACGTCGGGGTCGCCGCCGAACAGCCGGCCGTCCGGTCGCTCCATCGCGCTGATCGCCGCCACCTCGTCGGGAGTGAGCGAGAAGCCGAAGACGTCGAGGTTCTCGACCTGGCGCGACGCGGTCGCGGACTTCGGGATCGGCAGCGACCCGATCTCCACGTGCCAGCGCAGGATCACCTGGGCAGGCGTGACCCCGAGCCGCTCGGCCGCGGCGACCACGACCGGTTCGCCGTACGGCGCAGCGCGCTTGCCGAGCGGGCTCCAGGCCTCGGTGAGGACGCCCAGCTCGGCGTGCGCTGCCCGCATCTCCGGCTGGGGGAAGGCAGGGTGCAGCTCGATCTGGTTGACCGCGGGCACGACGCCGGTGTCGGCGATGATCCGGTCCAGGTGGGCCCGGGTGAAGTTGGAGACGCCGATCGACCGCACCAGGCCGCGCTCCCGTGCCTCGACCAGTGCGCGCCAGGCCTCGACGTAGCGGTCGACCGACGGGTTGGGCCAGTGGATGAGGTGCAGGTCGAGGTAGTCGAGCCCGAGCCGCTCCAGCGACTCCTCGGTGGAGGCGATCGCGTCGGCGTACCCGTGGTGGCGGCCCGGCAGCTTGCTGGTGACGAACAGCTCCTCGCGCGGCACGCCGCAGCGGCGGATGGCCTCGCCGACCGACGCCTCGTTGCCGTAGTTCACGGCCGTGTCGATCAGGCCGTAGCCCACCTCGATCGCGCTGACGACGGCTTCCACCCCCTCCGATCCCAGCAGCGGATAGGTGCCGAAGCCGATCGCGGGGATGGTGCGGCCGTCGTTGAGCTCGTACGTCGGTGTGGTCATCAGGTCCACGGTAGCCGTGCCCGGGCTGTCTCTAGGTCTATTGTCCTGCTGTGCTCACAGACGACGCGAGGCAGCAGCTGGTGGCGGCGTGCCACCGGCTGGCCGCAGAGGGCCTGCTGATCGGGACGGCCGGCAACGTCAGCATCCGCGAGGGCGACCGGGTCGCGGTCACCGCGACCGGCGCGGTGCTCGGCGAGCTGACCGCCGACCAGGTGGTCGAGGTCGACCTCGACGGCAACCAGGTCGGGGGGTCGCTGGTGCCGACGTCGGAGGTCTACCTCCACCTCTCGCTCTACCAGAAGTACGACGTCGCCGCCGTCGTGCACACCCACGCCCCGGTCAGCACGGCCGCGTCCATCTCCATCGGCGAGATCCCGGTGGTCCACTACCAGCAGCTGCTGCTGGGCGGGACGATCCGGGTGGCGCCCTACGCGACGTTCGGCTCGCCCGAGCTCGCGACCCGGGTGGTCGCCGCGCTCGAGGGCCGGGCCGCGGCGCTGATGGCCAACCACGGCTCGATCGCGATCGGCGCCTCGCTCGACAAGGCCGTCGAGAACGCGCTGCTGCTCGAGTGGCTGTGCACCGTCTACCGCGACGCGCTGGCGATGGGCCGGCCCGCGACACTGACCCGCAAGCAGCAGGAGGACGTGGTCGCAGCCGCGATCGCGCGCAGCTACGGCTCGGTCCAGGAGGCCGGCCAGGAGAAGGGGGAGAGCGAGTGACCACGGGACCGACCAAGGTGATCTGCATCGGCGTGCACGTGCTCGACATCCACGTCGCGACCGTCGACAGCATCCCGGAGGGGTCGAGCGGTGCGCTGGTCGACACCATCCGGATGTCGCCCGCCGGCACCGCCGGCGGCACCGCGGTCGTGCTGAGCAAGCTCGGCGCCGACGTGACCAGCGTTGCTGCGGTCGGCGACGACCCGATCGGGTCGGTGCTGACGAACCTGTTGCAGGCCAACGGCGTCGACACCGCCCGCATCGTCACCCGCGAGGACGTGCAGACCTCGGCCAGCGTGCTGCCGATCAACGGCAACGGCGACCGGCCCGCGTGGCACTGCATCGGCGCCAACGGCACGCTCACCCTCGACGACATCGACCTCGACCTGGTCCGGTCGGCCGACCACGTCCACCTCGGCGGGCCGGAGTTCCTCGGCGAGGCCGCGGTCGCCGTACTCGAAGCGGCGCGGAGCGCCGGCGTCACCACCTCGGTCGACATGCTCGCGCCCGGCGAGCCGATGTGGCTCGACGCGATCGCCGACTGCCTGCCGCTGGTCGACCTCTTCCTGCCCAACGACGAGCAGCTGCTCGGGCTGACCGCGACCACCACCCTCGAGGACGGCGCGCAGGCGCTGCTCGACCGGGGTGTCGGCTGCGTCGCGGTCACCGCAGGCGCCCGCGGTGCCTACGTCGCGACCGCCGACGAGACCGCCTGGGTGCCGGCCTTCGCCATCGAGGTGGTCGACACCACCGGCTGCGGCGACTCGTTCTCCGCCGGCTTCCTGCTCGNGGCGTCGGTCGACCCCTTCGCGGCGGCTACGCCGACGCGCTGAGCCGCTCGGCCGAACGGCTGGGTTCGATCACGGCCATGGATGACTCGGTGACTGAGCACGTCCGTCCAGCTGCGAATCCCGAACGTCTTCTGGTGTCGCTTTCGCAAAAGCCAGGACAGTCGCAATCTACAGTCGCACACTGAGGCCATGCGTCAGTTGGCTATCGCCGTTGCAGCCTCGGTACTCGCCGTCTTCTTCGTGACGAACCCCTCGACGGCGGTGGGTGATTCTGAGATGACGCAGGCGCGGGCAGGCAACTACTACACGAACCAGGTCTGTCCAGTAGCCACTGCGGACATAACTTTTTC
The DNA here is from genome assembly GCF_014180685.1 of Nocardioides pelophilus. Classification (GTDB taxonomy): domain Bacteria; phylum Actinomycetota; class Actinomycetes; order Propionibacteriales; family Nocardioidaceae; genus Nocardioides; species Nocardioides pelophilus. The sequence goes on along the minus strand of NZ_JACEHF010000112.1, from coordinate 2,073 downwards.
GCGTCGTATCTGGCACGATCGCCGCTTCATCAACAAACGCGAGGTCAGACGGCGCTTGCCTGAGATTCACCGACTTTCGCGAGCGAACGCGCGAGCTCATTACGAATGGGCTAGGGACCTCTTCAACCCGCCCGCCCCCTGGCCAAGTTACGTCGCCCGACAGGTCGACCGGCTGGCTCGGCTGAACCTGCGTATGGCAGACCTCCGGTGGGCTCAGGCTTCGGCGGGTGCCCAGCGGTGGATGAACCTACAGGAGCGAATCAACGATCTTCCCTTCGGAAACTTGGCTGCAACGATCCGAGCTCGCTTGGATCTCCCGCGGACAACCCGATGTAGGTGAATTTGGGAATGGGAGGGATCCGCTTGGCCGGGGCGGAAATCACAGGGCCGGTCAGTCGGCTGTCGAACCAGTTCCGGCACCCAAGGTCCGCCCTGATGGCGCGTGAACCGCGAGCGTTAGCACCACCCCCCAAGAGGTCAACTGCGAAAGGCCTTGGCTTTCACTTTGAACTGCAACTTGTCGTCCATGGAGTAGCCGAGACAGGAGAAGGGCGAACTCTGGCGGACCCAGCAGTTGAACCTCCTGCTGGCGTTGATCATCACCACGTCGACACCGCGAACTGCTGCGCTGCTGAACGGCACCGTCGTGCTGCCGACGCCGGTCCCGTCCAACGGAATCGTAGAGGTCGACATGCCGCCGCCACGCTTGTAGACGGTGACGACGACGGCGGCTCCGCGAGAGGCCGGTGGCAGGTCGAACGCGAGGCGCAGCCGCCAGCCGGCGGCGTCAAGCCCACGCGGATTGACTCGGATGGTCCTCGACGCAAGGTGGCTGACTGTCGCTGCAATTGTGTCGAGAGAAGTGCGGCCCGGCCCTAGTCTGCGAGTCACTGCCGCTGGTGCGGCTCTGTACGCCGATGCCTCGCCCTCCTCGTAGACCGTGTGGGGATGCCGATTGGCGGCTGAGAAGAACTGGAACTCGCTCTTGAGAGAGGTTCCTCGGTTCTTCAGCACCCGAGCCAACGCTTGCGTCGAGTAGAGGTCGGGCGCACCTGGGGTGCCATCCAGCAGGTTCCAGGTTGCCAGCACCAGGTTGGGCAGCATGCCCGTTCTAGCAGGGAACTTCTCCGTCAAGTAACGCCACCAGATCCACACGCCGTAGTGGATTCGTCCGAACTTGTCGATAGGGACCTGTGGGCTACTCAGCGGGCTGTCGCGCAAGTACTGCCGATTGTCGTTGACGCTGTCGAACACTTCGTCCTCGACCCATGTGGCCGTCGACTCGAGTATCCAGCCGTCCTCGAAGGCGTCGTATGCGTACTGCACAGCGTGGAAGTACTCGTGAGCAGCAGTGACTTGCATGTTCTGGAGAGGGGTGTTCCTGGTGCCGAACTCGTTCGCGGCATAATCGTCGTCGAGAACGCAGTAAGCCCACCGGCTGGAGTCGCCCCGGTTGGCTGGACGGTTTGGCTCGTCGGAGTTGCAGTAGCCGTACAGCCCCAGGTTCCCGAGGTCCTCGATGTAGATGTCCACCTTGTTCCGGCGACCACCGCGACGACCATCGGGCTTCGGTCGTCGGTAGCCGGCCTCAACATATGTTGTGTGGATTTCTTGAGTGGTGTCGCGCACCTGCTCGATGTAGTCGGGAGTGCCGTCGTTGTCTGAGTCTGTCGGGTCGGGAGCGGCCGACCCGTTCGTTGGGTAATGGACGCAGATGTTCGTCGTGCACCTGGTGGCGTCGAACGCTGGGCGGGCATTGATCTGGGCGACCCGCCTGCGCTGCGCTGGGGTGAGCGCGTCCTCGAGAGCTGCAAGGTCACGCAACGCGATCGTCAGCGACCGGCCGTCTTCGTGGTCGTCGGAGCCGCCTTGGAGCAACTCCTGCCCGTCGAGTAGGTCTTCGACTCTGGCGAGCGCAGCCTCGGCCTGGCCGGCTCGATGCTGCTCGCCGGCGAGCGACGCCTTGCTCCCTGGAGCATTCGGGGGGTCAGCAACCGCCGGTGCGCCGAGCGAGAGGCAAAGCAATAGGACGGCTGGGAGGGCGACGGAGGATCGCGGAAATCGCACAGTGTG
>NZ_JACEHF010000111.1 GCF_014180685.1 Nocardioides pelophilus | reverse complement strand
CGGCTCCTACGACCGGGTGCTCGCCCGGGTCCCCCTCGGCACCTTCACCTGCGTCCTGCTCTACGCCGACGAGACCGGCCGTCGCGTCCCCGTCGAGCCGCACGACCGTCCGGTCACCGCCGCCGCGACGCCCGACGGCATCGTGCGCTTCTGACCACCTCCGGCCTCGTGACGGTTGCTGCGCAACCTCCTCGACCTACGGTGGCGGCTACTCCCGCTGGTCGAGGAGGTCGCCCTGGCGACCGTCACGAGACCGGGGTCAGTCCTCGGGGACCAGGGTGAGCGTGTCCTCGGCGGCGTCCTCGACGGCGTCGGCGGAGAACGCCCAGGGCAGCGTCTCGCCCTCGACGAACAGGTCGGTCTGGTCGGTGTAGTTCGGGTGGAAGGCGTGGCCGGAGACACCGGTCAGGTTGATCCACCGGGCGTCGTCGAGGTCGTCGAGCGGGATCACCATCCGCATCGACGGCGCGGTGAGCACGTCGTAGCCCTCGCGCGCGTCCCACCCGGTCGCGTTCGGGATGGCGCCGCCGCCGCCGATCCGCCACCCGCCACGGTTGAAGAGCCGCTCGATGGCGCCGATCCCGGACTCGCCGAGGGTCGAGGACCGCAGCTCGAGCCGGTGCAGCGCACCCCAGGTCCACTCCTCCTCGTTGGGCGACTGCCGCGCCGTCAGCACGTCGCGGGCCGCGAGCAGCGACGCCTCGAGGACGTCGTCGCGGGTCTCGACCCGGTCCTCGGTCTCGACGTCGTCCCACCAGCGGTCGCCCGGCCGGGTGAGCAGCTCGGTGACCGCGGCGAACCAGCGCTGTCCGCCGTTCGGCCGCAGGTCGCCGGTCAGCTCGTCGTGGAAGGTGCGCGCGAGGAGCTCGCGCCAGACCACGTTGTAGTAGGCGGCGGCCGCGCTGCCGGCGCCCTGGCGGAAGTTCCAGTCGCGCAGCAGCCGCTGCCCGTCCGAGTCGTAGCCGGGCGGCAGCGGGAGGTCCAGGAGGTACGGCGTCAGCACCGGCGCCATCGGGTTGCGGTCGTCGGTCTGGATCTCCGCCATGTCGTCGAGGTCGAGCGAGTCCGTGCCCGATGTCGCGGTCTCGAGCAGCTCGCCGATCCGGGAGGAGCGGTAGCCGCGGTCCCAGTCGTCGGTGAGGTAGTACGGGTAGCCGTCGGCGTCGTCGACGACCGCCTGGTTGGCGGTCACCACCTTGCCGGACTCGGGGTCGAGCACGTTGGGCAGCGCGTCGTACGGCACGTACTCGCCGGTCCAGTCGTTCTCGGCCAGCCACCCCGCCGCCGGCAGCAGCCCGTCGTTGCCGGACTTGCGGATGGGCACCCGCCCGGTCGCCTGGTAGCCGATGTGGCCGTCGGTGTCGGCGTAGACGACGTTCTGGCCCGGCACCGCGAAGTCGGCGAGCGCGGCGCGGAAGGACGTCCAGTCGGTGGCCAGGTTGAGCGCGTAGAGGGCGTCGGCCGTCGGCTGCGGGTCGAGCGCGGTCCACGCCAGGGCGACCTCGTGGTCCCACCGCACGGTCTCGGCAGGTACGTCGCCCGCTTCGCCCGCATCCACCACCAGGTCGCCGAGCTCGCCGTCGAGGTCGGAGAGCAGCGGCCCGTGGGAGGTCGACCGCACCCGCAGGGTGACGTCCTCGCCCCCGCGCACCTCGATCGTCTCCTCGCGGACGATCAGCGCGCGGCTGCGACCGTCGTGCAGCCAGCGGTCGCCGCGCACCCGCTCCACGTAGAGGTCGGTGGTGTCGGGCGCCAGGTTGGTGAAGCCCCAGGCGATGTCGGCGTTGTGACCGATGACCACTCCCGGCACCCCGGAGAAGCTGAAGCCGGCCACGTCGAGCGGGCAGTCCTCGGAGACCTCGCGGCAGTGCAGCCCGACCTGCGTCCACACGCCGGGCAGCGAGATCCCGAGGTGGGGGTCGTTGGCGAGGATCGGCGCGCCACTCGCGGTGAGCTCGCCGTCGACGGCCCAGGCGTTGCTACCGATGCCGTCGCCCTCGCCCAGCAGCGCCGGCACCTCGTCGACCGCGGCCTGCACGTCGACCAGCGCGTCCTGCACCCGCGGCCCCAGCGGCGGCCGTTGCGGCAGCCGGGTGCCGGGTGCCGTCGCGTCCTGCTCGTACACCCCGTCGACGACGGCGCCCTGCTCGACGATGGGCGGGTGCTCGTCGTAGGGGTACGGCGGGAACAGCTGGTTGGTGCGCTCCGCGCCGACCGCGCCGATCGTCAGCGCCCGCTCGATCTCCTCCTCGAGGTTGCCCTTGAGGTCCCACGCCATCGCCTTGAGCCAGGCGAGGGAGTCGACGGCGGTCCAGTCCTCGGGGCTGTAGTCGAGACCGGAGAGGTCGAGGACGGCGTACTCCAGCGAGATCTCGGACAGCCCGCGGTCGTCGAGATAGGCGTTCACGCCCTCCGCGTAGGCGTCCATGAGCGCGCGGGTGCGCGGCTCGAGCAGGGTCAGCTCCTGCTCCGCGACCTGGCGCCACCCGAGGGTCCGCACAACCCGGTCGGTCTCGACGGCGTCCTCGCCGAAGAGCTCGGCGAGCCGGCCGGCGGTCGCGTGCCGGCGGACGTCCATCTCGAAGAACCGGTCCTGTGCGTGCACGAACCCCTGCGCGAGCACCAGGTCGTGCACGGAGTCGGCGTAGATCTGCGGGATCCCGTGCTCGTCCCGGAGCACCTCGACCTCGCCCTCCAGCCCGGCGACCTCGAGCTCACCGTCGGTCTGCGGCCACGAGCGGCGGACGACGCCGACCGACGCCAGCAGCACGAGGACGAGGACGAGCGTCAGGGCCACAGCGACGTACGTCGTCCAGCGCAGCGGCGCCGGCCAGTCGCGAAAGCGGCGGAGGGCATCGGTCATGGTGGTCGTCATTGTGCCGGTTGCCCCCGCACTGACGTACTATTGGCAGTCGTAACACGAGAGTGCTAAGCCTCACTGCGGAGATCCGATGCCCACGTACCAGTACGCCTGCACCGACTGCGGCCACGCCTTCGAGCAGTTCCAGAGCTTCAGCGACGACGCGCTGACCGTCTGCCCGGAGTGCTCCGGCAAGCTGCGCAAGCTCTTCAACGCCGTGGGCGTGGTGTTCAAGGGCTCGGGCTTCTACCGCACCGACAGCCGCGGCAAGAGCACGGCGAGCGAGCCGTCGACGAGCGCGCCGGCCGCGTCCGCGAGCAGCTCCTCCGACTCGTCGAGCTCCTCCAGCTCCTCGGCCAGCTCGTCCAGCTCGACCTCGAGCTCCTCGAGCAGCAGCACCCCCGCCACCGCCGCCAGCTGACCCTCCCGCGTCGGACCCTGTGGACAACCGCCCGCAGGGGCGCGCCGTCGTACGGCGGGCTCCTAGCGTCGCTCCATGGCCACTCGGGACCCCTCCTTCCGCGCACGACTGCCCGACCGGCTGGGCGACCGGCTGACCTCCGCCCGCCGAACCCTGCTGCGACGGCGCCGCCTGCTCGCCGTGCTGTGCACGATCGGCGCGGTCGGCGCCGGGCTGCGGGCCACGGCGCCGCCGCCGGAGCCGACGGTCGAGGTGCTGGTGGCGACCGACGACCTGCCGGCCGGGGCCGTGCTCGCAGCGGATGACCTCGCCCTCCGCGCGCTGCCGCCGGACGGCGTGCCCGACGAGGCGCTGAGCGACCCGGCGGTTGCCGCGGGCACGATCCTGGCCGCGCCGGTGCGGGCCGGCGAGCCGATCACCGACGTGCGCCTGGTCGGGCCCGGGCTCGCGTCCGGCTCCCCTGGGACCGTCGCGGTCCCCGTGCGCCTCTCGGACGCCGCCCAGGCCGGGCTGCTGACGGTCGGCGACGCGATCGACCTGCTCGCCACCGACCCCGAGTCCCGCACGACCGAGGTCGTCGCCAGCGGAGTCGTCGTGCTCGCCGTACCGATGCCCGACCAGGAGGCGCCGGACGCGCTCACCGGGCGGCTGGTCGTCGTCGGTATCCCCGCGTCGGCGCTGACCGACGTCACGGCGGCGGCGGTGACGGCGTTCGTGACGTATGCCTGGGCGAGCCGCTAGGCTTCTGCACCATGTCCGGGTTCAAGAACTTCCTCTTCCGCGGAAACCTCATCGAGGTCGCGGTCGCCTTCATCATGGCGGCGGCGTTCGCCACCGTCGTCACGACCTTCGTCGCGTGGGTCACCAATCAGCTGCCGAAGGGCGTCGACAACATCTTCAGCAACGAGGAGAACTCGTTCGGGGCCTTCATGAACGCGCTCATCGCGTTCGTGATCATGGGCGCGATCGTGTACTTCGTGATCGTGGTGCCCTACACCAGGGCCAAGGAGCGGTTCTTCCCCGCCGAGGCCAGCGGGCCGACGGAGATCGACCTGCTCACCGAGATCCGCGACTCGCTCGCGCATCGCGCCTGAACGACCGCACAAGACCGGCACACCCGGCGGCCGTCTCACCCGTGGTGAGGCGGCACCTGTGACTTGAGCCAGCGATCACTGGCGGACTCGTCACCCGCCGGAGGCTCCGGCTCGCGCTCGTCGCTGGTCGTGTCGGGCAGGACGTCGCCGAACACCTCGGCGAGCCGCTTGCGCCGCTCCCAGTCGGTCTCGCGCTTCTTGCTCATGCGTCGCTCACGTCCTGCTCATGTGCAGAGCCCGGCGCTCTCGCGCGCCTCGTCGGAGAGGCCCTCGTCGTCGCGGTTGTTCCTGCCGCCGCCGTCGGTGGCGTCCGTGGTCTCGGTCGCGTCCGTCTGCTCGGCCTCGCCCGTGGGCGTGCTGGAGCCCTCGGGATCGTCGGCGGCGCTGATCGAGTCGCTGGCGAACTCCTGACTGAGGGGCTTGTCGTCGAGCACCAGCTGCCAGAGCTCGTCGACCCGGTCGGTCCACTCGACCCGACCGACCTGCGCGGTGGAGTAGACCCACGGCGTGGTCACGAACTTGATGTTGTCGAGGCCGATGCCCTGGAAGCTGCGGCCGAGGTCGGCGAGCTCGGCGATGTTGTCGTAGTCGGTCTGGATGGAGTCGGTCATCGCGTTGAGGAACGACACCATCCGGTCGGGGCGGACCAGCATGCCGGCGGAGATCGCCTTGTTGATCATGGCGGCCATGAACGCCTGCTGGCGGCGGATCCGCTGCGGGTCGGTGCCGTCGCCCACGTGGCGGACCCGGACGTAGCTGAGCGCCTCGTCGTCGCGGATCTCGCGGGTGCCGGCCTTGAGCGTGATGCCGTGCTCGGGGTCCTCGATGTCCTCGGGGATGCAGACCTCGACGCCGTCGAGGGCGTTGACCATGTCCTTGAAGCCCTGGAAGTCGATCACGACGTAGTTGTCGATCCGGACGCCGGTGACCTGCTCGAACTGCTGGATCGTGCACGCGGCGCCACCGACCGAGAACGCCTCGTTCCACATCACGTCCTGCGCGCCCGGTATCGGGTTCTCGTCCTCGTCGTAGCAGGTGGGCCGGTCGACGAGGGTGTCGCGCGGGATGCTGATGCCGTAGGCACGCTTCCGGTCGGCGGACAGGTGCAGCATGATCGTGGTGTCGGAGCGCTCGCCGTCGCCGGTGAGACCGTCGATGTTGTTCTCACCCTCGCGGGTGTCGGAGCCCAGGACGAGGACGTTGATCGGCTCCTGCGGCCCCTCGGCCTTCATCTTCGGCGGGCGGTTCTTCAGCTGCTTCGAGACGTCGACGTGCTGGAGGTTGTCGTTCCAGTTGTTGTAGGCGAGCACGACGGACCCCGCGGTCGCGACCCCGAGGGCGAGCAGGGTCGCGGTGATGACCTTCGCGACGGTGTGCGGCTTGCGCAGGCGCCGCTTGCCGGCGACCTTGCGGTTCGTCAGCGACGCCGTCGTACGACGGGCTTGCGCCTTCCGGCTGCCGTCGGGGCCACCGGGGGTGGGGCCGTCGGCGTCGGGGGTCTCGGTCAAGATCTCACCTGGTCATGCGTGTGCGGCTAGGGCAGCGCTCCGTCGCGCGTCCACGGTACGAGGGGCGCCCAAGCCGACCCCCACGTCCCATTGTGCGGTTCCGGTGGGCGGTTGCACGAATCACACGCGGACCGGATTCCGTCGGGAGCGCGCTCACCTGCCAGAATCTTCGGTCGAGGCCCCCGTAGCTCAGTGGATAGAGCAGCCGCCTCCTAAGCGAAAGGTCGCCAGTTCGACTCTGGCCGGGGGCACCCGTCGCGAGGACTCGGGACCCCGCGCGCAGCGGTGTACCTTGGAGGGACGGTCGTCTCCGGCACCTCGTCGAGGTGCAGCGGTTAACGCCGGCCGTTGAGAGGCCGCCATGGCCGTCATCGCTTCACCCAAGCTCCAGCTCCAGGCCGACCTCACCAACCGTCCGTACGGCGGGGGCTGGTGGCCCGCCGGCCACGGCGTGGACCACGAGCTCCAGGAGCTCATCCGTCGCTGGCCCGCGGACCAGCCGAAGATCCTTCGCTACTCCTACATCCACGAGGGCTGGGACCAGAGCGAGAGCGCCGTACCGACGCGCTACCGCACCCGCACGCTCGTCCTGATCCTGAGCGACCGCTCGAGCTGCCGGCTGCTGATGATCCCGCCCGAGACGACGGCATCGGTCGCCGCCGAGCTCCTCGGCGAGGCCAGCAACCCGCACTCGACCTGGAAGCGGATGGACTTCGTCAGCACGTTCCGGTCGTGACCCGGCCGGTCAGCCGACCCGCTCGAACGTGATGCCGGCCGCCTCCAGCCGCGTCAGCAGCGCGTCACCCATGGCCTGGGCGGTCGTCACCTGTCCGGAGGTGGGCGGGTTGTCGTCGAGCGCGAGGCACAGCGCCGACTCGGCCAGCATCTTCGCGGTCTCGGTGTAGCCGGGGTCGCCGCCGGACACCTTCGTACGGACCGTCGTGCCGGCGGTCTCGGCCACGAACTCCACGGTGAACCACGCCTTCTCGCGCCGCTTCTCGGACGGCCCGGTGCCCTGCGGCACCCGCGACTTGAGCAGGTTGCGCACCGGCGGCACCTGCGCGGCCAGCGCCAGCGCACTGGCCCCCACCGCGCCGCCGGCTGCGTAGCGCACGGTCTTGGTGCCGGCGTAGTGGGAGTAGCGGAAGTCCGGGCCGTACGACGCCAGCGCCGCCCCGCTGCGCGCCACCACGAACGGGTCGATCGTCGGCAGCGGCACCAGCCAGTAGCCGAGCACCGAGTCGCGCATCGGCTTGCCGGAGACGGCGCGGGAGCGGCGGCCCTCGGGACGCGGCTCGAGCCGCTTGCGGGCCTGCATCGCCTCGCGCATCTGCCGTACGCGGGAGAACGCGTTGAGCGCGGAGTGGAAGGTGCCGCCGGAGAACGTGCCGTTCGAGCGCGCCACGCCGCGCATCGTCACGGGCGTCGTGATCTCGCCCCCGACCGCGTCGGCCAGCTGCTGGATCGTGAAGTAGGCGCCCAGGTCGTGCGGGATCGAGTCGAAGCCGCAGCAGTGCACGAGCCGGGCGCCGGAGGCCTCGGCGGTGGCCTGGTGGTCGACGTACATCCGGTCCACGAACTCGGGCTCGCCGGTGAGGTCGACGTAGTCGGTGCCCTCCTGCGCGCACGCGGCGACCAGCGGGGCGCCGTACTCGAGGTAGGGGCCGACGGTCGTCGCGACGACCTTGGTCTGCGCCGCCATCTCACGCAGCCCGGCCTCGTCGGAGGAGTCGACGACGACCAGGTCGACGTCGACACCGAGGCGGTCGCGGACCGCCTCCAGCTTCTCCTTGCTGCGCCCGGCGATCGCCCACCGCAGGCCGGCGGGTGCGTGCGCCGCCAGGTAGTCGGCGGTCAGGCCACCGGTGAACCCGGTGGCTCCGAGGAGGACGACGTCGTAGGTGCGGGGGGAGCCGGATGCCTGAGCCATGCCGGCCATCGTCCCACTCCCGTGAGGCGCTGGTCGAGGAGGTCTCGTGACGGTCGCTGTGCGACCTCCTCGACCAACGAAGACGTCCGGGACCAAATGGAACCTCCCTGGGTCGGAGATCCGTCATACGGTCAACAGCCAGCACCGGAACCAGCATGCAAGCAGCATCGGAGAGTTCGTGGATCGAGACACCGAGGCGGAGTACGCCGCCTACGTGGAGCAGGCCTGGGCGACACTGGTGCGTGCCGCCGTCTTCCTGGGAGCCATGCCCCACGAGGCGGAGGACCTCGCCCAGACCACGCTCGTGCGGTGCTACACCGGCTGGGACAAGGTCAGCAATGCGGACAACCGGGACGCCTACGTCTACCGGATGCTCCTCAACTGCCTGCGCGACAACCGGCGCACCCGGTGGTGGAAGGACCGGGCGGCGACCGGCGCGTGGGAGGACAGCGGTACGACGATGCCGCCGACCGCCGACGCCACCGACGCCGTCGCCGTGGCGGACGCCGTGCACCGCGCGCTCTCCTGCCTGACCAAGCCCAACCGCGACGTCGTGGTGCTGCGCTACTTCGTCCAGCTCACCGAGCGACAGACCGCGGAGGCCCTCGGCGTCCCGCCCGGCACCGTGAAGAGCCGGCTGTCGCGGTCACTGGCGCTGCTGGCTGCGAACGACCACCTTCTCGACATCACCGGCGGGAGCACGCGATGACCGACCTCGAAGACCTCTGGGACGACCTGCCGACCGGCAAGGCGCCGACCCACGACATCCTCCGCGCCGGCCGCAAGGCCGCGTCGTCGGCCGGGGCGCCCGGCAGGCGCCGCCACTTCCTCCTGAAGCCGCTCCTCACCGCCGGCATCGCGACCGGCGTCGTCGGTGCGTTCCTGGCCGGAACCCTGGTCGCCGGCGACGACGGCGGGTCGGACTCCGACCGGGGCGCGGGCGACCCCCCGGGCGCCGCACCCAGCCATGTCGCGTTCCAGGCCGATCTGGAGGCGGCCGAGTCGTGCGACGAGCTGCTGGAGACCTATGTGGACCGGGGGCTGCAGCGGGTGACCGCCTGGGGCTGGGATGAGCCGTACAACCCCTATTGGCGCGACACATTGCTGTCAGGCAGGCTTGTCAATGAGGTCAGCGATTCCGGCCTGCGTGCACCGCAGGCCACCAATTCCGTGCTCGCCGAACTGCACCTCGGCTACTCCGAACAGGCCGCCAACGACCGCGCGACCTTCGGCACCGCTGTTACCAAGCGCCAGCAGAACAGCGACACCGGCACCAACGTCCAGGAGATCGGCGTCGACGAGCCCGACCTGGTCAAGACCGACGGCGAGCTGCTGTTGCGGCTGCGCGACGACGAGCTGGTCGTCTACGACGTGACCGGCAACCGCACCGACCAGCTGTCCTCGATCGACCTCGAGGGCCTCGAGGAAGGCGAGATCATGCTCGCCGGCGACACGGTCGTCGCGGTCGGCATCGACGATGAGGCGCCGCGGGCTCGGTCGCCGTACGGCTCCGGCGCGCGGCTCGGCACCCGCGTGCTCACCGTCTCGCTCACTGACCCCGAGGCGCCGGAGGTCGTCGGCGACGTGTCGTACGACGCCCGCCTGCTGTCCGCGCGCCAGCACGGCGACGCCGTACGGCTGGTGCTGTCGAGCGGGCTCCCTGAGCTCGGCTTCGTGCACCCCGGCAAGAGGTTCGGCCAGCGCGCGGCACTGGCGAAGAACCGCGCGAAGGTCGAGAAGTCCACGATCGAGGACTGGCTGCCGACGATCACCGCAGCCACCGACGAGGGCGACGACGAGGCGGCGCAGCTGCTCGACTGCACCGACGTGGCGATCCCGTCCGACGAGCTCACCCTCGACACGGTCAGCGTGGTCGGCTTCGATGCCGCGGCACCGGCCGACGTCGACGCGATCGGCCTCGCCGGGGCGACCGACATCGCCTACGAGTCGGTCGACCACCTCTACCTGGCCGCGAGCCCGAGCTGGGGCAACGGCTTCGGCTGCCTCGGCTGCATCGGCACCCGCACCATCCCGAGCGTCGAGGGCGGCAGCACCTACCTGTTCGACTTCGCGCTCGACGGCACCCGGGCCACGCACGTGGCGTCGGGCGAGGTCGAGGGCTCGGTCGCCGACCGGTGGGCGATGGACGAGGCCGACGGGGTCCTGCGGGTGGCGGTCGGACCGACGTCGGAGACCGGCAACTTCAACTCCGTCGTCACCCTCGAGCGCAACCGCGAGGACCTGGTCGACGTCGGACGACTCGACCGGCTCGGCCGCAACGAGGACCTCAAGGCGGTGCGCTGGTTCGACGGGCTGGCCCTCCTGGTGACCTACCGCCAGGTCGACCCGCTCTACGCGATCGACCTCACCGACGTGGCGCGGCCGAAGCTGATCGCGGAGCTCAAGATCCCCGGCTTCTCCTCCTACCTCCACCCGCTCGGCCCGAAGCGGCTCGTCGGGATCGGCGAGGGACCCGTCGGCGGCGGCCGCTGGGGTGCGCAGGCGGCGCTGTTCAACGTGGCCGACCTGACCAACCTGCGCCGGATGGACGTCCAGCAGTACGCCGGCGGCACCGAGGCGCTGGCCGGCACCGACCCGCGGTCGTTCACCTTCATCCACGACGAGCGGACCGTGCTGACCGTCATCCAGGACTACCGGCGGAGCCGGGTCGGCTACCTGTCGGTGCTCCACATCGTCGACGGCGAGCTGCGCAACCGGATGGTCCAGGTGGAGTACGGCGACGACGTCGACCAGGTGCGCGCCGTACCCATGCCCGACGGGCGGGTCGTGCTGGTCACCGGCGAGGACGTGGAGTTCTTCGACCTGGTCGACCGTTCGTAGGGGTCTCGTGACGGTCGCAGAGCGACCTCCTCGACCTCCAGTCGTAGGGGTCTCGTGACGGTCGCAGAGCGACCTCCTCGACCTCCAGTCGTAGGGGTCTCGTGACGGTCGCACAGCGACCTCCTCGACCTCCAGTCGTAGGGGTCTCGTGACGGTCGCAGAGCGACCTCCTCGACCTCCAGTCGTAGGGGTCTCGTGACGGTCGCAGAGCGACCTCCTCGACCTCCGGTCGTAGGGGTCTCGTGACGATCGCAGAGCGACCTCCTCGACCTCCAGTCGTAGGGGTCTCGTGACGGTCGCAGAGCGACCTCCTCGACCTCCGGTCGTAGGGGTCTCGTGACGGTCGCACAGCGACCTCCTCGACCTCCGGTCGTAGGGGTCTCGTGACGGTCGCAGAGCGACCTCCTCGACCTCCGGTCGTAGTTGCGGGGTGGGGCCCCGCCGGCGGTTGGTCGTCGCCGGTGGTTGAGGTGCGAGGCCGCCCGCGGCCGAGCCTCGAAACCACCAACACGCTCGGCGTACGCTCGACGCATGTGCCGCAACATCCGGGTCCTCCACAACTTCGAGCCGCCTGCGACGAGCGACGAGGTGGCCGCGGCCGCGCTGCAGTACGTGCGCAAGGTCAGCGGGACGACCAAGCCGTCGCAGGCCAACCAGGAGGCGTTCGACCGCGCCGTGCACGAGGTCGCGCACGCCACCCAGCACCTGCTGGACGCGCTGGTGACCAACGCGCCGCCCAAGGATCGCGAGGTCGAGGCGGCCAAGGCTCGGGAGCGGGCCCAGCTCCGCTACGGCTGAGCCGACGCCATGGAAGCACGGGTGGACGAGGCGTTCGCGGCGGTGAACCGGCGCGACTTCCTCCCCGCCCGGCAACACCCCTTCGCCCACATCGACCAGGCGCTCGACATCGGCTACGGCGTCACCAACAGCCAGCCCACCACGGTGCGCAACATGCTGCTCCTCCTGGATCCCCGCCCCGGTGACCGGGTCCTCGACGTCGGCTCCGGCTCCGGCTGGACCACCGCGCTCCTCGCCCACCTGGTCGGCCCCACCGGCTCCGTGATCGGCGTGGAGCGGATCCCCGAGCTGGTGGAAGCGAGCCGGGCCAGCCTCGGCAACAGGTTCCCGGCGGCCGAGGTTCGCCACGCCGAGCCGGGCGTGCTGGGGTGGCCCGAGGGAGCGCCGTACGACCGGATCCTGGTGTCGGCGGCGGCCGACACCGTGCCGCCCGCCCTCCTCGAGCAGCTGGCTGTCGGAGGGGTGCTGGTGGCGCCGGTCGACGGGGTGATGACGCGGGTGGCGCTGTCGCCGGAGGGTCCTGTCGTCGAGCAGCACGGGCGCTACCTGTTCGTGCCGCTCATCGAGGACTGACCGCGGCGCACGCCTCAGCCGACGCCGGCCTGGACGTCGCCGGTCGCGGTGGTCGCCTCGGCGAGCTCGACGATCTGGTCGTCGGTGAGGTCGATGCCCTCCCAGACCTGGATGAGGACCAGGTGCTCGCCCTGGAAGTACCGCAGCGCCCGGGTCTCCCCCGGCGCACCCTGCAGCCGACCGGGCTCGCCGCCGACAGTGACGTCGCGACCGTCTCCGAGCTGCTGCGCGGCGTCCTGGGACTCGAGCATGATGACGACCTTGCCCTCGAAGTTCAGGGGGTGGGTGTCGTCGCCTGGCTTCGCGAGGGTGAGCACGAACGCGTCCGAGCCCTGCACGTCGTAGCCCTCGGGCACCTTGGAGAGCAGGAAGCCCTCGGGCTGCGCCCCGGTGTAGGCGACGAGCGCGACGCCGCCGCGCTGCTCAGGGACGGAGTCGGACGAGGTCGGTCCGGCCGACGGCGGCGCGGCGTCGTCCCCGGCGTTGACGGCGACCACGACGCCGAGTGCGGCCCCTACGCCGAGGGTGAGGCCGGCGCCCGCCACCGCGGCCCGGGTCCGCCGGCGGCGGCCGAGCGCGGCATGCGCGCGGGTCAGGTCGCCGGAGACGACGCTGTCGGGTGGGGTGGTCCCGGTCGCGTCGAGGCGGGCGAGGCGGTCGAGCAGGTCGTTCATCGGTGGTCTCCTTCGAGGGTGGGGACGTTGAGGACGGCGCGGAGCTTGTCGAGGCCGCGGGAGGTCTGGCTCTTGACGGTGCCGGCGCTGCACCCGAGCGCGTCGGCGGTCTCCTCGACCGAGAGGTCGTGGACGTGACGGAGCACGATCGCGGCGCGCATCCGCGGGGGCAGGGTGCCGAGCGCGGCGATCAGGGCGGCGTCGAGGTCCTCGGCACCGGCCTCCGGGGCGACGGTCTCCGGCAGCTCGGACCAGCTGTGCTCGCGGCGCGTGAACCCGCGCCGCCGATGGTCGGTGCTGCAGTTGACGAGGGTGCGGCGGGCGTAGGCGACCGGGTTGCCCGACCGCGCCCGGGCCCAGGCCAGGTAGACCCGGATCAGGGAGGTCTGCACCAGGTCCTCGGCGAGGTGGGGGTCACCAGCGGCCAGCAACCGCGCGGTCGCCATCAGCGAGCCACGGTGCGCGCGGACGAAGTCGGCGAACTCGGAGTCTCGGTTGCGGCTGCTCACAGGCGTTCCCTCACACCTCTTCAACGGATCGAGGACCCACGGGGGTTGCACGCGGTCGCCGTACTCTTGCTGCCGTGACCACGGCACAGGGGTTTCGAGGCTCGCTGCGCTCGCACCTCAACCAGCAAGAGGCGGCGCTCGCGCTGTGCGCCGACCGGCCGCTGGTCGTGCTCACCGGCGCGGGCCTGTCGACCGACTCCGGCATCCCGGACTACCGGGGTCCGGGCGCCGTGGCGCGGGCGCCGATGACCTTCCAAGAGTTCGTCTCCGGACCCTCGGCCCAGCGGCGCTACTGGGCGCGTTCGCACCTCGGCTGGTCGCGGATGGGGCACGCCGTGCCGAACGCCGGGCACCGCGCCGTCGCCGCGCTCGCCGCCGACCTGGTCATCACCCAGAACGTCGACGGCCTCCACGAGGCCGCCGGGACCCCGAGCCTGGTCGCCCTCCACGGTCGGGTCGCCGACGTGGTCTGCCTCTCCTGCAGGAGTACGACGCCGCGCCCCGCCCTGCAACAGCGGCTGACCGAGCTCAACCCC
>NZ_JACEHF010000110.1 GCF_014180685.1 Nocardioides pelophilus | reverse complement strand
GTGCTCCCCACCGACACGGTCTACGGCATCGCGGCCGACGCCTTCGACGCGGAGGCCGTGGCCCGGCTGCTCGCTGCGAAGGGACGTGGCCGCGAGATGCCGCCACCGGTGCTGGTCAGCACCGCGACCACGCTCGACGCACTCGCGACCAAGGTCCCCGACTACGCCCGGGCGCTGACCAACGCGTTCTGGCCCGGCCCGCTCACCCTGATCTGCCACGAGCAGGCCTCGCTGCGCTGGGACCTTGGCGACACCCGCGGCACCGTCGCCGTACGGATGCCGGACCACGAGCTGACCCGCGAGATCCTCGACCGGACCGGCCCGCTCGCGGTCAGCTCGGCCAACCTGACGGGCAGCCCGGCCGCGACCGACGCCGCCGAGGCCGCCGAGATGCTCGCGGACCGGGTGGCGGTGATCGTCGACGGCGGCACCAGCTCCGGCGGCGTCCCCTCGACCATCGTCGACGCCACGGGGGAGCGGCCCCGGCTGCTGCGGCTCGGCGCGATCACGGTCACCGAGCTCGACGAGGCGCTCGCCGAGACGGGGCTGACGGTCGAGACCGACGCCCCTGACGACAGCGCCGCGGACCCCGAGTAGCCCATGCGCGAGTACCTCGTCGTCTTCCTGGTCGCGGCCGCGGTGACCTACCTGCTGACCGTCATCGCCCGCGAGATCGCGGTCCGCACCGGAGCCGTCGCCAAGGTGCGGGACCGCGACGTGCACGCCGAGCCGGTGCCCTACCTCGGTGGTCTGGCGATGCTCGGCGGCCTGTTCGCCGCCTTCCTGGTCGCCCGCGAGCTGCCGTTCCTCTCCGGCAGCCAGTCGTTCGTCTTCGAGGACGCCCTGTCGGTGCTGGTCGCCGGTGCCCTCGTCTGTGCCGTGGGGGTGCTCGACGACATCTTCGACCTCGACGCGCTCACCAAGTTCGGCGGCCAGGTGGTCGCGGTCGGCGTCCTCGTGTACTCGGGGGTGCAGTTCCTGTACTTCTACCAACCGGACGGGGTCAGCTTCAGCCTCGACCCGACCCAGGGGGCGCTGCTCACCGCGTTCGTGGTGATCGCGACGATCAACGCGGTCAACTTCATCGACGGCCTCGACGGCCTCGCCGCAGGGGTGATCGGGATCGGCGCAGCCGCCTTCTTCCTGTTCTGCTACCTGATGACCGTCGTCAACGACGTGGAGCGGGCGACGACCGCGTCCCTCCTCTCCGCCGCACTGGCGGGCGCGTGCGCCGGGTTCCTCGTCCACAACTTCCATCCCGCTCGGATCTTCATGGGCGACAGCGGCTCGATGCTGATCGGTCTCGTGATGTCCTCGTGCGCGGTGACGATGACGACCCAGTACTCCGACCTCGACTTCACCAGCGGCATCGACGGCGATCGCGCCAACCTGCTGCCGCTGCTCCTGCCGGTCATGCTTCCGATCCTCATCCTCGTGGTCCCTCTCGCGGACCTGGTGCTCGCCGTGTTCAGGCGGACGGCGGCCGGCCGGTCCCCGTTCGCGCCGGACAAGCTGCACCTCCACCACCGGCTGCTGGAGATCGGGCACTCCCACCGCAAAGCGGTCATCATCATGTGGATGTGGGCGGCGCTGGTCGGGTTCGGTGCCGTCCTGGTCAGCCTGTTGACCGGCCCGGTCGTCGTGATCAGCGGCGCGGTCGGCCTGGTCGTCACGGTCGGCGTGACCCTCGTGGCGCCGCGGTTCCGCCGGTACAAGGACGTCGCGGCCCGGCTCGAGGTGACCGATCGGGAGCCGGCGTAGGGGAGCGGTCCGGACCCCGATTCGAACGCTCCCAGACTTTGTGATAACTTTCACGAGCACTCACAGAGTGCCCAGGAAGAGCCAGTGAACCACCGCTGAAGGGCGGCCGCCGATGCTGACGACCACCACCCCGGGACCGCTGGTCTTCGCGGCCGCGGTGACCACCGTGGTCGGTGTGCTGGTGGTGCTGGTGGCCGCGCTCGCGAGCGGCGAGGCGGCGTCGTACGGCGCCCTCGTCGGCACCGCGATCGCGCTGGTCGTGTTCTCCTTCAGCGCCTTCGCTGTCGATGCCGTCGCCCGGCTGATGCCGGTGGCCTCGCTCATGGTCGCGCTGCTGACCTACACGATGCAGGTCCTGCTCATGCTGGTCGTCTTCGTCGGTCTCAACCGGTCCGGCGCGCTCGACGACACGCTCGACCGGGAGTGGCTCGGCGGGTCCATCATCGTCGGCGTGCTGGTGTGGACCTTCGCCCAGCTGACCGCCTCGGCGAAGGAGCGGATCCCGGCCTACGACACGCACGACGAGGCACCCTCGGAGGGTGTTCGTCCGGCAGCGGAGGGCGGTGCGCGATGACCTTCACCGGCTGCTATTGTCCGGGGCGCAATGAGTCAGCCCGAGGAGAAGCCGAAGGGCGATCCGTGGCATGCGTTCGGCTACATCGTGGCCGGGGTCGGGTTCTACGGGTTCCTGGGTTGGCTTGCGGACCAGTGGCTCGGCACCGGTTACCTCGTGGGCATGGGCATCGTCGTGGGGGCCGGGTTGGGGATCTACCTGACGCTCGCCCGCTTCCAGCCGTTCCGGCCAACAGACACCGAGCAAGACATGCAGGACGAGTAGAGGAGACCTGGTGAACGTCGCAGGCAGCACCATTGCCGCCGAAGGGTTCGGCGCTCCTGGCCCGGCCAACTTCCAGTACCCGGAGCTGTTCTCCGTCGGCGGGGTCGACGTGACCAAGCCGATGGTCCAGCTGGTGCTGGCCGCCGCGCTGATCTCCGCGTTCCTGATCATCGCCGCGCGCGGTCGCTCGCTGGTGCCCGGCCGGCTGCAGTTCGCCGGCGAGGGCGCCTACGGCTTCGTGCGCAACAGCGTCGGTCGCGACATCATCGGCAGCCACGACTTCCAGCGGTTCGTGCCCTACCTGGTCGCGCTCTTCTTCTTCGTCCTCGTCAACAACCTGTTCGCGAGCATCCCGTTCATCCAGTTCCCGACCTTCAGCCGCGCGAGCATGGCTTACGCCCTGGCCGGGCTCTCCTGGATCGTCTACAACGCGGTCGGCATCCACAAGCACGGACTCCTGGGCTACCTCAAGCTCCAGTGCGTGCCGTCCGGTGTCGGTCCGGCGATGCTGCCGCTGCTGGTCCCGCTGGAGTTCTTCTCCAACATCCTGGTCCGCCCCGCGACGCTGGCGCTGCGTCTCTTCGCCAACATGTTCGCCGGCCACCTGCTGCTGATCCTGTTCGCGACCGGTGGTCTCTACCTCATCTCCGACTACGGCGGCGCGATCGGATACGTCTCCGGCGCCGCAGCGTGGATCCTCGCGATCGCCATCAGCTTCCTGGAGATGCTGGTCCAGTTCCTCCAGGCCTACGTCTTCGTCCTGCTGAACGCCATGTACATCCAGGGCGCGCTCGCAGACGAGCACTGACCCACCCCAGATCCACACAGACCCCCCTTAGACCCAACTCAACAACCGCAGTAACAACCGAAAGGAAAAGCCGTGGAAGGCTCCGCAAACATGATCGGCTACGGCCTGGCCGCGATCGGTCCGGGCATCGGCATCGGCCTGATCTTCGCCGCTTACATCAACGGCGTTGCTCGTCAGCCGGAGGCGCAGAGCCGCCTGCAGTCCATCGCGATCCTGGGCTTCGCGCTCGCCGAGGCGTTGGCGATCATCGGTATCGCGCTCGCGTTCGTCCTCTAGAGCGCGTCCGCGCTGCGATAGGTCAAGTCCATGAAGTCACTGTTCCTCATCCTCGCGGAGGGTGATGAAGGCGGCCACACGCCGGAGAGCCCGCTCGCTGTCGAGCCCGTTGAGATCGTGCTCTCGCTCGTCGTGTTCGCCATCCTCTTCTACGTCATCTGGAAGTTCGTCGTACCGAACTTCGAGAAGACGTACGCCGAGCGCACGGCGGCTATCGAGGGCGGCCTGGCCGCGGCCGAGACCAAGCAGGCCGAGGCCGACGCCAAGCTTGCTGAGCTCGAGGCTCAGCTCGCCGACGCCCGGCACGAGGCGGCGCGCATCCGCGAGGAGGCGCGCGAGCAGGGAGCGGCGATCATCGCCGAGATGCGGGAGCAGGCCCAGGCCGAGTCCACCCGCATCGTCGAGCACGGCAAGGCGCAGATCGAGGCCGAGCGCCAGCAGGCGGTCACCTCCCTGCGCGCCGAGGTCGGCTCCCTTGCGACGAACCTCGCTGGTCGGATCGTGGGCGAGTCCCTCGATGACGACGAGCGTCAGGGTCGCGTCGTGGAGCGGTTCCTCGCCGAGCTCGAGACCGGGACCCCGGGGGCGAACTGATGCTGGCGTTCCGAGCGGCGTCCAACGAGGCCGTGGCCGCGCTGATCGACCAGGTCGGCGGCTCGGCGACGGTCGCTGACGACCTGTTCGCGGTGGCGGCGACCCTCCGGTCGGAGGGTGCGCTCCGGCGCTTCGCCACCGACTTCGCGCTCCCGGTCGAGGCCAAGTCCGGCCTCGTCTCGGAGCTGTACGACGGCAAGGTCGACCCGGCGACGCTCGGGTTGCTCAAGGGCGCGGTGGCTCGTCGGTGGACGCGCACCCGCGACCTTGCCGACGCGCTCGAGTACGTCGGGGTCGTGGCCGCCGTCCGCTCGGCGGGCGACGACGCGGACCGGCTCGTCGACGAGCTGTTCTCGGTGCGCAGCGTCGTCAACGAGAACAGCGACCTCCGCAACGCGCTGTCGGACCACGCCCGCAGCGCGGCCGACAAGGCGGCGCTGGTGGACTCCTTGCTCGAGGGCAAGGTGCTCCCGGCCACGGTCGCCCTCGTCAAGCAGGCGCTGGCCGGCAGCTACCGCAGTGTCGCCGTCGCGCTGGAGGACTTCGAGAAGATCGCCGCCGACGTGCGCGGTCGTGACGTCGCGACGGTCCGAGTGGCCCGGCCGCTCGGCGCGGGGGAAGAGCAGCGGCTGACGGCCGCACTGACGGCGCAGTACGGCCGCCCGGTGCACCTCAACGTCGTCGTCGACCCCGACGTCATCGGCGGCATCAAGGTCGAGATCGGTGGCGACGTCATCGACGGCACGACCCCCACCCGCCTCGACGACGCCCGCCGCAAGATCGCCGGCTGACCCGGCCCCACCTGACTGACCTACGACTTAAGCAGAGAAGAGAGAAGGCGACTTCCGATGACAGAACTCTCCATCCGTCCGGATGAGATTCGCGACGCCCTCGCCAAGTACGTCGCGGACTACAAGCCCGACGCGGCGAGCAAGGAGGAGGTCGGCACCGTCGCCTCCGCCGGTGACGGCATCGCCCGCGTCAGCGGCCTGCCGTCGGCGATGGCCAACGAGCTCCTGGAGTTCGAGGACGGCACCCGCGGCCTCGCCCTCAACCTCGAGGAGCGCGAGATCGGCGTCGTCATCCTCGGTGACTTCGACAAGATCGAGGAGGGCCAGACGGTCCGCCGCACCGGTGAGGTGCTGTCGGTCCCGGTCGGCAGCAACTTCCTCGGCCGCGTCGTCGACCCGCTCGGCAACCCGATCGACGGCCTGGGCGAGATCGAGGCCGAGGGTCGCCGCATCCTGGAGCTCCAGGCTCCGGGCGTGATGGCGCGCAAGTCGGTCCACGAGCCGCTCGCGACGGGCATCAAGGCGATCGACGCGATGACACCGATCGGCCGTGGCCAGCGCCAGCTGATCATCGGTGACCGCTCGACCGGCAAGACCACGGTCGCGATCGACACGATCATCAACCAGAAGCAGAACTGGGACTCCGGCGACCCGACCAAGCAGGTGCGCTGCATCTACGTCGCCATCGGACAGAAGGGCTCGACCATCGCCGCCGTGCGGGGCGCCCTCGAGGAGGCCGGCGCGCTGGAGTACACCACGATCGTCGCCTCCCCGGCGTCCGACTCCGCGGGCTTCAAGTACCTCGCCCCCTACACCGGTTCGGCCATCGGTCAGCACTGGATGTACGACGGCAAGCACGTCCTCATCGTGTTCGACGACCTGACCAAGCAGGCCGAGGCCTACCGCGCCGTGTCGCTGCTGCTGCGTCGTCCGCCGGGCCGCGAGGCCTACCCGGGTGACGTCTTCTACCTGCACTCCCGGCTGCTCGAGCGGTGCGCGAAGCTGTCCGACGAGCTCGGCGCGGGCTCGATGACCGGCCTGCCGATCATCGAGACGAAGGCCAACGACGTGTCGGCCTACATCCCGACCAACGTCATCTCGATCACCGACGGTCAGATCTTCCTGCAGTCCGACCTGTTCGCCGCCAACCAGCGGCCCGCGATCGACGTCGGCATCTCGGTGTCGCGCGTGGGTGGCTCGGCCATGACCAAGGCGATGAAGTCGGTGACCGGTTCGCTCAAGGTCGACCTGGCGCAGTACCGCGCGATGGAGGCGTTCGCGATGTTCGCGTCCGACCTCGACGCGGCCTCCCGTCAGCAGCTCGACCGCGGGCAGCGCCTGATGGCCCTCCTGAAGCAGCCGGCCTACTCGCCGTACCCGCTCGAGGAGATGACCGTCTCGCTGTGGCTCGGCACCTCCGGCAAGCTCGACAAGGTGCCGACCGAGGACGTGCTGCGCTTCGAGCGTGAGTTCCTCGACTACCTCCGCCGCTCGCACGAGGGCATCCTCGCCGCGATCCGCGAGAGCCTGAAGTTCGAGGACGAGGCTGGCCTCGAGTCGGCGTACGACTCCTTCCTCGACCAGTTCGAGACCTCGGAGGGTGGCAGCATCAAGGTCGGGCACGAGCCCGAGGCCGAGGCGCTTGCTGACGACGAGCTCGAGCAGGAGCAGATCGTCAAGCAGAAGCGAGGCTGACCCACCATGGCCGTATCGCTGCGTGAGTACCGCGCGCGGATCAAGTCGACAGAGTCGATGAAGAAGATCACGCGCGCCATGGAGCTCATCGCTGCGTCCCGGATCATCAAGGCGCAGCAGCGGGCTCAGCAGGCCGCGCCGTACGCCCGGGAGCTCACCCGAGCCGTGTCGGCGGTCGCGACGTTCTCGAACGTCGACCACCCGTTGACGCACGAGGAGGAGAACCCGAAGCGGGCGGCGGTGCTCGTCATCACGAGCGACCGCGGTCTCGCCGGCGCGTACTCCTCGAGCGTGCTCAAGGAGGTCGAGCGGCTCTCGGAGCGCCTGCGCGAAGAGGGCAAGGAGATCGACTACTTCCTCGCCGGTCGCAAGGCGGTGGCGTACTTCAAGTTCCGCCAGCGGCCGTTCGTCGACTCCTGGACCGGGTTCTCCGACCAGCCGTCGTACGACGTCGCCGCGCAGATCGGGCGGGCGCTGATCGACGCGTTCCTGAAGCAGCAGGGCGAGGAGGGTGACGTCGACGAGGTCCACATCGTCTACACCCGCTTCCGCTCGATGCTGGTGCAGGAGCCGACCGCCGTTCGGCTGCTGCCGCTGGAGGTCGTCGAGGGGGAGGAGCCTCCCGGCGAGGCCGAGCTGCTTCCGCTCTACGAGTTCGAGCCGTCGGCTGCCGAGGTGCTCGACGGGCTGCTTCCGCAGTACGTCCAGAGCCGGATCTTCTACAGCCTGCTCCAGGCCGCGGCGTCCGAGCTGGCCGCCCGGCAGAAGGCGATGAAGTCCGCGACGGACAACGCCGAGGAGCTCATCAAGAAGTTCACCCGGATCGCCAACCAGGCGCGCCAGGCGGGCATCACCCAGGAAATCAGCGAGATCGTCGGTGGCGTCAACGCGCTGGCCGACGCTCAGGCCGCTGCGAACGACTGATCACCGACCGACCACGAAGTACTGACCCACAGAGTTTTGGGAGAACACAATGACTGCAACCGCTGAAGAGAACGTCGACGTTCGCACCGTCGGTCGGATCGCGCGGGTCATCGGCCCGGTCGTCGACATCGAGTTCCCCGGCGACGCGATGCCGGAGATGTACAACAAGCTCGAGGTCGACGTGACCCTCGCCGGCGAGACCACGACCCTCCCGCTCGAGGTCGCCCAGCACATCGGCGACGGCCTGGTCCGCGCCATCTCGCTGAAGCCGACCGACGGCCTGGTCCGTGGGTCCGAGGTGCGCGACACCGGCGGCCCGATCACCGTCCCGGTCGGCGACGTGACGCTCGGCAAGGTGTTCAACACCACCGGTGACTGCCTCAACCTGGAGCCCGGCGAGACCCTCGACGTCAAGGAGCGGTGGGGCATCCACCGCAAGGCGCCGGCGTTCGACCAGCTCGAGTCGAAGACCCAGATGTTCGAGACCGGCATCAAGGTCATCGACCTGCTCACGCCGTACGTCCAGGGCGGCAAGATCGGCCTGTTCGGTGGTGCCGGCGTCGGCAAGACCGTGCTCATCCAGGAGATGATCGCCCGCGTCGCGAAGGACCACGGTGGTGTGTCCGTGTTCGCCGGCGTCGGCGAGCGCACCCGTGAGGGCAACGACCTCATCGTCGAGATGGAGGAGGCCGGCGTCATCGGCCAGACCGCCCTCGTCTTCGGCCAGATGGACGAGCCGCCGGGCACGCGTCTCCGGGTCGCGCTCTCCGCGCTCACCATGGCGGAGTACTTCCGTGACGTGCAGAAGCAGGACGTGCTGCTGTTCATCGACAACATCTTCCGGTTCACGCAGGCCGGTTCCGAGGTCTCGACGCTGCTCGGCCGGATGCCGTCCGCGGTGGGCTACCAGCCGAACCTCGCCGACGAGATGGGCACGCTTCAGGAGCGGATCACCTCGACCCGCGGTCACTCGATCACCTCGATGCAGGCGATCTACGTGCCGGCGGACGACTACACCGACCCGGCTCCGGCGACGACCTTCGCCCACCTGGACGCGACCACCGAGCTCTCGCGCGAGATCGCCTCGCTCGGTATCTACCCCGCCGTGGACCCGCTGACGTCGACCTCGCGGATCCTCGACCCGCAATACATCGGTCAGGCGCACTACGACTGCGCGATCCGGATCAAGCAGATCCTGCAGCGCAACAAGGAGCTGCAGGACATCATCGCGATCCTCGGTGTCGACGAGCTGTCCGAGGAGGACAAGATCATCGTCAGCCGGGCCCGCCGGATCCAGCGGTTCCTGTCGCAGAACACCTACGTCGCCAAGCAGTTCACCGGCATCGAGGGCTCGACGGTTCCCGTGGCCGACACCATCGAGGCGTTCAACAAGATCGCCGACGGTGAGTACGACCACGTCGCCGAGCAGGCGTTCTTCATGTGCGGTGGTCTCGACGACGTCGAGGCCAAGTGGGCGCAGATCCAGAAGAGCCTCTGACATGGCCGACCACAAGGGCGCCGCTGGCTCCGAGGCGCTGCACGTCGAGCTCGTCGCCGCGGACCGCACCGTGTGGTCCGGCGACGCGGCGATGGTGATCGCGCGGACGAAGGAGGGTGACCTCGGTGTGCTCCGCGACCACGCTCCGGCGCTGTCGCTGCTCGCCGAGGCCGTCGTCGAGATCCAGGTCGAGGGCACCGACGACGTGGTCGTCGCCGCCGTCGACGGTGGGTTCCTCTCCGTGGCCCACAACCGGGTGTCGATCCTCTCCGAGCACATCGAGCTCGGCGAGGAGATCCACGTGGAGCGGGTCAAGGCCGAGCTCGAGGAGGCCCGTGGCCTGATCGGCGCGAACAACGAGGCCGAGCGCCGCGTTCGCCACGCCGAGGCGCGGCTTCGTGCTGCTGAGAAGGTCTCCTCAGGCGCAAGCCACTAGCTGCTGACACGTCGATGGCTTGGTGGGAGTGGCTGCTCGACGTCTCGGGCATCGCGCTGCTCCTGCTGCTGGCCTACGGCGTCGGCCTGGTGCTGCGACGCCGGATCCTGGCCCGACACGGCGGCACGTTCGAGCTGAGCCATCGCCTCCGCAACGACACCGCCGGGCGCGGCTGGGTGCTCGGCATGGGGCGCTACTCCGGCGAGAAGCTCGAGTGGTTCCGGATCTTCACGTTGTGGCCCCGGCCCAAGGCGGTCTGGTACCGCGACCAGCTGATGTACGACGGTCGGCGCGAGCCCGTCGGAGCCGAGCAGGCCTCGCTCTACCCCGACCACGTCGTCATCCGCTGCGCGATGCGCTCCGGTGAGGTCGAGTTCGCGATGAGTCCGGCCTCCCTCACCGGCTTCCAGGCGTGGCTGGAGGCCAAGCCGCCCGGGACCGACTGGAACCGGTAGTCACCCGCAGCCGGGCGCTCAGTCGAAGAGCCCGCGGATGTCGTCGGCGTCGAGTGAGGTGCTCATCGCGCCCTCGCCGTCGATGACCTGGGCGAAGAGCTCGGCCTTGCGGTTCTTGAGCTCCATCACCTTCTCCTCGATGGTGTCGGTGGCCACCAGCCGGTAGACGTGCACGTGCGCGGTCTGGCCGATCCGG
Source organism: Nocardioides pelophilus (assembly GCF_014180685.1). Lineage (GTDB taxonomy): Bacteria > Actinomycetota > Actinomycetes > Propionibacteriales > Nocardioidaceae > Nocardioides > Nocardioides pelophilus. Next base: position 3,767 of record NZ_JACEHF010000110.1, on the reverse strand, counting down.
TGCGCCCGGTCGACGGCCTGCGCCTCGGCGGCCGGGTTCCACCACGGGTCGAGCACGAACACGTAGTCCGCCTCGGTGAGCGTGAGCCCGACACCACCGGCCTTGAGCGAGATCAGGAACACCGGCGCCCCGCCGGCGCGGAACTCGTCGATGACGGCGCCCCGGTCGCGGGTGGATCCGTCGAGGTAGATGGCTCCGATGTCCTCGGCCGCCAGCCGCTCACGCACCCGGCCGAGGAACGACGTGAACTGGCTGAACACGAGCGCCCGGTGTCCCTCGGCGGTGATCTCCTCGAGGTGGTCGACGAGCAGGTCGAGCTTGGCCGACCCGACGGAGTCGTGGGCGGCGTCGACCAGGGCAGGGTCCAGCGCGAGCTGCCGGAGCTTGGTGAGCGCGGAGAAGATCGCGACCCGGTTGCGGTCGAAGTCCTCGACCAGCCCGAGGATCCGCTGCCGCTCCTTCGCCAGGTGGGTGTCGTAGATCTTGCGGTGCCGGGGCTCGAGGACGACGTCGAGCACCTGCTCCTGCTTCGGCGGCAGGTCGCGGGCGACCAGCTCCTTGGTCCGGCGCAGCAGGAACGGCCGGATCCGGGCGCGGAACCGAGCCAGCGCGGCCCGGTCGCCGCTGCGCTCGACGGGTCGGGCGACGCGCTCGTTGAACTGGCGCGGCCACGGATAGAGGCCGGGCACCGTGATCGACAGCAGCGCCCACAGCTCCATCAGCCGGTTCTCGAAAGGAGTTCCGGTGACCGCGAGCTTGAAGGGAGCCTCGATGGTGCGGACCGCGGCGTACGTCTTGCTCTGGTGGTTCTTGACCTGCTGCGCCTCGTCGAGCACGAGCCCGCCCCAACCCACCGCGGCGTAGCGCGCGTGCGCCAGCCGCAGCACGGTGTAGGTGGTCACGACCACGTCGCTGTCGGCGGCGATCGCAGCCACGTCGTCGGTACGACGCCCGCACACGCCCACCCGCAGCCCCGGCGCATGCCGCTCGGCCTCGTGCACCCAGGCGGTGACCACGCTCGTGGGCGCGACCACCAGGAACGGCCCGGCGTCGGGGCGCCGGTCGCGTGCGTGGCGGATCAGCGCCAGCACCTGCAGGGTCTTGCCGAGCCCCATGTCGTCGGCCAGGATCCCGCCCAGGCCGTGGTGCCACAGGAACGCGAGCCACCAGAATCCCTCGCGCTGGTAGGAGCGCAGCTCGGTCTCCAGCCCCGCAGGCTCCGGTCGGGGGATCTCGACCAGGTCGCGCAGCGCTTCGGCGCGGGCGACCCACTGGGCAGCCTGCGCGTCGACGATGCCGGTCTCGGCCAGCTGCGCCCACAGGCCGAGGTCGTGGGTGCCGACGCCGATCCTGCCGTCGTCGCTCTCGCGCAGCTCGGCCGCGGCCGCGACGACCTCGCGGAGCCGGTCGAACTCCGGGCGGTCGGTGGTGATGAAGAGCCCGCTGGGGAGCACGAGGAACTCGTGCTCCAGGGTGAGCGCCGCGATCACCTCGGGCAGCGGCACCCGCTCGCCCTCGACGTTGACGGTCACCTCGAGGTCGAGCCAGTCGGTGTGGTCGGCGCCCTCCTCGGGCTCGACCACGTCGAAGCTGATCTCGGGCGCGGAGGTGGCCTCCCGGAAGTCGGGACGCTGCTCCTCGACCACCTCGACGTCGGGCGTCTCGCGCAGGTGGGGGAGGTCGTGGATCGCCAGGGACAGGGCGTCGCCACCTCGCACCGTGCCGCGGCCGAGGAGCTCGGCGGGCACCGTCGCCCGGATCGCCGCCTCGGCGCGCCGGTCGCGCAACCCGCCGAGCCGGTCGCGCGACTCGAGGTGGCAGCGGACGGCGTCGTAGCGCCACTCCCAGGTCAGCTCGGCCACCGTCGAGCTCTGCCAGCCGACCGTGACGAGCAGCGTCGGGCGCAGCGGCGGGGGCACCTCGACCGATCCGTCGGGGGAGCGCACCGTGACGTGCCGCAGCAGGCCGGCGATCCGCTCGCGGAACGTGTCGAGGTCCGCGGCCGGCGCCTCCAGGGGGTCCTCCTCGATCAGCCGACGGGCCACCAGGGGAACGTCCCTCTCGAGCTCGGCGACCTGGAGGTGCCCGTCGTCGAGCAGCGCGACCACGCGGTCGCCGCCGAGGAGCTGCACCTGGGAGCCTCGCCGGAGCTCGCCGTCGACGTCGACCCCGAGGGTGAGCCGCACGGTCGTGCCGTCGCTGGTGATCTCGGCGCCCAGACCGACCGGCTTCTCACGGACCGTGACCGCGGTCAGCGGCGGGACCGGCACCAGCTCGACCCCGGCGGCCTCGGCGGCGCGGAGCATCCGCGGCAGGTGGGGCCCGAACTGGCCGAGACCGGGAGCCGTGCCGGCCGCCTGGTAGCCGCGGTGTCGCTGCAGCGCGGACTGCAGCGCCCCGAGGGTGTCGGCCTGCTCGGGCGGGAGCCGCCGGGCCAGCACCAGCCCGGGGACGTCGGACCAGTCGGCGCCGGACTTGACCCAGGCCTGCTTGGCGCCCGGCCGCATCGGACGCAGACCCAGCAACGGCCCGTCGTCGCGGAAGGAGTAGATCCGACGCTCCTCGAGCGTGAAGTGCAGGGACAGCGGGATCTGGTCGACGTCGTGGTCGGCCGTCCGCGCCAGGTCGTCGACCAGCGATCCCAGCTGTCGCTCCCACTCCGGCACCCGCGCGCCGGTGGTGTGGCCCTCGCGCATGCTCAGCGCGACCGCCGCGCCGTGCTTGCACATGTTGCGTACGGGGCACGTGCAGAGGCTGAAGATCCACCCGTTGGTGCGCGCGCGGCTGCGGCCGCTCGGGCGGCCGAGCTCGCAGTGCAGCTGGACGTGGTAGGGCGCCGGCGCGCTGCCTTGGACGTAGGCCGTCGCCGTCACCGACCCGGCGCTGAGCTGCTGCAGCTGGGGCGGGCCGTCGAGGCGGTCGAGGTAGCCGTGGGCGCGCTCGAGCGTCTCGGGAGCGAAGTGCTCCTCGAGGAAGTCGTCGGTGAGAGAGGCGAGGATGTCCACGGCCCGCCCATCGTGGCACGCAGTCACGACAGCGCAGTGCGGCCATCCACAGGCCGCCGACTAGTCCGTCGCCGTCCCCAGGTGCCGCTCGGGGTGGGCGGCCACGTAGTCCCGCACCGGCACCGGAGCAGGCTCCCGGTAGCCGATCGGCAGCCACAGGTCGCCGATGGTCGACAGGTAGACGATCTGCCACCGCACCAGCGCCTCCAGCACCCGGGGGTCGCGCTCGAGGATCGAGGCGTAGGCGAGGATGCCGTCGACGTACCCCCGGTGGTTGTTGTAGCGCAGGAGCGCGTTCTCGACGCCCGGCCCGGTGACGGTGCCGGTGCCGCCGCCGTTGGCTGCGAGGTAGTTGGCCGCGCCGAGGATCGCGTCGTGCGGGTCGGTGACGTCGCCCTCGCCGTAGGCCGCCCAGGTCGAGGGGATGAACTGCATCGGCCCCTGGGCGCCGGCCGTCGACAGTCCGCGGATCTTGCCGAAGCCGGTCTCGACCAGGTTGATCGCGGCGAGCAGCTCCCAGGCGACGCCGTGGGTCCGCTCGCCCTCGCGGTAGAACCGCAGCAGGTCGGCGGTCGGAGCAGGTTCGACGATCTCCCAGGCCGGCACCTCGTCGGAGAGCGTCGTCAGCACGCTGCGCAGCGAGTGCCGCGCAGTGAGGTGGGCGTCGAGGTCTGCCCGGTGCTGACGGGGTACGGCGGCGCGCACCGCCGCCACCCACGCCGGTCTGCGCGCGAGCTGCCGGTAGAGCAGCTGGGTCTCGAA
>NZ_JACEHF010000011.1 GCF_014180685.1 Nocardioides pelophilus | reverse complement strand
TACCTCCCGTACGGCGCCCGCGCCCGGTCGCTCCGCCGGCCGACGGTGACGCGCGGCTCGACGCGGCGGCGGTCGACGCCGCGATCGCCGGCTACCTGAGCGACCGCGACCTCGGCCGACACGTGCTCGCCGCCGTGGCTCCGCTCGAGGGCAGCGACGACGGCGTCACCTTCGGTGGCGCGGGAGCGTCGGCCGCGACCCCGGCGTCGACGACGAAGGTCGTCACCTCGGCGGTCGCCCTCTTCCTCCTCGGAGCCGACCACGTCTTCGAGACCCGCACGGTCCTGGAGCGGGGCGGCGCCACGCCGCGGCTGGTGCTGGTCGGCGGCGGCGACCCGTTCCTGCTCAGCAGCCCGCGCTCGCGGTGGGGCACCAACACCGACGCGACCTATGCACCGCCGAAGGCGGACGTTGTGACCCTCGCCCGGCGGACCGCGCAGGCGCTGCGCGCCGACGGCGTACGACGGGTGCGGCTCGGCTACGACGACTCGCTCTTCGGCGGGCCCACCGAGAACCCGCAGTGGCGCGCCGACTACATCCCCGACGACATCGTGTCCCCGATCACCGCACTGTGGGTCGACGAGGGCCGCGACCCGATCGGCTACGGCAGGGTCTCCGACCCGTCGGCGACCGCGGCCCAGGTCTTCGCGAGCGCGCTGGCGAAGGCCGGGATCACTGTGGTCGGGACGCCCGAGCCGACGATCGCCGACGGTGCCCACGAGGTCGCCTCGGTCAGCTCGGCGACGCTGGCGCAGATCGTGCAGCGGGTCCTCGAGGTCAGCGACAACGAGGCCGCCGAGGTGCTGCTGCGCCACGCCGGGCTGGCCGACCAGGGCGACGGCTCGTTCGTCGGGGGCCAGAAGGCGGTGCAGCGGGTGCTGTCGGTCAACGACATCCCCATGGACGGCAGCGTCCTGTACGACGGCAGCGGCCTCTCCCGCGAGAACAAGCTGACCCCGCGGCTCCTGATCGACGTGATCCGCTGGTCCGCCGCCGACGACCAGCCCGACCTGCGGGCCGTGGTCACCGGTCTCCCCGTGGCCGGGTTCACCGGTTCGCTGACCAACCGGTTCGACCAGGGCGCCGCGGCGGGACCGGGTCGGGTCCGGGCCAAGACCGGCACCCTCACCGGGGTCACCTCGCTCGCCGGGATCGCCGTCGACCAGGACGGGACGCTGCTGGTGTTCGCGATGCTCGCCGACCGGGTGCGCCCCGACCGCAGCGGTCTCGCGCAGACGTCGATGGACAACGCCGCGTCCGCGCTCGGCGCCTGCCGCTGTGCCCGCTGACCCCTCGGCGTCCGGCACCTGCAGAGAAGAGCCGGCTCGGCGTCGGGGATCTGCAGAGAAGAGCCGGTTCGGTGGGGCCCGTACGCTTCACCGCATGACGAGAGCCGCGCCGACCGACCCGCAGATGGTCGACTGGGAGCTCGCCATCTCGATCGGGTCGATGCTGGCGGGTGAGGGGCCGACGGTGTCCCGCACCGAGGCGGACGAGGTGGTCGCCGAGCTCCGGGCCGGGGCCAACCGGAGCACCGGGCTGGTGCGTGAGTTCACCGGCCTCGATGCCCCCGACGGCACCGCGCCGGTGCTGGTCGTCGACCGGCCGGGCTGGCTGCGCGCCAACACCGAGGGGTTCAAGGTCGCCACCGAGCCGATGATGCGCAAGCTCGTCGAGAAGCGGGAGCCGAACCGGATCGCGCAGGCGGTCGGGTCCAAGATCACCGGCGCCGAGGTGGGAGGCCTGCTCGGCTTCCTCGCCGGCAAGGTCCTCGGCCAGTTCGACCCGTTCCACGAACCGTCCGGACGGCTGCTCCTGGTGGCGCCCAACATCGTCCACGTCGAGCGCGAGCTCGAGGTCGACCCGTCCGACTTCCGGCTCTGGGTCTGCCTGCACGAGGAGACGCACCGGGTCCAGTTCACCGCGGTGCCCTGGATGCGCGACCACCTGTTCTCCGAGATCGAGGCGATCAGCGACACCATCGAGCCGGGCTCGGTCCTCGAGGGCGGGCTCGAGCGGATCACCGAGGCGATCAGGAGCAGCCGCAACGGCGGCAGCATCGTCGAGATCTTCAGCACGCCGGCCCAGCGCGAGATCCTGGACCGGGTCACCGGCATGATGTCGCTGCTCGAGGGTCACGCCGACGTCGTGATGGACGACGTGGGGCCGCAGGTCATCGGGTCGGTCAAGGAGATCCGCTCCAAGTTCACCAAGCGCCGTCAGGGCATCGGCGCCCTCGACCGGGTCCTCCGCCGGCTGCTGGGCCTCGACGCCAAGATGGCCCAGTACCGCGACGGGGCCCGCTTCGTCCGCGCGGTCGTCGACCGGGTCGGCATGGACGAGTTCAACGCGGTCTGGGCCGAGCCCGCGCACCTGCCGTCGAAGTCCGACCTGACCGACCACGACGCGTGGATCCGGCGCGTGCTGAACTAGCCCGGTGAGCCTGCATCCGGCCGTCGCCGCCGTCCGACGCGGTGTCCGCGGGGCGCTCTCCGCGCTCGAGCCGGGTGACGCCGTCGTCGTCGCCTGCTCCGGCGGCGCCGACTCGCTCGCGCTCGCCTCGGCGACCGTGTTCGAGGGCCGCAAGCTGGGCCTGCGGGTGATCGGCGCCACCGTCGACCACGGGCTGCAGCCGGGCTCGGCCGACCAGGCGGCGCGGGTGGTCGCGCAGCTGGTGGCGCTGGGCGTCGACGAGACCGCGACGGTCCGGGTCGAGGTGCGCGGTGAGGGCCACGGTCCCGAGGCGGCCGCCCGGCAGGCGAGGTACGACGTCCTCGAGCAGCTCCGCGAGCGGGTCGGCGCCGTGCTCGTGCTGCTCGGCCACACCCGCGACGACCAGGCCGAGACCGTGCTCCTCGGTCTGAGCCGAGGCTCCGGTGCCCGGTCGTTGGCCGGCATGCGCCGCCGGTTCGACCACTACGCGCGGCCGCTCCTCGACGTCTCCCGCGCCGACACCGTCACCGCCTGCCAGGTCGAGGGCATCGACGCCTGGGACGACCCGCACAACCAGGATCCCGGCTACGCGCGCGTTCGCGTGCGCCGTGCCGTCCTGCCGGTCCTCGAGGACAACCTCGGTCCCGGCGTCGCGGCGGCCCTCGCCCGGACCGCCGACCAGGTGCGCGACGACGTGGAGGCGCTCGACGCGCTCGCGCGGGCGGCGTATGACGAGCTCCGGGCAGCCGGGGCCGACGGCATCCCGATCCGCCCGCTCTCCGACCACTACCGGGCGGTCGCGTCGCGGGTCCTGCGGCTGGCCGCGCTCGACGCCGGAGCCACCGACAGCGAGCTCTTCCACGTCCACGTCCGAGCCCTGGTCGACCTCGCCGCGGGCCACCTGAGCGGCGAGGTGCAGCTCCCCGGCCACGTCACCGCGTACCGCGAGGGAGGACACCTGCGGTTCCGGCGCACCGCCTAGTTCGCTGCCGGCCCGTCGTGGAAAACCTGGCCGGCGAAGCGGAGGAAGCGAGGAACGAGCGACCGGAGTTTCGACAGCCGGGCTTTCCACGCGCCGGCCGTCTTGTCGCCCGGATGCCTTGCGCCGAGGAAACCTCGACTGCGGGCCGGCAGCGTGGCGGCGGAGCCGACGCGCTCGGCCAAATGTTGTGTGTCATCCTGAGCGCCATGGACTCATCCCAGGTCGAGAAGGACCTCGTCGAGGTGCTGTTCACGGAGAAGCAGATCCTCGACCGGCTCGGCGAGCTGGCGCAGGAGATCGAGCGCGACTACGAGGGCAAGGACCTCGTCATCGTCGGCGTGCTCCGTGGCGCCGTGATGGTGATGGCCGACCTCGCCCGGGCGCTCGGCCGGCACGTCGAGATGGACTGGATGGCGGTGTCGTCGTACGGCTCCGGCACGAAGTCCTCCGGTGTCGTCCGGATCCTCAAGGACCTCGACGCCGACATCAGCGGTCGCCACGTGGTGATCGTCGACGAGATCATCGACACCGGGCTGACCCTGTCCTGGCTGACGTCCAACCTCGGCTCCCGCGGCCCGGCGAGCGTCGAGATCTGCACCCTGCTCCGCAAGCCGGAGGCGCTGCAGATGCCGGTCGACGTGAAGTACGTCGGGTGGGACATCCCCAACGAGTTCGTCGTGGGCTACGGGCTGGATTACCGGGAGAAGTACCGCAATCTGCGCGACATCGGCACCCTCGCTCCCCACGTGTACTCCTGATCGCGCGAGCGTGTCGCGTACGGCGCTTGCCGCACGGGCACTCGCTTCGCTCGGCCCGTGGACGGCGCCCCGTGGCGGCTTCGCCGCCCGCGCGACACGCTGCCGCGCCGCAGTCGACGTCCGCGGGACAACCGGCCGGCCCGGCGTCTTGCGGCGGCTGGGGGCAACGGTCCTGACCACCCTTTGTCCGTTGCCCCTGTCGTCCTACCAGGGGGCTGCGACAATGAACCAATGCGACGGCAGGTAGCGTCGTCAGATCACTTGTGCCCGGGCCGGACCCGGCTCGGTAGGAGCGGATGAGTCAGTGAAGCGCGTGTTCAGGGGTCCTTGGCTGTGGATCGTGGTTGCGGTCCTCGCCGTCCTGCTTGCCCTGGAGTTCCTCGCGCCCGGCGGCGGGTACGACGAGGTGTCGACCTCGCAGATGAGCAAGTACATCGCCGACGGTGACGTCAAGGAGATCACCTTCATCGACGGCGACCAGACCATCGAGGCGACGCTCGACGACGGCACCCGCGACGAGGGCGACCAGGTCCTGGCCCACTACATCCAGGGTCAGCAGGAAGGCATCCTCGCCGCGGTCGACGAGCAGGTCGCCGAGGGCACGATCGACAAGTCGAACTCCGAGAACCCGCAGCCCAGCCTGCTCGGCTCGATCCTCGCCACGCTGCTGCCGTTCGCGCTGATCATCTTGCTGTTCGTGTTCTTGATGAACAACGTCCAGGGCGGCGGCCGGGGCGTGATGCAGTTCGGCAAGTCCAAGGCCAAGATGATCAGCAAGGACATGCCGAAGACCACCTTCGCCGACGTCGCCGGCTGCGACGAGGCGATCGAGGAGCTCGGCGAGATCAAGGAGTTCCTCCAGGAGCCCGCGAAGTTCCAGGCCGTGGGCGCCAAGATCCCCAAGGGCGTGCTGCTCTACGGCCCGCCCGGCACCGGCAAGACGCTGCTCGCCCGCGCGGTCGCGGGTGAGGCCGGCGTGCCGTTCTACTCGATCTCCGGGTCCGACTTCGTCGAGATGTTCGTCGGTGTGGGTGCGTCCCGCGTCCGCGACCTCTTCGAGCAGGCCAAGGAGAACGCCCCGGCCATCGTCTTCATCGACGAGATCGACGCCGTCGGCCGCCACCGCGGCGCCGGCATGGGCGGCGGCCACGACGAGCGCGAGCAGACCCTCAACCAGCTGCTCGTCGAGATGGACGGCTTCGACGTGCGCGGCGGCGTGATCCTGATCGCCGCCACGAACCGGCCCGACGTCCTCGACCCGGCCCTCCTCCGCCCCGGGCGGTTCGATCGCCAGATCGGTGTCGACGCTCCCGACCTGGCCGGCCGCGAGCAGATCCTCGAGGTCCACTCGCGCGGCAAGCCGCTCGGTCCCGACGTCGACCTGATGGGCGTGGCGCGTCGTACGCCCGGCTTCAGCGGCGCCGACCTGGCCAACGTTCTCAACGAGGCCGCGCTGCTCACCGCGCGTAACAACCAGAAGCTGATCCTCGCCTCCGCGCTCGACGAGGCGATCGACCGGGTCATCGCCGGTCCGCAGCGCAACTCCCGCCTGATGTCGGAGAAGGAGAAGCTGATCACCGCCTATCACGAGGGCGGCCACGCCCTCGTCGCGGCGGCGCTGCCGGGCACCGACCCGGTCCACAAGATCACGATCCTGCCGCGCGGCCGGGCACTGGGCTACACGATGGTGCTGCCCGACGAGGACAAGTACTCCCAGACCCGCAGCGAGATGCTCGACAAGCTCGCCTACATGCTGGGCGGCCGGGCTGCGGAGGAGCTGATCTTCCACGACCCCACCACCGGCGCCGGCAACGACATCGAGAAGGCCACCAGCCTGGCCCGCGCGATGGTCACCCAGTACGGCATGACCGAGCGCCTCGGCGCGATCAAGCTCGGTGAGTCCAACGCCGAGCCGTTCCTGGGGCGCGACATCGGCCACCAGCGCAACTACTCCGAGGACGTCGCCGCGATGATCGACGACGAGACCAAGAAGTTCCTCGCGGTCGCCCACCAGGAGGCGTTCGACATCCTCGAGGAGAACCGCGACGTGCTCGACGCACTGGTCCTGGAGCTGCTCGACAAGGAGACCCTCGACAAGGCCGAGGTCGCGAGGATCTTCGAGCCGCTGAGGCGCCGCCCCGAGCGGCCGGCCTGGACCGGTTCGCCGACTCGGGTGCCGTCGACGGTGCCCCCGGTCGAGATCCCCGAGGAGATCCGCAACCGCGCCGCGGCCAACGGCAACGGCCGCAACGGCGCCGAGCCGGAGGGCGAGGACGCGGGCGCCGTGCTCACGCCGCCGGGACCGGGGGGCGACGTGTACGGCGGGCCCCAGGTCGCGCCGCCGTCGAGCGGACCGACGCCTCCGTCGCCGCCCACGGGCATCTGAGGCCGTCCGCGGTGCCCGACCCGATCCACACGCCCGAGCGCGACCCCAGCGAGGTCCCACCGTTCGACCAGGCCCGCGCCGAGGCGGCGGTGCGCGAGCTGCTCATCGCGATCGGTGAGGATCCCGAGCGCGAGGGGCTGCTCGAGACGCCGGCGCGGGTCGCTCGCGCGTACGCCGAGGTCACCGGCGGCCTGCGGAAGCGACCGGAGGACGTGCTCACCACGACCTTCGACCTCGGACACGACGAGATGGTCCTGGTGCGTGACATCGAGCTGTGGTCGATGTGCGAGCACCACCTGGTGCCGTTCACCGGGGTCGCGCACGTCGGCTACATCCCGGCCGAGAGCGGCAAGATCACGGGCCTGTCGAAGCTGGCCCGGCTGGTCGACGTCTACGCCAAGCGTCCGCAGGTGCAGGAGCGGCTGACCACCCAGATCGCCGACGCGCTGATGCGGATCCTCGAAGCGCGCGGCGTGATCGTGGTGATCGAGGCCGAGCACCTCTGCATGACCATGCGCGGGGTGCGCAAGGCCGGTGCCCGCACCATCACCTCGGCGATCCGCGGCACGATGCACAACGCCGCCACTCGCGGTGAGGCGATGAGCCTGATCATGCACGGCACCCGCTGAGGGTCAGGGTCCGCGCTTCTCGTCCACCCGGTCGCTGCCGGAGCTCTCCTCCGTCGGTGGGCTCCCGGGACCGAAGCGATGCTCCGACCACTCCTCCTCGGAGGGCGGCGCGGGCCACGCGTGGCCGCAGAGGCAGCGCGCCGGGTCTGCCGGGTCGGGCAGGTGGGTGCCCGCGCCCTCGGTGTAGCGCGGAGGCACCCACCCGCCCCCCATCAGTCGTCGTACTTCAGGCGGATGGTGCCGGTGGGGTGGAGGTTCACGTGCATCTGGTAGGTCCAGTGCAGCGGGAAGCCGCGGAAGGCCGCTGAGACCCGCCACTTGTCGTAGACCGAGATCCACCAGCCGGCCGTGGTGTCGCCCGTGCGCCGCTGCTGCCAGCAGTCCTCGACGCGGACGTCGTAGCCGATCGAGGAGCTGTAGCCGCAGCGCCAGTTGTTCTTGTAGATCTCCGGGAACCGGGGCCCTTCGACCCAGCAGTAGGTGCCCTTGATCTCCTCCTTCCAGTTCACGTAGTAGAGGCCGCGGGCGACCGCCGACCAGTCCTTGCACCAGAACTCGTTGCCCGCCGCGGTCTGCTGGCGCACCGGGTCCGGCGGGCGGTAGCGGTAGGACGTCCGCAGCGCGACCACCAGCTCGCACGGGCCGGGGTTGTCGCGAGCGGCCCGCTTCTTCACGCAGATGATGTCGGCGAGGCCGTCGTACTTCGTCACCAGGTGCAGGTCGCGGGCTCGCTGCGTGAGGGGCGCTTCGTCACCGGCCCGCGCAGTCGCGGTGCCGGTCGTCGTCAGTGGCAGGAGCACCGACGTGAGGAACAGGATCAAGATGCGTCGCACAGGACCTCCCGAGAGGGTGTTCAGAGTGAAACAGTTCAGAGTGCAACAATGAGAACACCTCGGCCAGGGGATGTCAACGAAGGCTCGGTGGCCTGGGGACAACCGCCGTGGCCGACGGCCGCGGCCGGTCGTCGACGCGGCGGGATAGCCTGCCGCCCATGCTGTCGACGCCGCTCGTGATGGGGGTCGTCAACGTCACTCCGGACTCGTTCTCCGACGGCGGGCTCTTCCTCGACGCCGAGCGCGCGATCGCCCACGGCCGCCGGCTGCTCGCCGACGGGGCCGACATCCTCGACGTCGGCGGCGAGTCGACCCGGCCCGGCGCCACCCGGCCGCTGGTCGCCGACGAGCTCGACCGCGTGGTGCCCGTCATCGAGGCGCTCGCCGCGGGCGGGGCCACGGTGTCGGTCGACACGATGCGGGCCGAGGTCGCAGCCGCGGCGCTGGCCGCGGGTGCGCGGGTCGTCAACGACGTGTCCGGGGGGCTCGCCGACCCCGAGATCCTCGACGTCGTCGCCCGTGCCCAGCAGAGCCGGGCCGTCACCTACGTCGCCATGCACTGGCGCGCCCACAGCGACCGGATGCAGGAGCTCGCGACGTACGACGGACCCGTGGCCGACGTCGTGGCCGACGAGCTGCGCGACCGGGTCGCCGCCATCCGCGCCGCCGGCGTCCCCGAGGACCGGATCGTGCTCGACCCCGGCATCGGCTTCGCCAAGACCGGCGACCAGAACTGGGAGCTCCTCGCCCGGCTGGGCGTCGTCCGGGAGATCGGCTTCCCGGTGCTCGTGGGCGCGAGCCGCAAGCGGTTCCTCGGCGAGCTCCTGGCCGACGACGAGGGTGTGCCGCGTCCGGTCGGCGAACGCGAGCTCGCGCACGCCGCCGTCCTTGCGACCCTGGTGCGTGACGGCGTCTGGGGAGTGCGGGTGCACGACGTGCGCGCCACCCGCGACGTCCTTGCCGCACTGAGCCGACTGGAGAGAGCGCGATGACCGACGAGCTGAGCGTCCTCGGCATCGAGTGCTGGGGGCACCACGGGGTGTTCGAGCACGAACGACGCGACGGGCAGCGGTTCGTGATCGACCTCGCGCTGGGGGTCGACACCGCTCCGGCCGCGGCGTCGGACGACTTGCACGACACCGTCGACTACGGGAGTCTCGTGGACGAGGTGACGGCGGCGGTCGAACGCGATCCGGTCGACCTGATCGAGACCCTCGCAGCTCGGATCGCCGGTGTGTGCCTCTTGGATGCTCGTGTTGAATGGACGCGGGTGACCGTGCACAAGCCGGACGCGCCGATCCAGACGACGTTCGCAGATGTGAAGCTGACGATCACGCGACACCGAACTCCGACATCCCCCGGAAAGGGAGAGGCCGACGATGACTGAGACGCCCAACCCGAACATCATCGATGCCGACACCCTCACCGGTGAGATGCGGCCGATCCGTCGGGTCGTGATCTCGCTCGGGTCGAACCTCGGCGAGAGCTTCGGCAACCTGCAGGGCGCTGTCGACGCGCTCGCCGACACCCCTGACGTGTGGGTCACCGGGGTGTCGCCGGTCTACGAGACCGAGCCGGTCGGCTGCCCACCGGGCTCCCCCAACTTCCTCAACGCCGTCGTGCTGGTCGACACCACGCTGTCCGCGCACCGCCTCCTCGACCGCGCGCTCGCGATCGAGGACGCCTACGACCGCGACCGCGGCCCCGAGGTCAACGCCCCGCGCACCCTCGACGTCGACCTGATCGTGGTCGGCGACCGCCGCAGCGACACCGACAAGCTGCGGCTCCCGCACCCGCTGGCGCAGGACCGCGCCTTCGTGCTGCAGCCCTGGCTCGACCTCGAGCCCGACGCCCAGATCCCCGACGTGGGGGCCGTCTCGGCGCTGCTCGAGAAGGTCGGCACCGAGGGCCTCTCCCGCCGCGACGACCTGGTGCTCGAGTACGACGAGTGAGGGACCGGCCGGACCTGGATCCCACCGGCGACGGTCCTGAGGACCCGGACCCGCCCGCTGGGTCGCTGCGGCCGACGGCGCCCCCGGTGCTCGTCGGCTGGGCCCTGTTCGGCCTGGTGCTCGGCTGGGGCGTGCATCCGTTGAGCGAGCGGCTCGGGAACGTGCCGCCGCTGGTGACCTGGGGTCAGCCGCTGGCGCTGCTGCTGCTGGCGGCGATCCTCGGGTACGTCGCCTGGGCGACCTGGCGCACCGTGCACGTACGACGCGAGCGGCTGCTCGCGCACCAGGCCGTGAACCGGCTGGTGCTGGCCCGGGCGAGCGCGTTCGTGGCCGCGCTGGTCGGTGGCGCCTACCTCGGCTACGGCCTGAGCTGGGTCGGCGACCCGGCCGAGATGGCCGACGACCGGCTCTGGCTCTCGGTCGCGGCCGCGGTGGCCGGCCTGCTGGGCGTGGTGGCCGCGTTGCTGCTCGAGCGAGCGTGTCGCATCAGAAACACCAACAACACGACGTAACCTCAGTCACATGACTCCCACAGCGGGCAACTCCCGTCGTCGTCAGCGGTCTACCCGGGTCGTGGTCGCCGCCCTCCTGCTGCTCGGGGCCGCGGCTGCCGTCGCCGGCACCGCGGTCACCGGCTCCTGGTTGGCCGTCACCGTCGCGGGCGGGCTCGCCGTGCTCCTCGGCGTGGCCGCCACCAAGATCACCCACAGCGAGCTGCTGGCCTCGCGCCGCGAGGCCGCTCGCGACCGGGCCTCCCAGGCGCAGGCGTTCCGTGACCTCGACGGCCGCCGTGCGGCCGAGGGCGTGGAGTTCGCCGCGAACATGCAGGGCCGCATCGCGAAGACCAACGCGACCGTCAGCAGGCTCGAGAACCGCCTCGCCGACGCCGCCCAGGAGCTCGCCGACGCGCGTCGCGGCCTGACCGACGTCGAGGAGCAGCTCGCCTATGCCGAGCGCGAGAACTCGCGGCTCGGTGAGCGTCTCGGAGACGCCGAGGAGCGCGCCACCCAGGCCGTCGTCCGGGTCGCCGAGCTCGAGCTCGAGGTCGACATGCTGACCGCCCAGTGGGAGGCCGCCGAGGCCGCCCTCGTCGCGAAGCAGATCAAGAGCGCCTGACGCGCGAGGGTCCGGGCCGACCTCAGGCCTTCAGCGACTCCCGCAGCGCGCGGTGGACGCCGGCGGGGGTGAGGACGCCGACGAACCGCGGGCCGTCGGTGACGCCGATCATGGCGCGGTCGTCGCGCAGCATGAGCGAGAGCGCCTCCTCCAACGTGCTCCCGACGGTGATGGTCGAGGCGAGCTCGGCCGCCTTGTGGTCACCGACCGGTTCGAGGTGGGCCGGGTCGACCCTGGTCACCGACAACCGGCGCAGGCCGCGCTCGGCGCCGACGAAGGTCGCCACGTCGTCGTCGACGGGATGGGCGAGCAGCGCGGCGGGGGTGTCGTACTGCAGCAGCCGCCCGCCCTCGGCGAACACCGCCACCCGGTCGCCCAGGAGCACCGCCTCGTCGATGTCGTGGGTGACGAGCACGACGGTCTTGTCCAGGTCGCGCTGAAGCCGGCGGAACTCCTCCTGGAGCCGGCCCCGGATCACCGGGTCGACCGCACCGAACGGCTCGTCCATGAGCAGCACCGGCGGGTCGGCCGCGAGGGCGCGGGCCACGCCGACCCGTTGCCGCTGACCGCCGGAGAGCTGGTGGGGATAGCGGTCGCCGTACAGGTCGGGGTCGAGGCCGACCAGCGCCAGCAGCTCGTGCGCGCGCGCCCGAGCACGGGCCTTCGACTCGCCGTAGAGAAGGGGCACGGTCATCACGTTGGCGGTGACCCGCTGGTGCGGGAACAGGCCGACCTGCTGGATGACGTAGCCGATGCCGCGGCGCAGCTGGACCGGGTCGGCGTGGGTGACGTCGCGACCCTCGATCTCGATCAGCCCGGTGCTCGGCTCGACCAGCCGGTTGATCATCTTCAGCGTCGTCGACTTGCCGCACCCTGACGGGCCGACCAGGCAGACCAGCTCGCCCCGCGCCACCTCCAGGTCGAGCTCCCGCACCGCGACCGTGCCGTCGGGGTAGGTCTTGCTGACACCCGAGAGGCGGATCATCGTGCCGTCGCCCGCGGAGGCGGTAGCGTTCATGGGCGTGACACTACTGGGCGCGGGGGTGGCGACGGTGGTGTCAGCCCGGGAGCCGAAGTGCTACTCCCGCGACGTGAACGCCTGGATCTGCGGCGACTACTGGGTCGACCGCCAGGACGAGATCATCGAGGCCACGGCCACCCACCTCCAGATCACGGTGGCCGCCGTGCTGCTCGGACTGGCGATCGCGTTCCCGCTGGCGCTGGTCGCCCGCGGACTGCCGCGGCTGGAGTCCAGCGTGCTGGGCATGAGCACGGCGATCTACACCGTTCCCTCGCTCGCGCTGCTGCCCCTCCTGGTGCCATTGACCGGGCTGACGAAGACGACGGTGGTCATCGGCCTCGGTCTCTACTGCCTGACCATCCTGGTCCGCGCGATCCTCGACGGTCTCCGATCCGTTCCGGACGACATCCGCGAGGCAGCCGTCGGGATCGGCTACGGCTCGGCGCGGCTGCTGCTTCGCGTCGAGCTGCCGCTGGCACTGCCGGTGATGATGGCCGGGCTGCGGGTGGCCACCGTGTCGACGGTCGCGCTGACCACGATCGGCACCGTGGTGTCCGAGGGCGGCCTCGGCTACCTCATCGCCGACGGTCAGAGCACGGAGTTCAACGCCGAGCTGTTCGCCGGCGCGGTGCTCTGCGTCGCGCTGGCGCTCGCGCTGGACCTGCTCCTGGTGCTCGCGCAACGGCTGGCCACTCCCTGGCGGAGGGCGGTCAGCGCATGATCGAGGCGATCGAGTTCCTGCTCGACGGTGAGAGCTGGACCCGCAACAACGGGCTGCTCGAGCAGCTCGTGCAGCAGCTGCTGCTGACCTTCACCGCGCTCGCGTTGGCCGTGGCGGTCGGGCTGCCGATCGCGCTCTGGCTCGGACACCTCGGGCGGGGCGGGCTGCTCGCGATCAACATCTCCAACATCGGCCGCGCGGTGCCGACGTTCGCGCTGCTCGCGGTCCTGGTGCGGCTGGAGTGGCCGGGCAACGATCCGTTCGGGCCCTACGGGCGGGCAGGCCTGGCGACCCTGGTGGCCCTGCTCTTCTTCGCCCTGCCGCCGATCATCACCCAGGCGTACGTCGGCGTGCGGGAGGTGGACGACGGCGTCCGCGAGTCCGCCCGCGGGATGGGCATGTCCGGCGCGCAGCTGTTCTGGCGGGTGGAGCTGCCGCTCGCGCTGCCGCTGGTGGTGTCGGGGGTCCGGCTGGCGTTGGTGCAGGTCTGGGCGACCGCCACGATCGCCTCCCTCGTCGGCGGACCCGGCCTCGGCAACGTCATCCAGCTCGGGTTCGCCAACCTCGACCGCCGCAGCGAGGGCATCGCCGGCGCCATCCTGGTCGCCCTGATCGCGCTGGTCCTCGAGCTGGCCGCGGCCCTGGTGCAACGCGCGGTCAACCCGGTGCCGCGCAGCGCCCGTACGGCGAGCAGCGACCAGATGTCGGTCCTGCCGCCTACAGTGAACACGGCTGGCGACCCCGTCGGCTGAGCGCACCGCTCGCACCACCGGACACGCGTGGCTCCGCCACGGGACACAGAAGGTCATGCACCATGCGCATTCGACGCACCATCACCGCCACCCTGTCCGCCCCGCTCCTCCTCGGCGGTCTCGCCGCGTGCGGTGACGACGACGAGGGCACGCCGGTCACGATCGCCAGCCAGAACTTCCCGGAAGCCGCGCTGGTGACCGCGCTCTACGAGGTCCTGCTCGAGGACAACGGCTACGCCGTCGACACCAAGCTGGTCGACACCCGCGACGCCTACATGGAGGACTTCCCCGAGAAGGTCGACATCGTCCCTGAGTACCTCTCGGCGGTCGGCGAGTTCCTCAACGTCGCGGCCAACGGCGAGGGCGCCGAGCCGATCACGTCCAACGACACCGCCGCGACGCTCGAAGCGGTGGCCCCGGTGGCGGACGAGGCAGGCATCACCCTCCTGGAGCCGTCGGAGGCGAACTCCCAGAACGCCTTCTTCGTCACTCCCGAGTTCGCGGAAACCGAAGGCGTCACCGCGCTGTCCGACCTCGAGGGCCGGACGATCACCCTCGCGGCCGCCCCCGACTGCGAGGGCCGGTCCGACTGCGAGGGCGGCCTGAGCGAGGTCTACGGCATCGACATCGAGGAGATCCTCGCCACCGGGTTCGCATCGCCCGAGACCTACACCGCCGTGAGCGACGGCGAGGCCCAGCTCGGCCTCACCGGCACCATCGAGCCCACTGTCGAGGAGGACGGCTTCGTCCGGCTCGAGGACGACCGCGG
This sequence comes from Nocardioides pelophilus, assembly GCF_014180685.1. Classification (GTDB taxonomy): domain Bacteria; phylum Actinomycetota; class Actinomycetes; order Propionibacteriales; family Nocardioidaceae; genus Nocardioides; species Nocardioides pelophilus. The sequence continues at coordinate 35,261 of NZ_JACEHF010000011.1, read as the reverse complement.
CATCCAGCCGGCGCAGAACCTGATCCCGGCCGTGTCCAGCGACTTCCTCGCCGACAACGAAGACGTCGAAGGTCTCCTCGACGACCTGATGGCGGCGCTGGACAACGACACCCTCAACGAGCTGCTCGGCCGGGTCACCCTCGACCGCGAGAAGGCCGAGGACGTCGCCGAGGACTTCCTGGAGCAGGAGGGCCTGCTCGACTGACGCCGGTGCCGACGGGGGTGTGCCGGACGTCACCCGGCGCACCCCCGATCGGATGATGCGGCGCGGGAGCTGGGGTTGCTACGTTCCGAACGCTCGGCTCGGGAGGGCGATCATCCTTCCGCTCCCTGGGGGTTCACCATGCGTCACCCGACCGTTCTCGCCGCCGCCCTGCTGTCCGCCGTTCTCCTGACGCCCGTCGGCTCGGACGCTGCCGGGCCACCTGTTTCCGATCGGCCGCTGGCTGCGGTCACTCCGGGGGTGAACGGGCAGATCGCGTTCGTCAGCACCCGCGACGACAACTTCGAGATCTACGCGATGAACGCCGACGGCAGTGGCCAGACGCCGCTGACCTCCGACGTGAACCCCTACCCGGGTGTTCCCGGGCCGGCGGACCACGACCCGGCGTTCGCCCCGGACGGCACGAGGATCGTCTTCGTCAGCAACCGGAGCGGGAACCAGGACATCTGGGTGATGGACGCGGACGGTTCGGGGCTGGAGCAGCTGACCGACACCTCGGTCGCTGACGCTCAGCCGAGCTTCTCGCCCGACGGTCGCCACATCGTGTTCAGCAGTGGGGGCAACGGGTCGTCGGACATCTACCGGATGCGGGCCGACGGCAGCGGGAAGGTCCGGCTCACGACGAGCGCGGGCGACGACGACAACCCGTCGTACTCACCGGACGGCAAGTCCATCGCCTTCACCAGCAGCCGTGACGGGCAGCGCGAGATCTACCGGATGAGCCCCGACGGCACCGGTCAGACCCGGTTGACCGTCAACAGCAACCTCGACGACGAGGCGTCGTACTCGCCGACCGGCCAGATCGTCTTCGTCAGCACCCGGGACGGCAACAGCGAGATCTACCGGATGACCGGCGACGGGGGCAGCCCGACCCGGCTGACCAACAACGCCGCGATCGACCGGGCGCCGGCGTACTCGCCCGACGGGCTGCAGATCGCGTTCACCACGCATCGCAGCGGCAACGCCGAGGTCTACCGGATGGCGAGCAACGGCACCGGGCTCGTCCGGCTCACCGTCGACGCGGGTGAGGACGTCGACCCGACCTGGGGACCTGCCTACACCGAGTGCCTCGGGCTGCCCGCCACCATCACCGGCACCGATGGCCCCGACAACCTGGTCGGTACACCGGGACCGGACGTGATCGCGGGGCTCGGGGGCGACGACACGCTGCGGGGTCTCGACGGAGCCGACGTCTTCTGCGGAGGAGCAGGAAACGACACCGTGTCGTACGTCAGCCACGAGCTCGACGTCACCGCGAACCTCGGTGGGGGAGCCGGTGACGACGGCTCGGCCGAGGACGGCGCCGCGGGCGCTCGCGACACCATCGCCAGCGACGTCGAGAACCTGACCGGCGGCCACGGAGACGACACACTCATCGGCAACTCGAGGGCCAACATCCTCAACGGTCTCGCGGGCAACGACACGATGGTGGGAGGCTCCGGCGACGACCAGCTGTTCGGCGCGACCGGCCGCGACGTGATCCGGGGTGATGCCGGTGACGACCACATCAGCGGGCACGAGGGCGACGACACGATCACCGGCGGTGAGGGCGACGACAGCCTCGTCGGGTGGGGCGGGGACGACCTCCTCGACGCCGGCGAGGGCATCGACACCCTCGTCGGCAGCGGAGGCGACGATCTGCTGCGCGGACGAGAGGGGGCGGACGAGCTCTTCGGTGGCAGCGGCGATGACATCCTCGCCGGAGGTGAGGGCAACGACCTGCTGATCGGCGACGAGCACAGCGACGTCCTGAACGGTGGACCAGGATCGGCTGACGTCGCGGACTACTCGACACACGGGCACTGGAGCGTGGTCGCGTCGATCGGTGGCGGCGCGGGTGACGACGGGAACCGTTCGGACGGCCCGGTGGGCGAGCGCGACACCATCACCAACAGTGTCGAGAACCTCATCGGCTCCCCGGGCAGGGACACCCTGACCGGCAATGCCGACGACAACGTCATCACCGGGGGGCTCGGCGCAGACACCCTGCTCGGCCTCGGCGGAACCGATCGGCTGATCGCGAACGACGGGGTCAAGGACGTGAAGATCGACTGCGGTGCCGACGCGGACTTCGCGGCGCTGAAGGACTCGATCGACCCGGCTCCGGCCAGCTGCTCCGGGGCCTAGTCAGGACTCGTCGTCCCGGGGGCGCATCGCCTCCGGGGCGACGGTCGCCGGGTCCAGCCCCGGTACGTCGACCCGCACCGACCCGTCGTCGAGGGTGACCCGGGGGAGAGGCGCACCCAGGGTGCGCGCGTAGGAGCTGACCCGCGCGGCGTCCGCGCGCCGGTCCTGCTCGACCAGCCAACCGGTCAGCCGGTGGGCGGGCGGGAGCGTGCTGCCCGTCAGTGACCGCTCGGCGCCCCAGAGCTCCCGGACCCCGGCGACCAGCAGCTCCCACCACTCGTCGGAGCAGAAGGGGATGTGCACGAAGTACTGCCACATGTCGCCGGGCAGCACCCGGTCGCGGAAGACGTCGGTCACCCCGGGAGCGCCGTAGGCCTCGACGGAGGCGAGTGCCATCCGCTTGGTGGTCCAGCGGTCGGTGAGGTCGGCGACGGTGGCCCGCTGCTGCGTGAGCGAGGAGCCGTCGTCGCGGACCCGCCAGTGGTAGACGACCTCCGGCAGGATGCCGATCCGGCCGGCCCGGAGGTAGGCATCGGTCGTGGCCGGCTGGTCCTCGTAGCGGAGCCGCTCCGGCCAGCCCAGGCCGGCGTCGTCCCAGAAGTCGCGGCGGAAGAGCTTGTTCCACGCGAAGACGTCGCCGAGCAGCTCCGGCAGGTCGTCGATGGCGATCGTGCGCCGCTCGGCGTGCAGGCGGTCCATCCACCGCATCCGCGTGCGCTGGTCGCCCTCGAGCCGCACCACGTTGCCGGTCACCAGGGGCGCGTCGCTGTCGCGCGCGCAGAGCACCAGCTGCTCGAGCGCGCGGGGCGGCATCAGGTCGTCGGCGTCGCAGAACCCGAGGAACCGGCCGCGGGCGTGCTGGATCCCCTCGTTGCGGGCGGCGCCGAGCCCGCCGTTCTCGATGTGCACCACCCGGATGCGGGGGTCGCGGGCGGCGTACGCGTCGGCGATCGCCCCGGAGTCGTCGGTGGCGCCGTCGTCGACCACCACCACCTCGAGCTCGGGCAGGTTCTGCGCGAGCAGGCTGTCGAGGCAGGCCGGGAGGTACGCCGCCACGTCGTACGCCGGCACCACCACGCTGACCAGCGGTGCGGGCTTGCGGCGCTTGAACACACCAGAACCGTACTCAGGTCTCACGAGTCACAACGGGTGTCGCCGGCGTGTAGCCCATGTCACTTGCGCGTGACCTGTCGCCGGCATCGCGGTTGCACCTACGCTTGTTGTATCGAATGAGCACACGTCCGGTACCCACACCGGCCCGTCGGTTGTCGAGGAGGTCGCGCCAGCGACCGTCACGAGACACCCGCGGGTGGTCGGAGGGATTGGAACGAAAGGTTCGAACAGATGACGACGTCGCCTGCGCCCCGAGCGCTGAGCATTGGCGTGATCGGCGCCGGCCGGGTCGGCGCCGTGCTGGCTGCCCGCCTCCGCGAGGCCGGCCACCCGGTCACGACCGTCGCCGGCGAGTCCGACGCTTCCCGTGAGCGCGCCGCCACCCTCCTGCCGGGAGTCCCGGTCGAGAAGCCGAGCGCCGTCGCGCGCGGCTGCGACCTGCTCCTGCTGACCGTCCCCGACGACATGCTGCCCAACGTCGTCCGGGTGCTGGCCGACAGTGGCGCGCTGCGCCCCGGCCAGGTCGTCGTGCACACCTCCGGCCGCCACGGCCNCACCTCCGCCCGCCACGGCCTCGCCGTGCTGGCGCCGGCGGCCGCGATCGGCGCCCGGGTGATCGCGCTCCACCCGGCGATGACCTTCACCGGCACGGCCGTCGACCTCGAACGGCTCGACGGCTGCGTCTTCGGCCTCACCGCCGGTCCCGCCGAGCGCGAGCTCGCCGAGCAGCTCGTCACCGAGCTGGGCGGACGCGCGACCTGGGTGCCCGAGGAGATGCGCACGCTCTACCACGCCGGTCTCGCGCACGGCGCCAACCACCTGGTCACCCTGGTGACCGAGGCGATGGGCCTGCTGGCCGCGGCCGGCTCCGACGACCCCGCCGGCACGCTGCGTCCGCTGCTGGAGGCCGCGCTCGACAACGCCCTTGCCCACGGCGACGCCGCGCTCACCGGCCCGATCGTGCGCGGTGACGTGAAGACCGTGGCCGCCCACCTCGACGAGATCCGGGCGAACCGGCCCGACACGCTGCCGTCGTACGTCGCGATGGCGCGGGCCACCCTCGACAGCGCGGTCACCGACGGCCGGGTGCTGCCGATCCGCGCCGCCCGGATCGCAGACCTGCTCGACGGAGCCGGGTCTCGTGACGGGTCTCGTGACGGTCGCCAGAGCGACCTCCTCGACCTCCAAGATCGCCAGAGCGACCTCCTCGACCTCCAAGATCGCCAGAGCGACCTCCTCGACCTCCAAGCTCGCCAGAGCGACCTCCTCGGCCAGCGGTCGAGGCGTTCGGCTCAGGAGCGCTGATCGTGGCCACGGCCCCGTCGGTGGTTGTCGTCGCGCGCACGCGCGCCGACCTGCTCACCGAGCCCGCCGACCGGCGGCCCGCCGGACCGGTGGTGCTGGTGCCCACGATGGGTGCCCTGCACGAGGGCCACGCGAGCCTGATCCGCGTCGCCCGCGAGCGCGCCGGCGACGGGGGCACGGTGGTCGTGTCGATCTTCGTGAACCCGCTCCAATTCGGGCCGAACGAGGACCTCGACCGCTATCCGCGCACGTTCGACGAGGACCTCGCCGTCTGCGGCCGGGAGGGCGCGGCCGTCGTGTTCGCCCCGACCGTCGACGAGATGTATCCCGGGGAACCCCAGGTCACCGTCGAGCCCGGCCCGCTCGCCGAGATCCTCGAGGGACGCACCCGGCCCGGCCACTTCCGCGGGGTCCTGACCGTGGTCGCCAAGCTGTTCGGCCTGGTCCGCCCGGACGTCGCCGTCTTCGGCGAGAAGGACTACCAGCAGCTGGTGCTGATCCGACAGCTGGTCGCCGACCTCTGCATCAGCGGCAGCCGGGGCGCGCTGGAGATCATCGGCGCCCCGACGGACCGGGAGGCCGACGGCCTCGCCCGGTCGAGCCGCAACCGCTACCTCGACGACGAGCAGCGCCGGCAGGCCACCACCTTGAGCCGGGTGCTCTACGCGGTGCGTCGCGAGGCGGCGTACGGCGTGGAGGCGGCCATGGCCGCGGCCCGTGCCGAGCTCCGGATGGCCGGCAACCTCGACCTCGACTACCTCGAGATCCGGTCGCCGGACCTCACCGAGCTGCCCCGCGACCCGGCGGCGATCCCGCCCGGCACACCCGCCCGCGCGCTGATCGCGGCGCGGGTCGGCAGCACCCGCCTGATCGACAACCTGGGACTCACCATCGGAGTGCCCGCCACCGACCCGCCCAGCGAGGGGAGCAGCTGATGTTGCGCACCATGATGAAGTCGAAGATCCACCGTGCCACGGTGACCCAGGCCGACCTGCACTACGTCGGCTCGGTCACCGTCGACGAGGACCTGCTCGACGCCGCCGACCTGCTGCCCGGAGAGCTGGTGCACATCGTCGACATCACCAACGGCGCCCGGCTCGAGACCTACACGATCGCGGGCGAGCGCGGCTCCGGCGTGATCGGGATCAACGGCGCCGCGGCCCGGCTGGTCCACCCCGGCGACCTGGTCATCCTGATCGCCTACGGCCAGATGACGACCGAGGAGGCCAAGGCCTACCAGCCGCACGTCGTGTTCGTCGACGCCGACAACGCGATCATGGGCACCAGCGCCGACCCCGCCGACACCTTCGGCGACCCAGCCCTGCGACGCGGTGACCTGACCGCTGCCGGTGTCTGACCCGGCGACTCGGTAGCGTGCACGGATGCCAGGATCTCGAGACGGTCGCAGAGCGACCTCCTCGATCGACGAGGGGGACGGTCGCAGAGCGACCTCCTCGATCGACGGGAGCGACGGTCGCAGAGCGACCTCCTCGATCGACGAGGGGGACGGTCGCGGTGACGAGACGGCGCCCGCCGCGACCCGCCGCCTCCCCGGCCGCCTGACCGCTCCCGCTCCCGGCTGGACCACCCGCGCCGACGTCGTGATCATCGGCTCCGGCGTCGCCGGGCTGACCGCGGCGCTGCGGCTCCGCGAGCAGGTCGACAAGGTGCTCGTGGTGACCAAGACGGTGCTCAACGCCGGGTCGACCCAGTGGGCGCAGGGCGGCATCGCGGCCGCGCTCGGGCCCGAGGACACCCCCGAGGAGCACGAGGTCGACACCCTCGTCGCCGGAGCCGGCGCGTGCGACCGCGACGCGGTCCGCGCGCTGGTCACCGAGGGGCCGGACGCCGTACGCGAGCTGATCGCGCTCGGCACCAACTTCGACCACGACGACGACGGCGCGCTGTCGCTGACCCGCGAGGGTGGCCACCACCGCGACCGGATCGCCCACGCCGGCGGCGACGCCACCGGTGCCGAGATCCAGCGCGCGCTGATCGCGGCCATCGAGGCCGCACCCGACATCGAGGTGATCCAGCACGCGCTCGCCGTCGACCTCCTCCTCGACGCCGACGGCGGCGTGTCGGGCGTGACCCTGCACGTGATCGGCGAGGGCGTGCGCGACGGCGTCGGCGCCGTCCACTGCCGGGCCGTGGTGCTCGCGAGCGGCGGCCTGGGCCAGGTCTTCTCGCAGACCACCAATCCCGCGGTGTCCACCGGCGACGGCATGGCGATCGCCCTGCGCGCGGGTGCGACCCTGCGCGACCTCGAGTTCGTGCAGTTCCACCCGACGGTGATGTACCTCGGACCCGACTCCCGCGGCCAGCAGCCGCTGATCTCCGAGGCGGTGCGGGGGGAGGGTGCGTTCCTCGTCGACGCCCTGCCGGAGGAGGGCGGGCGCCGGTTCATGGAGGGCGTGCACGAGCTCGCCGACCTGGCGCCGCGCGACGTCGTCGCCAAGGCGATCATGAAGCGGATGCTCGAGACCGGTCGACCGCACATGTGGCTCGACGCCCGGCACCTCGGCGCGGCGTTCTGGGAGCGGCGGTTCCCGACCATCCTCGCCACCACCCGCTCCCACGGCGTCGACCCGGTCACCGAGCTGATCCCCGTCGCCCCGGCCTGCCACTACGTCTCGGGCGGCGTGCTCACCGACCTCGACGGTCGCACCGACGTGCCCGGCCTCTACGCCACCGGCGAGGTCGCCTGCTCCGGCGTCCACGGCGCCAACCGGCTCGCGTCCAACTCGCTGCTCGAGGGCCTGGTCTTCTCGCGGCGGATCGCCGCGGTGCTCCCCGGCGAGCTGCGGCCGTGGTCCGACCCGGTGGCCGACGGGCGCACCGCCGGTCTGGTGTCGGGAGCGGTCCAGGGGGACCTGCAGGAGACGATGACCTCGCGGGTCGGCGTGCTCCGGTCGGCCGACGGCCTCGCCGAGGCGACGGCACTGCTCGACAAGCTGGCCGGCGAGGCCGCCGAGCAGGTCGACCAGACCTCCTGGGAGACCACCAACCTGATCACGATCAGCGCCGCGCTCGCCGACGCCGCCGCGTTGCGCGAGGAGACCCGCGGGTCGCACTGGCGCGACGACTTCCCCGAGCGCGACGACGACCGCTGGGCCGGCCACTTCGACGTCGCGATGACCGATGGCGTGACGACGGTGACGTTCCACCCTGCGCCGGCCACCGACACCGACCTCCCGGGGCCGGGGTCGGCATGAGCATCACCCGGACGCCGTACGACGACCTGCCGCGCGCGCTCGTCGACGAGATCGCGTCGGCCGGCCTCGACCCGCAGGCGGTCTACGCCCACGTCGCGCTCGCCTTCGACGAGGACCTCCCCGGCGGTGCCGACGACGTGACCAGCGCGGCCATGCCGTCGATGGGCCACGCCGTCGCCGACTTCGTCGCCCGCGAGTCAGGCGTCGTGGCCGGACTGGCCGTCGCCGAGCTCGCGTTCCGCTACGCCCTGGACCAGGAGGTCGAGATCAGCGGGCGGGTCGCCGACGGCACCCGGGTGCAGCCCGGCGACGACGTGCTGACCGTCGCCGGCCCGGTCAAGGGCGTGCTGACGGCCGAGCGCACCGCCCTCAACTTCGCGTCCCACCTGTCGGGTGTCGCGACCGCGACCGCGGCCTGGGTCGATGCGATCGAGGGGACGGGCGCCCGGGTGCTCGACACCCGCAAGACCCTGCCCGGTTGGCGGGCGCTGCAGAAGTACGCCGTCCGCTGCGGCGGGGGCGTCAACCACCGGTTCAGCCTGGTCGACCGGGCCATGGTCAAGGACAACCACGCCGTGGCGGCGGGCGGCGTGGTCGCCGCCTACCAGGCGGTCGTGGCGGCGAACCCGGGCCTGCGGGTCGAGGTCGAGGTGATGGACCTCGACGAGCTGCGGGCAGTCCTCGGCGCCGGCTGCACCGAGGTGCTGCTCGACAACATGAGCACCGACGACATGCGCGAGGCGGTGGCGATCAACGAACGGGCCGGACGTCCTGCCGTGCTCGAGGCCTCCGGCGGACTGACCCTCGACCGGGCCAAGGAGGTCGCGGCGACCGGCGTCGACTTCATCTCGGTCGGGGCGCTGACCCACTCGGTCGACGTGTTCGACATCGGCCTGGACTTCAGGGCGGGATGAACCATGACGCTGCTGGCCGCCGACATCGGCAACGCGCACACCGTGCTCGGGATGATCCGGGACGGCGAGGTCGGCTCGCACTGGCGGGTCGCGACCGAGGAGCACCGCACCGCCGACGACTGGGCGGTCCTGCTGCGCGGCCTGCTCGGTGACGAGATCTCCGACATCACCGGAATATCGGTGTGCGCGACCGTGCCGGCGGTCCTGAATTCCTGGCGTGAGATGTTGAGCCGCCATTTCGGCGATATCGATCATGTGGTGGTCGAGCCCGGAGTGCGCACCGGCGTGCCCATTCTCGTCGACAATCCCCGAGAGGTCGGCACCGACCGGATCATCAATGCGCTCGCCGCCGCCAGTGATTTCGGCGGCCCCGCGATCGTCGTCGACTTCGGCGGCACCGCGACCACGTTCGACGTGGTCGACGTCGAGGGCCGGTACGTCGGCGGCGCGATCACTCCCGGGATCGAGATCTCGCTCGAGGCGCTGGGCAGGCGCGGCGCCCAGCTGCGGATGGTGGAGCTGATGCGCCCGCGCGGCGTGATCGGCAAGAACACCGTGGAGGCCCTGCAGTCCGGGATGCTCTTCGGCGTGGCCAGCCAGGTCGAGGGGATGGTCGAGCGGATCACCGCGGCGCTCGGGGTCGAGCCCGCCGACGTACGGGTGATCGCCACCGGCTATCTCGCGCCGCTGGTCATCGACGAGTGCCGGTGCTTCACCGACCATTCACCGTGGTTGACGCTCCGTGGACTCGAGATGGTCTTCCACCGCAACGTGAAGTGAATACCGACTAATGCGGTAATCTTTGATTTGTCGACCGGTTATCGGTCGGCTCATTGAAATGCAGAAGGAAAGGCTCCACCAATGGCGCAGCGAGTCAATATCGTGCTTGTCGACGACATCGACGGCACGGACGCAAGTGAAACCGTCGCATTCGGCCTCGACGGCACCTCCTACGAGATCGACCTGAACGAGAAGAACGCCGCCCAGCTCCGCGACGCGCTGGCGTCCTACGTCGGCCACGCCCGCAAGGTCGGCGGTCGCCGTACCCGCGCCAAGTCAGCGCCCGCGGCCGGTGGTGCCTCCGCCAAGGAGATCCGCGACTGGGCCCGCTCCAACGGTCACACCGTCCCTGACCGGGGCCGGATCCCCGCCGACGTGCGCGCTGCGTTCGAAGCGGCGAACTGACGAGGCGCAGCGCCTGGCCCTCCTAGTCCGGACGGGCCAGGCACCTCGGTCTGTTCGCTCTGAGCAGACGACATTTGCGGCTCCCACGGAACGCGTAGGCTGTTGACCGGGTTGTACCCGTCGTACGCCCCGTGACGTGTGGAGGAGCAAGAGATGTTCGAGCGGTTCACTGACCGAGCCCGCCGGGTGGTCGTGCTGGCCCAGGAAGAGGCCCGCATGCTCTCCCACAACTACATCGGCACCGAGCACATCCTGCTCGGGCTCATCCACGAGGGTGAGGGCGTCGCCGCCAAGGCGCTGGAGTCGCTCGACATCTCGCTGGAGGCCGTGCGCGCCCAGGTCGAGGAGATCATCGGTCAGGGCCAGCAGGCGCCGAGCGGCCACATCCCGTTCACGCCGCGCGCCAAGAAGGTGCTCGAGCTTTCCCTGCGCGAGGCGCTGCAGCTCGGCCACTCCTACATCGGCACCGAGCACATCCTGCTCGGCCTGATCCGGGAGGGTGAGGGCGTCGCCGCCCAGGTGCTGCAGAAGCTCGGCGCCGACCTCAACCGGGTCCGCCAGCAGGTCATCCAGCTGCTCTCCGGCTTCCAGGGCAAGGAGTCCGGCTCCACCGCCTCCGCGACCGGCACGGGCAGCGGCGACGCTCCGTCGTCCTCGCTGGTGCTCGACCAGTTCGGCCGCAACCTCACCCAGGACGCGCGCGAGGGCAAGCTCGACCCGGTGATCGGCCGCGAGCAGGAGATCGAGCGGGTCATGCAGATCCTGTCCCGCCGCACGAAGAACAACCCGGTCCTCATCGGCGAGCCCGGCGTCGGCAAGACGACGATCGTCGAGGGCCTGGCCCAGGACATCGTCAAGGGCAACGTCCCCGAGACGCTCAAGGACAAGCAGATCTACACCCTCGACCTGGGTGCCCTGGTCGCGGGCAGCCGCTACCGCGGTGACTTCGAGGAGCGCCTCAAGAAGGTGCTCAAGGAGATCCGCACCCGCGGCGACATCGTGCTGTTCATCGACGAGATCCACACCCTGGTCGGCGCCGGCGCGGCCGAGGGCGCGATCGACGCGGCCAGCATCCTCAAGCCGATGCTGGCCCGCGGCGAGCTGCAGACCATCGGCGCGACCACCCTCGACGAGTACCGCAAGTACCTCGAGAAGGACGCCGCGCTCGAGCGCCGCTTCCAGCCGATCCAGGTCGCCGAGCCGTCGATCGCCCACACGATCGAGATGCTCAAGGGCCTGCGTGACCGCTACGAGGCGCACCACCGGGTGACGATCACCGACGAGGCGCTGGTCTCCGCGGCGACGCTCGCGGACCGCTACATCTCCGACCGGTTCCTCCCCGACAAGGCGATCGACCTCATCGACGAGGCCGGCTCGCGGCTGCGCATCCGCCGGATGACCGCACCCGCCGACCTGCGCGAGTACGACGACAAGATCTCCGACGTCCGGCAGCGCAAGGAGGCGGCGATCGACGGCCAGGACTTCGAGGCCGCTGCTCGACTGCGCGACGAGGAGAAGCAGCTCATCCTGCGCAAGGCCGAGCGCGAGAAGCAGTGGCGCGCGGGCGACATGGACGAGGTCGCGGAGGTCGACGAGGAGCTGATCGCCGAGGTGCTGGCGGTCGCGACCGGCATCCCGATCGTGAAGCTCTCCGAGGAGGAGTCGACCCGACTGCTCAAGATGGAGGACGAGCTCCACAAGCGGGTCATCGGCCAGGAGGAGGCCGTCAAGGCCCTGAGCCGCGCGATCCGGCGTACCCGTGCCGGCCTGAAGGACCCGAAGCGTCCCGGCGGCTCGTTCATCTTCGCCGGCCCGTCCGGTGTCGGTAAGACGTGGCTGTCCAAGACCCTCGCCGAGTTCCTCTTCGGCGACGAGGACGCGCTGATCCAGCTCGACATGAGCGAGTTCAGCGAGAAGCACACGGTGTCGCGGCTCTTCGGCTCGCCTCCGGGCTACGTCGGCTACGAAGAGGGTGGCCAGCTCACCGAGAAGGTGCGCCGCAAGCCGTTCTCCGTGGTGCTGTTCGACGAGGTCGAGAAGGCGCACCCGGACATCTTCAACAGCCTGCTGCAGATCCTGGAGGAGGGTCGGCTCACCGACTCGCAGGGCCGGGTCGTCGACTTCAAGAACACCGTCATCATCATGACGACCAACCTCGGCACCCGCGACATCTCCAAGGGCGTCAACCTCGGCTTCAACCAGAGCGGTGACGCGGCCGGCTCCTACGAGCGGATGAAGGGCAAGGTGTCGGAGGAGCTCAAGCAGCACTTCCGGCCCGAGTTCCTCAACCGTGTCGACGAGATCATCGTCTTCCCGCCGCTCAGCCAGGAGCAGATCGTCGCAATGGTCGACAACATGATCTCCTCGGTGGAGCTGCGGATGCGCGACCGCGACATGCGGATCGAGCTCACCCAGGCGGCGAAGAACCTGCTCGCCGAGCGGGGCTTCGACCCGGTGCTGGGCGCCCGGCCGCTGCGCCGCACGATCCAGCGCGAGATCGAGGACGTGCTCGCCGAGAAGATGCTGTACGGCGAGGTCGGCCCCGGTCAGATCGTGCTCGTCGACGTCGACGGCGAGGGTCCCACCGCGACCTTCACCTTCGAGGGCCAGAAGGTCAGCGAGCTGCCCGACATGCCGCCGCTGGAGACGATCTCGGAGGCCGCGGCCGAGGGTGGCCTCGACGGACCGGCCGCTCCGCTCGGCGGCGACGGCCCGACCGACGTGCCGCGCACCGCGACCGAGTAGTTCCCCTGCATCGACCCGGCTTCAACTTGGAGCCGGGTCGATGTGTTTTTGGTCGGTCCGGGTCAGGGCAAGGCGTAGCGGTCGCCGTCGGCGACGACCAGACCGTCGGCGAGCAGGGAGGTCAGGCAGCGCTCGCGCTGCACCTCGTCGTCCCACACCGCGTCGAGGCGGGCCTTGGGGACGGATCCCGGGGTGTCGCGGAGCACGGCGAGCAGCCGGCCCCGGCACTGGCGGTCGGTGCCGGCGTAGGACTGCACGGGGCGGGGTGGTCCGTCGTACGCCGGGCGGCCGGCGCCGTGCCACGCGCAGCGGTCGACGACCGGGCAGGTGTCGCACTTGGGGCGGTCCGCGGTGCACACCAGGGCGCCGAGCTCCATCACCGCGACCGACCAGGTGGCGGCGGTCGGCGGGTCGTCAGGCAGCAGCGCCTCGGCGACGGCGCGCTCGGGCTTGGTGACCGATCGTGCGGGGAACTCCACGCCCGAGACGGCCCGGCCCAGCACTCGCCGGACGTTGGTGTCGAGCACCACCTGGCGCTGGCCGTAGGCGAAGGCCGCCACCGCAGCGGCGGTGTAGTCGCCGACACCGGGGAGGGCGCGGAGCGCGTCGTACGCATCGGGTACGACGCCAGCGTGGTCGGTCACGATCGCCGCCGCGGCCGCGTGCAGGCGCAGTGCGCGTCGGGGGTAGCCGAGCCGGCCCCAGGCTCGGACCGCCTCTCCGCTCGGCTCGGCCGCGAGGTCGCCGGGCGTCGGCCATCGCTCCAGCCACGCCTCGTGGACGGGGAGCACCCGTGACACCGGGGTCTGCTGCAGCATGAACTCCGAGACCAGCACCGACCACGCCGACGCGGACGGGCGTCGCCACGGCAGGTCGCGCGCGTTGGCGTCGTACCACTGCAGGATCGGGTCGACCAGGCTGGACATCACGCCGATTGTGCCTGTGCCCGCCGCGCCTCCGCGGATCGGGGCGGGCGCCTGCCTAACCTCGGACCATGCCGCCGCTGACCCGTGGCCCGCTGCCGGCGGGTACCTACTGGCGGCGCCGGATCTTCGTCCTGGCGCTCGCCGCGACCCTGGTGTTCGTGTTCGCCAATTGGCTCGGTGGCGGCAGCGACGCGTCGGACGACGAGGTGCCGGCCGCACGACAGGCCGGGGGCGAGGTCGAGGCGTCGCAGACGGTCACCGTCGAGCGCACGCCGAAGGGCCGCAAGAGCCGGCGCAACCAGGGTCCGCAGACCCCGAGGATCGATCCCGCGCTGACCGTCGCACCGGACGGCAACTGCGAGCCGGCCGACGTCCGCGTGACGCCGGTCGTCACCAGCGCGGTCGCCGGCCAGCCGGTCACGATCGGGCTCAGCCTGCAGACGGTGCTGGCCGACGCGTGCTACTTCCGGGTCGGCCCCGACAAGGTCACCGTCAAGATCACCAAGGGCGGCCGTGAGATCTGGACGTCGCGTGAGTGCGCGGACCCGGTGCCCGAGCAGTCCGTGGTCGTACGACGGGTGGTGGCGACCGTCGTACCGATGACCTGGGACGCGCGCGAGTCGGACGCGGAGTGCACCAACCGCCGGTCGTGGCTGCTGGGCGGCGACTTCACGGTGGCCGCTGCCGCGCTCGGTGGCGAGCCGGCCGACTCCGACTTCGAGCTCGTGTCGCCGACCCCCGAGACCTCCACCACCACGCCGAACCCGCGCCGGGACCGGAAGGGCAAGCAGCGGGACCGCGACGGGCTGGAAGGGGAGTCGGCGCAGGAAGAGGCGCAGGGCGACCAGACCGAGCAGCAGCCCTCGGACCGGTCGACGGACGAGCCGCGCCGGTAGCGGTCGGCGGTCGGCGGTCGGCGGTCGATCGTCCTCGTCGGGGACTCAGGGTTTCGAGACGCGCGGTCGCTCCTGCTCGCAGGCTCGCAGCAGCGCGCGCCCTCAACCTCTTCGGTCGACGCCGACAGCTCGTTCCTCGCTGCCGGCCGGCCTCAGGGTTTCGAGACGCGCGGTCGCTCCTGCTCGCAGGCTCGCAGCAGCGCGCGCCCTCAACCTCTTCGGTCGACGCCGACAGCTCGTTCCTCGCTGCCGGCTGGCCTCAGACGTATCTCTCGAGGATCGTCGACTCGGCCAGGCGGGAGAGGCCCTCGCGCACGCTCCGGGCCCGCAGCTCGCCGACGCCCTCGACGGCCTGCAGGTCGTCGATGCCGGCGGACAGCAGCTTCTGCAGGGTGCCGAAGTGGTCGACCAGTCCTTCGACGACACCGGCGGGAAGGCGCGGCACCTTGGTCAGCAGCCGGTAGCCGCGCGGCGCGACCGCGCCGTCGAGGTGCTCACCCACGCCGATGCCGAGCACGCGGGCCACCGACGCCGGGTCGACCAGGTCGGTGGCGGAGAGCCCCTCCAGCTTGCCGAGCAGCTCGTCGGGCTCGCGGCTGCGGCGCCGGGACGGCACGTAGTCGCGGATGACCAGCTCGCGCTCGACGTCGACGCCCGTGATCAGCTCCTCGAGCTGGAGGGCGAGCAGCCGGCCGTCGGTGCCGAGCTCGAGCACGTAGTCCTCGATCTCACGGGCGATCCGGGTGACCATCTCCAGCCGCTGGGCGACCACCGCGACGTCGCGGACGGTCACCAGGTCCTCGATCTCCAGCGCCGACAGGGTCGCGGACACCTCGTCGAGGCGCAGCTTGTAGCGCTCGAGGGTGGCCAGCGCCTGGTTGGCGCGGGAGAGGATCTGGCCCGAGTCCTCGAGCACGTGGCGGGTCTCGCCGACGTACGCCGCGATGATCTGCATCGACTGCGAGACCGAGATGACCGGGAAGCCGGTCTGCTTGGCGACCCGGTCAGCGGTGCGGTGACGGGTGCCGGTCTCCTCCGACGGGATGGTGTGGTCGGGCATCAGGTGCACGGCCGCGCGGATGATCCGGGTGATGTCGCGGTCGATGATGATGCCGCCGTCCATCTTGGCGAGCTCGCGCAGGCCGGTGGCGGTGAAGGGGACGTCGAGCGTGAACCCGCCGGTCGAGATCGACTCGACGCTCTTGTCGTAGCCGAGGACGATCAGCGCACCGGTGCGGCCGCGCAGGATCCGCTCGAGCCCGTCGCGAAGGCCGGTGCCGGGCGCGATCGAGGCCAGTGTCTCGCGAAGCCGCGGATCTCCGCGCTCAACCACGTCGAACTCCCGTCGTAGGCCAACCGGCCGAAAACCCCTGCCCGGGTCGTCACCCGGTCGATCGCAACCCTAAGGCCTGTGCCACCGGGACGCCGGAGGTTATCCGCCCTCGACGACCTTGAGCCCCCGGTCGAGGTGCAGGAGGCGCAGCGCGGTGCGGACGTCCGGTGCTTCGACGACCCGCATCCCCTCCACGGCGCGGAACTGTCCGGGTGACCCGGGCTCGGCCGGCACCACCGCCAGCTCGAAGCCCAGCCGGGCGGCTTCGGCGAGCCGCTGCTGCACGTCGCGCACCCGCCGCAGCTCACCGGAGAGCCCGATCTCGCCCATCGCGACCACGCCGGTCGGCGTCGGGTTGAGGAAGTGGGACGACGCCAGCGAGATCGCGAGCGCGAGGNACGCCAGCGAGACCGCGAGCGCGAGGCCGGCGGCCGGCTCGGTCAGCTTGGCGCCGCCGACGGTCGAGGCGAACACGTCGCGCTGGCCGAGCCCGATGCCGCAGTGCTGCTGCAGCACGGCGAGCACCATGGCGAGGCGGGAGCCGTCGAGGCCGGAGGTCGTGCGGCGCGGACGATCCTGCGATGCCGCCGCGACCAGGGACTGCACCTCGGCCAGCAGCGGGCGCCGGCCCTCCATGGTCACCGCCACGCAGGTGCCGGCGACGCTGCCGTGGTGGCGCTCGACGAAGATCCCGGTGGGATCGGTGAGGGCGGTGATGCCGTCGGCGCCGAGGTCGAAGCAGCCGACCTCGTCGACCGGCCCGAACCGGTTCTTGATGGCGCGCACCATGCGGAAGCGGCTGCCGGACTCGCCCTCGAAGTGGAGGACGACGTCGACGATGTGCTCGAGGACGCGGGGGCCGGCGATCGAGCCGTCCTTGGTGACGTGGCCGACCAGCACGACCGTGATGTCGCGGGTCTTGGCGACCCGCACCAACGCCGCGGCGACCTCCTTGACCTGGGTCACGCCGCCCGGCACCCCGTCGACACCCGCGGCGCCGATGGTCTGCACCGAGTCGACGACGACCAGACGTGGCCGGACCTCCTCGATGTGGGTGAGCACGGCGCCCAGGTCGGTCTCGGCGGCGAGGTAGAGCTCGTCGTGGACGGCGTGGGTGCGGTCGGCGCGAAGCCGCACCTGGGCTGCGGACTCCTCGCCGGTGATGTAGAGGGTGCGCTGCTGGCGGGCGGCCGTGCGGGCCGCGACCTCCAGGAGCAGCGTGGACTTGCCGACGCCGGGTTCGCCGGCGAGCAGGACAGCCGCGCCCGGCACCAGGCCGCCGCCGAGCACCCGGTCGAGCTCGGGGACGCCGGAGGGGTGGTGCACGGCGTGCTCGGCCGACACCTGGCCGATCGGGACCGCCGGAGTGGTGACCGGGGCCGCGGACGTGCGCCCCGTCGGAGCCGCGCCGACCTCGGCGACCGAGCCCCACGCCTGGCACTCGCCGCACCGACCGACCCACTTGGTGGTCGCCCAGCCGCACTCGGTGCAGCGGTAGGACGAGCGCTGGCCCGATCGTTGGGTGCCGATGGTGCGCGCGGTCGAGGCCATGGGGGTGACGTTAGGCGACCCCCCCGACAGTCCGCGGCAGGGTGGTGCGTGTCCTCGGAGACGCCGCGCGGTCCCGCCGCGCCGCCCGCCGTATTCTCGTCACACCACCGGCCCCGAGGAGGTTGACGGCGTGTCTGACCACACACCACAGCTGCCACCGACCCTCGCCGATGTCGCCGAGCGGGCGGGGGTTTCGCGGCAGACGGTCTCCAACGCGATCAACAACCCCGACCTGCTGCGACCGGAGACGCTGGTGCGGGTCCAGGAGGCGATCCGCGACCTCGGCTACCTGCCCAACCGTGCGGCGCGCCACCTCCGCACCCGGGCGTCGTACCTGGTCGGGCTGCGGATGTCGGCCGCGCAGGAGTTCACCGCCAACGCGGCCATGGACCGGTTCGTGCACGCGCTGGTCGAGGCGTCGCGGGAGGCGGGCTACCACGTGCTGCTGTTCTCGGGCGGGCCCGGCAAGCCGGAGACGACGCCTGCCGACCTCGTCCGGGGGTACGACGACCTCCTCCGCTCCACCACGGTCGACGCCTTCATCGTGACCGACACCTACCTCGGCAACCCGCAGACCCGGTGGCTGAGCGAGCGCCGCGCGCCGTTCGTCGCGTTCGGGCGCCCGTGGGCCGACCCGGACGCCACCCACCCGTGGGTCGACGTCGACGGTGCCGCCGGCGTCGCGCTGGCCACCGAGCACCTGATCGAGCGCGGCCACGAACGGATCGCGTGGCTCGGCTGGTCCGGGACGTCGTTCATCGGCGCGGACCGGCGGTGCGGGTGGGAGCGAGCGATGGCCGCCGCCGGTCGCTCGACCGACGGCCTCGCGGTGAGCGTCGCGGACTCGGTCGAGGCAGGCCGCGACGCCAGCGCCGGGCTGCTCGACACCGTCCACCCCACCGGCTTCGTGTGTGCCTCCGACACGCTCGCGGTCGGCGTGCTCCACACGCTCGCCGACCGCGGTCTCCGCCCGGGGCGCGACATCGCGGTGGTGGGTTTCGACGACTCGCAGGTGGCCCAGGTCGTCCCCTACGGGCTGACCTCGGTGCGACAACCCCTCGAGCAGGTGGCGGTGGCCCTGGTCCGGGCCCTCGAGGCGCTGCTGGCGCGGGAGCCGTACGACGCCCAGGGCGTGCTGCTCGCTCCGACGCTGGCCGTGCGGGGCTCGTCGTAGGGCTCGGGCAGGGTTTCGGCAGGTTCGGGCTGCGTGCGGCTCAGAAGTCCTTGGACCACAGGTTGACGGCGTAGTCGACCTCGAGCCCGTCGTGGTGACGCAGGATCTCGTCGGCCACCTCGGGCTTGAACTCGATCCGGACCACCGCCTCCAGGTCGGCCCGGCTCGCGAACCGCCAGCCCATGTCGACCGGGGTACGCGTCCAGCCGCGCTGTGCCCAGAACCGCTCGATCTCCGCAGGGGAGGGGAGGTGCGGGAAGCCGCGGCGGAACCAGGAGCCGAACGTCGACCGCGACCCGTCGTTGTCGATGATCAGCGCGGTGCCGCCGCGCCGTACCACCCGGTCGAGCTCGGCCAGCCCGGGGTCGCAGCCGGGACCGAAGAAGTAGGCCCACCGGGCGTGCACCACGTCGACGCTCGCGTCGGGCAGCGGGATCGCCTGGGCCGTGCCGGTCCGCACGTCGATCGGCGCCTGGTCCGCGGGGCCGCGCTGGGTCCGTCGCCGGGCCAGTCGCACCAGCCCGGGGTGCGGCTCGACGCCGATCACCGTCGCTGCGGTCTCGGCGAACCGTGGCAGGTGGAAGCCGGACCCGCAGCCGAGGTCGAGCACGGTGCGACCACGCCACGACGTGCGGGCCGCCATCGCGGCCCACAGCCGGCCGTCGGGGTCGGCGGCGTGGTTCTCGGTCTCGTAGGTGGCCGGGTGCTGCCAGATGTTGGGGCTGGGTACGGCGCCCGACGCCGGCCGGTCCCGCAACGGATCAGATCCGGACGATGCCGTTCGCCGTCTGCACCTGCGCGGCGAGGATGCCCGGCGTGCCGTGCGGGGCGACCCACTCGACCTTGACGTCCTCGAGCGGCGCCTCGACGCTCTCGCCGAGCCACTCGCTCACCCGCTGGGGGTCGCCGGCGATCTCGATGCCCGCGAGCGAGGTCGAGCCGTCGGCACCGGCGGAGGGGTGCAGCTCGGCCGGCACCTCCCACTGGATGAAGAACGGGAGCTGCGGGTCGGCGATCAGGCCGTGGATGCCGATCTGCTTCCACCGGAGCTCGGTGCCGTCGGGACGGTGCCGGCTGCCGACGACGGCCGCGCGACCGAGCCGCTCCTCGACCGGCGCGATGTCGGGGACCGAGACCACCCAGCCGAGCCAGCCGCCGCCGAGAGCGGAGCGCGCCCGCACGGCCTGGCCGAACGGCGCCTTGTCGGAGGCGGGGTGGTCGAGCACCTCGACCACCTCCAGGTAGGTCGAGTCGGCGAGCGGAAGAACCATGTTGCGCGTGCCGAACCGGGGATGCACACCCCCGTCGACGAACTCGCAGCCCAAGGCGGCCCCCAGGCGGGCCGCGGTGCCCGCCAGACCATCCGGGCCGGCGGCGTACGACAGGTGATCCAGGCGCATGTCAGACATTCTCAGCCTGTGTCGATCGCCACCCGGCGGCGGGGTCAGGTTCTCTTGATATCGAGAGGCCGCCGTCCGCGAGGAACGAGCGGGCGGGTCAGCCGCGATCAGCCGGGTGCAGCGCGAGCGCCGAGCGCGAGCGCAGGTGCGCCTCGCAGTGGCGGACCAGCTCGTCGTACGCCGGACGGCCCATCAGCGCGACCAGCTCGGGCTCGTTGGTGACGTAGACCGGCTCGACCGCGACGTGGGCCTCGGTGTTGCCGGAGCAGTACCAGTCCAGGTCGTGCCCGCCGGCGCCCCAGCCGCGCCGGTCGTACTCGGTGATCGTGACCTCGGTGTACGCCGAGCCGTCCTGGCGCTCGACCTCGCGGTAGAGACGGCGGATCGGCAGCTGCCAGCACACGTCCGGCTTGGTCTCGAGCGGGTTGCGGCCCTGCTGCAGCGCCAGCCCGTGCAAGGCGCAGCCCGCTCCGCCCGGACCCTCCGACGGAGCGAAGTCGGCGCGGTTGTGGAAGACGCAGCCGCGCTGGCCGTCGACCTCGAGCGCCCGGGTCTTCCGCTCGCCGTCCTCGTCCTTCTCGACCCAGTCGCTGCGCTTGACCTTGCCGCTGGGGCGGCGGGGGTGGAACTGCCACTGGTCCGGCGTGAGCTGGTCGACGTACGCCGCGACCCGCTCCTCGTCGTCCTTGTCGCTGAAGTGCGCGCCCAACGTGCAGCAGCCGGTGTCGGGGGAGTCGGCGTAGATGCCCTGGCAGCCCTGGCCGAAGATGCAGGTGAAGGACGACGTGAGCCAGGTGAGGTCGCACCGCATGACCTCGGTCTCGTCGGCCGGGTTGGCGAACTCGACGAACGCGCGGGGGAAGTCCAGGTCGACCTCGGGCATCCGCACAACCTACTCGGCGGGCGGGCGAGACCGCGCACCGTCGCCGGAGATGCGCTCGGGCCAGGCGATACGGTGGTGTCATGCGGCTGGGCGTGCTCGACATCGGCTCGAACACCGGACACCTGCTGGTGGTCGACGCCCATGACGGCGCCGCCCCGCTGCCGGCGTTCTCCCTCAAGCAGCCGCTGCGGCTCGCCGAGCACCTCGACGAGAGCGGCGCGGTCTCGCAGACCGGCATCGACGCACTCACGGCGTTCACGGCCGAGGCGCTCGTGGTCGCGGAGGAGAAGGGCTGCGAGGCGATGCTCTCGTTCGCCACCTCCGCGGTGCGCGACTCCGCCAACAGCGACGCCGTGCTCGCCCACGTCCGCGCCAGCACGGGCGTGGCGATCGAGGTGCTGTCGGGCGAGGACGAGGCCCGGCTGACCTTCCTCGCGGTGCGCCGCTGGTTCGGCTGGTCGGCCGGCAAGCTGACCGTCTTCGACATCGGCGGCGGCTCGCTCGAGATCGCGACCGGAGCCGACGAGCGGCCCGACGTCGCGCAGTCGCTGCCCCTGGGTGCGGCGCGGCTGGCGTCGACGTACTTCTCCGAGCCGGTCGACGACGCCGGGCTCAAGCGGATCCGGCGGTCCATCCGCGCCGACATGGCCAAGGACGCCGGCCAGGTGCTGCGCACCGGTACGACGCACCGCGCCGCTGCGACGTCGAAGACCTTCCGCTCGCTCGCGCGGATCTGCGGTGCCGCGCCGTCGACCGTCGGCCCGTTGGTGCCGCGGTCGCTGGCGCTGGCGGACCTGCGCGCGTGGATCCCCAAGCTCGTGGGGATGTCCCAGGAGGAGCTCGCGGAGCTGCCCGGCGTCTCGCCGAGCCGCACCCACCAGATCGTGCCCGGCGCGCTGGTCGCGGAGGCGTGCATGGACATCTTCGACCTGGCCGAGCTGGAGATCTGCCCGTGGGCGCTGCGCGAGGGCGTCATCCTCGAGCGCATCGACAAGCTCGGCGTGACCGACGAGGTCTGACGTGACGAGGTCTGACGCAGCGCGGTCAGCGCGTCCCCGGATCGGGTTGTCGACCTCGTCGGTCTACCCGGAGTCGACGGCGCAGGGGTTCGCGTGGGCCGCCGAGCTCGGCTACGAGGCCGTCGAGGTGATGGTCGGGATCGACGCGGTCTCGCAGCAGACCACCGACGTGCTGCAGCTGATGGACCACCACGCGATCCCGATCTGCGCGATCCACGCACCGTGCCTGCTGTTCACGCAGGCGGTCTGGGGGCTCGAGCCGTGGGGCAAGCTCCAGCGCTCGGCCGAGATGGCGCAGGCGGTGGGCGCCGAGGTGGTCGTCGTGCACCCGCCGTTCCGATGGCAGCGCGAGTACGCCCGCGACTTCGTCAACGGCATCGCCGCGCTGGAGGAGTCGACCGGCGTGTCGTTCGCGGTCGAGAACATGTATCCCTGGCGGGCGTCGAAGCGGCGGCTGGAGATGTACCTCCCGGGCTGGGACCCGTCCGGCGAGACCTACGCCAACACCACGATCGACCTGTCCCACGCCGCGATCGCCCACGACGACCCGATCGAGATGGCCGACCGGCTCGGGTCGCGGCTCCGCCACATCCACCTCACCGACGGCTCCGGCTCCGCCAAGGACGAGCACCTGGTGCCCGGGCGGGGGGCGATGGGGGCCGCGGACTTCCTGCACCACCTCGTCGACACGGGGTTCGCCGGCGAGGTCGTGCTCGAGATCAACACCCGCCGGTGCACGACCCGCGCCGAGCGCGAGGCCGACCTCCGGGCGTCGCTGGAGTTCGCGCGCGAGCACCTGGCTGCGCGCCCGGCGGGGTCGGCCCGGCGTACTCCTGAGGACGAGACGGCCGGGGAGACGATCGCCGGCTCGTGAGCACCAATCCCCGCCGCGGTCGCCGACCCGGCCGACCCGACACCAAAGCGGCGATCCTCGCCGCCGCTCGCGAGCGCTTCGCCGCGACCGGCTTCGGGGGTACGACGATCCGCGCGATCGCCGCCGCGGCCGGCGTCGACGCCGCGCTCGTCCACCACTACTTCGGCTCCAAGGACGACCTGTTCGTCGCCGCCCTCGAGCTGCCCGTGGACCCGCGGGCCGTCATCGGCGCCGCGGTCGCCGGTCCTGCCGAGGAGGCCGCGGAGAAGCTGCTCCGCACCTTCCTCTCGGTCTGGGACGACCCCGGCTTCCAGCCGGCCCTGCTCGCGACCGTGCGTCGGATCCTCGAGCCCGGTGGCGACAAGCTGATCCGGGAGGGCTTCCTGCCCGTCGTGCTCGTGCCCGTCGGGGAGCAGCTCGGCATCGACGACCCCGAGCTGCGGATGCCGCTGGTCGCGAGCCAGGTGATCGGCCTGATCCTCGCCCGCTACGTCGTCCGGCTCGAGCCGATCGCCTCCCTCGACCCCGACCGGCTGGTCGCGATCTACGCCCCCACGATCCAGCGCTACCTCACCGGGTCGCTGCCGGGCCCGTCGCGGCTGTAACACGTTGTTCGCGGTTGCTCAGGGGCCGTCGCGGCTGTAACACGTTGTTCGCCGCTCCTCCGGGGCCGTCGCGGCTGTAACACGCTGTACGCCGTACTGGGAGACCGTTCGCGTCGCTGGGAGACCGGTGCAACGCCCCGCAACCGACGTCGCCGCCCCGGAAGATCGGCGAACAACGTGTTACATCCCCCTTGCGCAGCCGCCCCGCGCCGAGCATTATTCATCGCATGATGAAAAACGCGGCGGAGAACGCGGTGGAGGTGGCGGGCCTGACCGTCGTACGCGGTCGGCGTGAGGTGCTGCACGGCCTCGACTTCACGATCCCGGTGGGCCAGGTGACCGGCCTGCTCGGACCGTCCGGCTGCGGCAAGTCGACCCTGATGCGGGTCCTGGTGGGCGTCCAGGCCGGCGTCACGGGCACGGTCACGGTCTTCGGCGAGGCCGCCGGCGCGAAGTCGCTGCGGCACCGGATCGGCTACGTCACCCAGGACCCCAGCGTGTACGACGACCTCAGCATCACCGAGAACCTCGCGTTCTTCGCGCGCGTGCTCGGTCTCGACCGGGCGGAGGCGACCCGTTGCATCGAGGCGGTCGATCTCGTCGACCATGCCGACGACGTCGTCGCCCAGCTCAGCGGCGGCCAGCGGTCACGTGCCAGCCTCGCCGTCGCGCTGCTCGGCAACCCGAGCCTGCTGGTGCTCGACGAGCCGACGGTCGGCCTCGACCCGGTGCTGAGGGAGGACCTCTGGAACAAGTTCCACGAGCTCGCCGCAGCCGGCGTCGCCGTCCTCGTCTCGAGCCACGTCATGGACGAGGCGGAGCGCTGCGACCGGCTGCTCCTCATGCGCGACGGCGTCTTCCTCGCCGACGGGACCCCCACCGAGATCAAGCAGCAGGCCGGCGCCCCGGACATCGAGCACGCGTTCCTCTCGATCGTGAGGGGCGCGGCATGAACCCCCGCATCACGGCAGCGATCGCCGCGCGCGTGCTCACCCAGCTCCGGCGCGACCACCGCACGCTCGCCATCATGCTCGTGCTCCCGTGCCTGCTGATCAGCCTGCTGTGGTGGATGTTCGACGACCTGCCGGGCAACAGCTTCGACCGGGTCGGGCCGGCGCTGCTGGCGATGTTCCCGTTCATCGTGATGTTCCTGGTGACCAGCGTGACGACGCTCCGCGAGCGCTCCGGCGGCACGCTGGAGCGGCTGCTGGCGATGCCGATGGGCAAGCTCGACTTCCTCTTCGGCTACGCGATCGCGTTCGGCCTGGTCGCCGCCGTCCAGTCGGCCCTCGCGGTCGGGATCAGCGTCGGGCTGCTCGACCTCACCATCGTCGGCCCGGTCTGGCTGCTGACCGTGGTCGCGGTCGCCGACGCGGTGCTCGGGAGCGCGCTCGGCCTGTTCGTCAGCGCCTTCGCCCGCACCGAGTTCCAGGCGGTCCAGTTCATGCCGGCGATCGTGATCCCGCAGATCCTGCTGTGCGGACTGTTCGTGCCGCGGCCCGCGCTGCCCGGCCTGCTCGAGGCGATCAGCGACGTGCTCCCGCTGTCCTACGCCGTCGACGCCATGCAGCACCTCACCCGCTCGACGAGCACGGGCGAGGTCTGGGGCGACCTCGCGGTCGTCGCGGCGTACGCCGTCGCCGGGCTGGCCCTCGGCGCCGGCACCCTGCGCAGGCGCAGCCAGTGACCAGCTGCTGAGCAGCCAGTGACTCCCGAAGCGGCATCCGCGCGACGATCGTCGTACCGTTGTTCGCATGCGTCCCCTGCGTGACTCACTGCTCCTCCTCTCGCGCAGCCAGTCCGTGAAGCGGCTGATCACGACCCTCCCGGTCTCGGCGGCCGTCGTGCGTTCCTACGTGCCCGGCGAGCGCACCGAGGATGCCGTCGAGGCGTCGGCCGCGCTGGCCGGTGAGGGCATCAGCGTCACCCTCGACTACCTGGGCGAGGACACCACCGACGTCGAGCAGGCGGAGGCGACCGTCGCGGCCTACCTCGACCTGCTCAAGCAGCTCGCGGCGAAGGGCCTGGCCCGGCGGGCCGAGGTCAGCGTCAAGCTCACGGCGATCGGGCTCGCGCTCGACGACGCCGACGCGCCGGGTGGTGGGCGCAAGATCGCGCTCGAGAACGCCCGCGCCATCTGTCGCGCCGCCCGCAACGCCGGCACCACGGTCACCCTCGACATGGAGGACCACACCACCACCGACCTGACGCTGGCGATCCTGCGCGACCTGCGCAAGGACTTCCCCGAGACCGGCGCCGTGCTGCAGGCCTACCTCTACCGCACCGAGGCCGACTGCCGTGCGCTCGCGTACGCCGGCAGCCGGGTCCGGCTCTGCAAGGGCGCCTACGACGAGCCGTCCGAGGTCGCCTACACCGACCCCGACGAGGTCGACCGGGCCTACGTGCGCTGCCTGAAGATCCTGCTGGGCCACACCAGTGCCGAGGGCGACTGCTACCCGATGATCGCCACCCACGACCCGCGCCTGGTGGAGATCGCCTCCTCGCTCGCGAGCCGCTACGGCCGCGCGCAGGGCAGCTACGAGTTCCAGATGCTCTACGGCATCCGCCCGACCGAGCAGCGCCGGCTCGCCGCAGCGGGCGAGACGGTGCGGGTCTACGTGCCCTACGGCACCGAGTGGTACGGCTACCTCATGAGAAGGCTCGCCGAGCGCCCGCGCAACCTGTCATTCTTCGTGACGTCCCTGATCAAGAAGAGCTGAGCTGAGCACACCTATGAAGCAGACCGCGGTCATCGGCGCCGGAGTCATGGGCGAGACCCTGCTGTCCGGCCTGGTCCGCGCGGGGCGCCGGGTCGACCAGCTCCTGGTCGGCGAGAAGCGTGAGGCGCGCGCTGCCGAGCTCGTGGAGCGGTACGGCGTCGCGGTCGTCTCCAACATCGACGCGGCTGCCAAGGCCGACACCGTCGCGCTCGTCGTGAAGCCGCAGGACATGGCGGAGGTGCTCGACGAGATCGCCGGCGCGCTGCGACCCGGCCAGCTGCTGGTCTCGCTCGCGGCCGGCATCACCACCGCGTTCATCGAGTCGCGCGTGCCCGAAGGTGTCGCCGTCGTACGCGTCATGCCGAACACGCCCGCGCTCGTCGACGAGGGCATGTCGGCGATCTCGGCCGGCTCCCACTGCGACGAGGAGCACCTCGCCGAGGCCGAGGCGCTGATGGCGTCGGTCGGCAAGGTGGTCCGGGTCCCGGAGAAGCAGCAGGACGCGGTGACCGCGATCAGCGGGTCCGGCCCGGCCTACATCTTCTTCGTCGTCGAGTCGATGATCGAGGCCGGCGTGCACCTCGGCCTGCCGCGCGCGACCGCGCACGAGCTCGTCGTGCAGACCCTGGTCGGCTCGGCCCACATGCTCCGCGAGACCAACGAGCACCCGACGGTGCTGCGCGAGCAGGTGACCTCCCCGGGAGGCACCACTGCTGCCGCGCTGCGCGAGCTGGAGATCCACAAGGTCCGGGCAGCGTTCCTCGCGGCGCTCGAGGCCGCGCGGGACCGATCCCGCGAGCTCGCCAGCGGCTCCTAGGGCGTCACCACTCGTCGACCCGAAGGTCCTGCACTCGCGAGAACTTCCGGACGTCTCCGGTGACCAGCGTGAGGTCGCGGGAGCGGGCGGCGGCGGCGGCGATCAAGAGGTCGTACCCGCCGATCGGCGTGCCGCGGGCGCCCAGCTCGGCGCGGATCTGGCCGGCGTGCCAGGCAGCCTCGGCATATCTACAAGAAGTAGATCCTCACCAACCGAGCTCGGCCAGCGAACGGATCCGGTCGACCCCCTCGACCTCGTCGGCTCGATAGCGACCGCCGCGGTCGATCAGCACGCCGGCCATCCCGGCAGCCCGAGCGCCGGCCACGTCGTGCCGCAGCGAGTCGCCGATCATCACGCACGCGTCCGGAGCGACGCGAAGGCGGTCGCAGACCTCGCGGAACGCGCGCGGATCGGGTTTGGCGGCGGTCAGTGAGGACGAGGCGAAGACCGGCACGCCGTAAGACGCGAGCCCGGTGCGCCGCACCTTCGTCTCCTGGATGCTCTGCTCGCCGTTGGTGAGGATGCCGACCGCGAGGCCGGCGTCGAGCGCCTGCTCGAGGGCGGCGGCCGCGTCCGCGAACGCGGACCAGGACGCGCGGTAGCAGGCGAGGTAGCCCGCGAACGTGTCGTCGGCGACGGCGTCGTCTGCGAGGTCCCAGCCGGGGAGGAACGCCCGGATCCGGGCCCGCCGTTGGTCGACGTGCGAGATCTCGCCGCGCTGGAAACGCTCGTGGTGGAACGCCTCGAGCGTGAACCACTGCTCGACGTGGTCCTCGAGCATGCCGTCGAGCTCCAGGCTCGCGAGCCATGCGCGGACGCCGCGGTCGGCTGCGCCGCGGTGGTCGAACAGGGTGTCGTCGAGGTCGAACAGCACCCCGGCGACGGGCCTCCCGAGCCAGGTCGCGGTGCTGGATCGAGGGGCCATGGGCGCCATCCTGCCAGTCACCTCCGACACCGATCCACGCGGCTTGTGCAAGGATGCAATATTGATTACATGAGTACAGATGAGATTCGCGGCTGGTTCGCCGGCCGTCTGCCTGAGGGCCTCTTCGAGGAGCTCGTCGAGGTCACCGTCGACCGGGAGGAGATCACGGTGATCGGCCGGATCCCGGCCCCCGAGGTCGCCGCCGACACGTCCGACGCGGAGCGTGCCGCCACCGTCGAGGGCCGGATCGCGGAGTTCCGCGAGCGCACCCGGGGCGACCGGATGAAGGTCGCCCGCGAGGCCGAGCGGCGCTTCGACCGCAAGGTGTCGTGGGGCGTCGAGTGCGACGAGACCCGCGCCCTGTTCACCCACATCGCGGCCCCGGTGATGACCCGGCTCCGCCAGCCCGAGCGCCGGGTGCTCGACCTGCTCGTCGCCGGCGGTGTCGCCCGCAGCCGCAGCGACGCGCTCGGCTGGTGCGTCCGCCTGGTTCAGCAGCACGCCGACGACTGGCTGACCGAGCTGCGCGACTCCCTCGTCCAGGTGGAGGAGGTACGCCGCCGCGGTCCCGATGCGGCGAGCTGAGTGCTCCCGGGCTAGGCGATCCCGAGCACCACGGCGACCACGGCGAGCAGCGGCACGACGCCCTGCTTGAGCGCGGCCGAGGCGTGCGCGGGACTGGACAGGAGCAGCACGATCGCCGCGGCGGCCATCGAGCCGGTGCCTGCGAGCACGAGCGCGGGACCCACGTCCTCGGCGTCGGCGACGGTCAGCGCGATCCCGACGCCGGCGAGGACCGCGAGGAAGAGGTTGTAGAAGCCCTGGTTGAACGCCAGCTCCTTCGTGGCCTCGGCCTCCTCGGCGGAGGTGCCGAAGACCGCGCGGGTGCTCGGCCGGGTCCAGGCCAGCGACTCCATGAAGAAGATGTAGACGTGGAGCGCGGCGGCGAGCCCCGCGAGGACGAGTCCGACCGTCAGCATGGCGGCAGCGTCCCACAGCGAATCCCGCAGCGGTACGTTTGCTGGCCATGACGACGTCGTCTCCATCGTGCGAGGGCCGCGCCAGCGTGGTGTTCGACCCCTCGCTGACCGAGTACGACTTCGGCCCCGACCACCCGATGGCCCCGCTCCGGGTCGACCTCACGATGCGGCTGGCCGAGGAGTGCGGCGTGCTCGCCGGCCTCGAGCAGGTCGTCGCGCCGATGGCGAGCGACGACCTGCTCGCGACGGTGCACGAGCCGCAGCTGATCGAGGCCGTGCAGCGGATGAGTGCGAAGCCGGGGCCGGGTGAGGAGCTGCGCGGGCTCGGCACCGACGACAACCCGGTGTTCCGCGGGATGCACCACGCCTCGGCGCACATCGTCGGCGCGAGTCACGAGGCGTTCCGCAAGGTGTGGACCGGCGAGAGCATCCACAGCGCCAACATCACCGGCGGCCTCCACCACGCCATGCCGGACCGCGCGAGCGGCTTCTGCATCTACAACGACGTCGCGATCGGCATCCGGTGGCTGCTCGACAACGGCGCCGAGCGCGTCGCCTACGTCGACGTCGACGTCCACCACGGCGACGGGGTCGAGGCGATCTTCTACGACGACCCGCGGGTGCTGACGATCTCGCTGCACGAGTCGGGGCGGTTCCTCTTCCCCGGCACCGGCTTCGCCACCGACACCGGCGGCCCCGACGCCGAGGGCACGGCGGTGAACGTCGCCCTGCCGCCCGGCACCAGCGACCCGGGCTGGCTGCGCGCCTTCCACGCGGTCGTGCCGCCGCTGGTGCGTGAGTTCGCGCCCGACGTACTCGTCACCCAGCACGGCTGCGACTCCCACGCCGACGACCCGCTGGCCCACCTGATGCTGAGCGTCGACGGCCAGCGCGCCGCCTACCTCGCGCTCCACGACCTGGCCCACGAGGCCGCCGGCGGCCGGTGGGTCGCCACCGGCGGGGGCGGCTACTCGGTGATCCGCGTCGTCCCCCGCGCGTGGACCCACCTGCTGGCCGCCGTCTCGGGGCGTCCGCTCGACCAGATGCTCGCGGTCCCGGAGGCGTGGCGCGAGTACACCCTGGAGCGGTACGGCGCCGACGCGCCTCGTCGGATGACCGACGGCGGGCCGGCCGACTACCGCCGCTGGGAGGAGGGCTACGACCCCGCGGCGTGGCTCGACCGGGCGGTGCAGGAGACCCGCGTGGCCGTCTTCCCGCTGCACGGCCTCGATCCGTACCCCTGATTCTCGCGTGGCTCCGGCGCCCCGACCAGGCAAAACGCAAGCCGACACGCCGAGTTCACAAAAGTTGCAGAGGTGAATCTCTTCCCCACGAGTCACTTCTGGCTCTATTCTCACGCGTAGGCGTCCGCAGTTCACAGCTGGGGAAGGCGGTGACGGGCGCGCAGAAAGAGTGGTTGGCCATGGCAACGTCTGCGGAGCGACCCGAGTCCCGACCGGACCCCAAGTTCCTCACCATCGCCGAAGTGGCGACCATGATGCGCGTCTCGAAGATGACCGTCTACCGCCTGGTGCACAGCGGAGAGCTCCCCGCCGTCCGCGTGGGCCGCTCGTTCCGGGTGCCCGAGGGCGACGTCGACGAGTACCTCAGGAAGTCCTTCTACAACGCGGGGTGAGCCGTCCCGGTGGTTTCGAGGCTCGGCCGCGGGCGGCCTCGCACCTCAACCGCCGGGGGCGCACCGTGATGGGACGTTCCTCTCATCGTTACTCCTGATTCTCCAACCGCTCTTCGCGGCCGATAGGCTGTGCCCGTCGTCCGGCCACCGTCGGTACGGCGGTAGTCGAATGCCGGGCCCCGGGTCCGGTGTGTTGGAGAGGTCCACGTGGGTTCAGTCATCAAGAAGCGGCGCAAGCGTATGGCGAAGAAGAAGCACCGCAAGCTTCTGAAGAAGACGCGGGTGCAGCGCCGCAAGCTCGGCAAGTGACCCACGCCCCGCTCGGGGCACTCTGAGTCGTTCGCCAAGCCTTCGCAATTGCTGGGGAGTCGGGAGTCGTTGGGATGAGCGGTCGTACCGTACTGGTCACGGGTGTTTCGCGTGACCTCGGCCGCTCCTGCGCCCGCTCGCTGGCGAGCGACCCCTCTGTCGACCGGGTGATCGGCGTCGACGTGATGCCGCCGCGCGGCGACATCGGCGACGTCCAGTTCGTCCGCGCCGACATCCGCAACCCGGTGATCGCCAAGGTGATCGCCCGCGAGGACGTCGACACGGTCGTCCACATGAGCGTCATCGCCACCCCCGGCTCCGCCGGCGCGCGCGGCACGATGAAGGAGCTCAACGTCATCGGCACGATGCAGCTGCTCGCTGCGTGCCAGAAGGCCGAGTCGCTGCGCCAGCTGGTCGTGAAGTCGACGACCACCGTCTACGGCGCCAGCAACCGCGACCCGGCGATGTTCACCGAGGACCTCGAGCCGCGCCGACCCGCGCGCACCGGCTACTCCAAGGACGTCGCCGAGGTCGAGGCCTACGTCCGCGGCTTCGCGCGCCGCCGCCCCGACGTCACCGTCACGACGCTGCGGTGCGCCAACGTGATCGGTCCGCGCGTCGTCAGCCCGGTCACGTCGTACTTCCGGCTGCCGGTGATCCCGACGGTGCTGGGCTTCGACCCGCGGCTGCAGTTCCTCCACGAGCACGACCTCAACCGGGTGCTCCGGCACGCCGTCGGCGCCGGTATCCACGGGACCTTCAACATCGCCGGTGACGGGGTGCTCATGCTGTCGCAGGCGCTGCGCCGCCTGCAGCGCCCCGGCGTCCCGCTGCCCGGCATCGCCTTCGGTGGCCTGGGCTCCGCGTTGCGCTCCGCGCGCACCGCCGACCTCTCGCCCGAGCTGGTCCAGTTCCTGACCTACGGTCGGGGCGTCGACACCAGCCGGATGCGCGCCGAGCTCGGGTTCGAGCCGCGCTACTCCACCGCGGAGGCGTTCGACGAGTTCGCCTCGACCCTGCCGCCGACCGGCGGCCGCACCGAACGGTTGCTCGCCGCTGTCGCCGAGCGTCTGCCCGAGGTCAACGACGACCGCCCGCCAGCTCTGACGCTCGCCGGAGGTAGTGATGGGTGACGCCGAGATCATCCCGATCGGCACGCGAGGCCGACCCGGTCGCGGCACGGGCACCCGCCCGTCCGCCGCTGCCCGCAACCTGGCGCCGAAGTCCCGCTCGGGTGCCGCCAAGCAGACCGAGCCGACCGGTCCCACCGAGGATGCTCCGGCGACCGCCGAGCAGCCGCGCGCCGACCAGCCCGGCCGTCCGCCCGCGGCGGAGAAGCCTGCGGCCGAGTCCGTCATCCCGATGCTGGGTGACGACATCATCCCGCTGGCCACGGCGGAGACGACGCCGACGCTGACCCAGCGGCTCGCGGTCACCGAGCGCGAGGCGCCGGGCGGGATCCCTGTCGGCGACCTGCTGTCGGCGTTCCAGGTGGCTGCCCGCGAGGTGTTCGGCGAGCAGTGGGAGTCGCAGCTCGCCCACTTCCTCGCGTTCCTGCGTCGGCGACTCACCGGCGACTACGTCGTCGACGAATTCGGCTTCGACCCCGAGATCACCGAGAAGTTCTTCCTGGCAGCGATCCGGCCGATCGCGCAGAAGTGGTTCCGGATCGAGGTCCGCGGTGCGGAGAACATCCCGGCCGAGGGTGGCGCGCTGATCGTCTCCAACCACTCCGGCACGGTCCCGGTCGACGCGCTGATGACGATGGCGTCGGTCCACGACCACACCGACCGCTACCTCCGCGCGCTGGGCGCCGACCTGGTCTTCCGGTTGCCGTTCGTCGGTGCCGTCGCCCGCAAGGGGGGCGCCACGCTCGCGTGCGCCGAGGACGCCGAGCGGATGCTGGCCGGCGGAGAGCTCGTCGGTGTGTGGCCGGAGGGGTTCAAGGGCATCGGCAAGCCCTACTCGCAGCGCTACAAGCTGCAGCGGTTCGGTCGCGGCGGCTTCGTGTCCGCGGCGCTGCGCACCCAGGTGCCGATCATCCCGCTGTCGGTCGTCGGCGCCGAGGAGATCTACCCCCTCGTCGGCAACGTCCCGGCCCTCGCGCGGCTGCTCGGCGTGCCCTACATCCCGATCACGCCGCTCTTCCCCTGGCTCGGCCCGCTCGGCATGCTCCCGTTGCCCTCGAAGTGGCTGCTGGAGTTCGGCGAGCCGATCCGCACCGACGAGTACGACGAGGGCGCCGCCGAGGACCCGATGCTGGTCTTCAACGTGACCGACCAGGTCCGCGAGACGATCCAGCAGACCCTCTACACCCTGCTCATGCAGCGCCAATCGGTCTTCAAATAGAACTGGCCGAGCGTGTCGCAGACGGTGCGGCATCGCCCTGACCTTCGCAAGCTCGGCCAGGGGACGCCGCACCGTGCGGCTTCGCCGCCGTGCGCCACGCTGCCGGCCCGCAGTTGACGCGGTCAGGGGTTACGGCTGGTTGGCGGCAAGACAGGCGCCGCCGGACCGCATGGGCGCGATCGCCAGGATCTAGTTCCCCAAGATTCCGTCGACGAGGCCGTCGACGCCGCCGACGACACCGTCGATGGTCTCGTTGACCGCCTCGTCGCCGTGACCGTTGCCCGCGGCCTCGAGGCCGCGCTTGATCTTGTCGCCGAACTCCTCGAGCGGGTTGTCGGGCTCGTCGTCGGGTTCGGTGATCGGCTCGGTGACCGGGTCGGTGACCGGCTCGGTGTCCGGGTCGGTCACCGAGCCGTCGTCGGATCGCGGCTCGTCGCCGGTCGTGGGCGGCACGTCGGGCTCGTTCTTCGCGATGTTCTCGACCTGAGCGAGGAAGTCGGGCGGCACGACCACCGACTGCGGGGTGCGCTCGCCGGTGACGAGGGTGTAGGGCAGGGAGATCGGTGCCGTGGCGAACCCGGGGAGCTCCGTGACAGCCCCGTCGCCGCAGGTCGGGCACGCCTGGAAGGCGGCCGAGTCGGCGTTGGCCACCGTCTGCGCGGCGGTGATCAGGGCGGCGCGAGCGTCGCTCGGGACCACGTCGCCGAGCGCGGTCAGCTCGGTCATCGACTGCGAGGTGAACGTCCGCAGGTCGGCGATGGCGTCGCGGTCGCCGGTCGCGGCGTAGTCGTCGAGGGCCAGCTCGGTCGCCTGCTGCGACTGGTCGCTGAAGTCCTGCAGGGTCTCGGCCACGATTGCGGCGTCGGCGCCCTGGGCCGTGAGCTGCTCGGCCTCCTGCAGCCGCTGTGCGGCGTGATCGAGGAGGGCCTGCGCCTTCGCGGCGTCGTCGGCCTGGAGGTTGGTCTCGGCGTTCTCGATCGCGCGCTTGACCGGGTAGAGGACGTCGCCGGGGAGTGCTCCCTGGGACGCCATCGCCATCGAGCCGGAGGCCGCGACGATCGCGAAGCCGCCGAGGACGGTGGCCAGGCGGCGCTCGCGGGCGCCCTGACGCTGCTTGGGGGTGAGCCGGAGGCGGGTGGCGTCGTCGACCGCCGGACGGGCCTGGCGGGCCGCCTCGACCATCAGCTGGCTGCGCAGGTCGGAGACGAACTCGGCGCGGGCGGCGACGGGCGGCAGGGAGCGCATCGAGCCCACGAGCTCGAGGAGGTCGGC
Organism: Nocardioides pelophilus; assembly: GCF_014180685.1. GTDB lineage: Bacteria > Actinomycetota > Actinomycetes > Propionibacteriales > Nocardioidaceae > Nocardioides > Nocardioides pelophilus. Next base: position 765 of record NZ_JACEHF010000011.1, on the reverse strand, counting down.
GTACTGCGCCGCCTCACGCTCCGGCGCAGGGGCCGACAGCAGCGCGTCGAACTCGTCGGCGCGGCGCCTGCTCACGAACGCCCCAGTCATGCCTGCCATCCTCGGTCGGTCGGGTCTGTCAATAGCTGGTCCCACTCGGTGAACGACGGCGCGGGAGCGTTGGTTACGCGCCGTCCGGTGTGACCTGCATCCTCCGTCCGGGCTACGCGGCGGTAGTCCGGTCGGGCCATGCCGGCGAGGGTGTCGAGGGCGGGGCTCATCGCAACCCCTCCGGCATCAGCTTCGCGAGGTTGCGGACGCCGCGGAGCTGGAGCTGCTTGATGGCACCTTCGCTGCGCCCGAGGACCTGCGCGGTCTCGGCGATGCTCATCCCCTGGAGGAACCGCATGACCAGGCAGTCCTTCTGCTCGTTCGGCAGCTCGGTGAGCGCCTCGAGCAGGATCTCGTTGGTCAGGCTCGCGAGTACGGCGGACTCGGGGCCCTCCGTGGTGTCGTCGTGCTGACCCATGTCCTCGGTGGTCATCTCGAGGCGGGTCCGCCCGGCCTTGAAGTGGTCGGTCGCGAGGTTGCGCGCGATGGTCATCAGCCAGGCGCCGAAGTCCTTGCCCTGCCAGCGGAACGACGCCATGTTGCGCAGCGCGCGGAAGAAGGTCTCCGACGTCAGGTCCTCGGCCACCACGACCGAGCGGGTGCGGTAGTAGAGGAACCGGTAGACCGAGGCCTGGTAGTGGTCGTAGAGGAGGCCGAACGCGGCGGCGACGCCGA
>NZ_JACEHF010000109.1 GCF_014180685.1 Nocardioides pelophilus | reverse complement strand
AGGCTGCCGGCGGTGCAGCCGCGTCGCCGCTGCCGCCGTTGCGGCCGGTGCCGCCGCACCCGGCACCGAGGGCGAGGAGCACGGCGAGCGACGTCGCCGTCCCGAGCATCCGCTTCTTCACGTCTGTACGACGCGCGGCCGGGCGACGCGGTTGCCCCGGGGCGGCATCCGGTGGATCAGAAGGGCGCGACGAGCAGCGCGGCGCCGTGGTCGCCGACCCGGGTCAGCACCAGCGTGGCCTCCTCGTCACCGGCGAGGGCGAGCCGCTTGCGCAGCGCGTCGGGCGCGACGTCGACGCCGCGCTTCTTGATGGTGAGCCGGCCGATGCCGCGCTCGCGGAGCGCCGCCTTGAGCTGCTTCTCGCGGTAGGGGAGGTGCTCGACCACCCGGTAGCCGCGGGCGAACGGGGAGTGGAACGCGCGGTCCGAGGTGACGTAGGCGATCTTGGCGTCGATCAGCCGCCCCTCGACCCCGGCGGCGACCGCGGTGACGAGTCCCGCCCGGATCACGGCGCCGTCCGGCTCGTAGAGGAAGTCGCCGACCTCGCCGACGCCGACCGCGTCGGGGCCGGGGTCGTCCTCGTCGGTCAGGGAGGCCAGCCCGCCGGGGCCGATCACCGTGGCGCGGCGGTCCGTGGTCGCCGTACGGCCCGACCACAGGGCGGCCTCCTTGACCTCGCCGCCGTCGCTGACCCACTCCGCCTCGACGCTGGGCGGGACCAGGGCGTGCGGGATCCCGGGCGCGACCTTGACGCACGCGTCGCGGCGGAGCAGCTCCTCGACCCACGTCCACGACGGCGTCCAGTCGTCGACCTTGAAGCTGCGGCCGGCGCCGGTGCGGCGGGCCGGATCGGCGAAGGCGAGGTCGAAGCCCTCGTGGTGGACCGTGGTCGCGTCGGCGACCTGGACGGCGCCGGGGAGGCCGAGCGCCGCCAGGTTGGCCTCGGCGATGGCCACCCGCACCGGGTCGAGGTCCACGCCGGCGCAGACGAGTCCTGCCCGGGACGCGGCGATCAGGTCGCCGCCGATCCCGCAGCCGAGGTCGATCATGGTGTGCGCCCCGAACGCCTGGAACCGTCCCGCGCGGTGGGTGGCGACCGACTGTCGGGTGGCCTGCTCCAGGGCGTCGGGCGTGAAGTAGAGGCGCGCGGCGAGGTCGCCGAACTTGGCCCGGGCGCGCACCCGCAGCTCGACCTGGGTCAGCGCGGCCGCAACCGCGGCCGGGGGAGCGGTACGGCGGAGCTCGGCCTGGACGTGGAGCTCGTCGTCGCTCGCCGCCAGCTCGGTGGCGCGCGCCAGGAGCGCCTGCCCCTCGTCGGTGAGCAGCCATCGGAACGCGTCGAGATCCACCCGCTGATCCTGTCAGGTCGGTCCGGGACGGCCCCCTCTCTGGCACTCGTTGGCGGAGAGTGCTAGTTTCTGATTGGCACTCTCCACTGGAGTGTGCCAGCGCTTGCCGAAGAGTGTGCGACCCCCGCGACGGCGTACTCCTCAAGGCAAGCCTCAACGTGGGCGGGCGCCAGCCCGTCGGACCACCTGCACACACTCGTAACTCTGTGTCATCCCAGGAAGGGGAGGTCGATCGACGTGTCGATCAACATCAAGCCGCTCGAGGACCGCATCGTCGTCAAGGCCCTCGAGGCCGAGCAGACCACGGCTTCCGGCCTGGTCATCCCGGACACCGCCAAGGAGAAGCCCCAGGAGGGCGAGGTCCTGGCCGTGGGCCCGGGTCGTTTCAACGAGGACGGCGACGGCCGGATCCCGCTCGACGTCGCGGTGGGTGACAAGGTCATCTACAGCAAGTACGGCGGCACCGAGGTCAAGTACGCCGGCGTCGAGTACCTCATCCTCTCCGCGCGCGACGTCCTCGCGATCGTTTCCTGATCTCTACGGGTCGTGTGCCTGACGCCTCGCGCTAGCGCGGACTCAGGCACACGACCCGTCTCAGTTTCACTCCCGAAGGAGAAGCAATGCCGAAGATCCTGGAGTTCGACGAGAACGCCCGGCGCGCCCTCGAGCGCGGCGTCGACAAGCTCGCGAACACGGTCAAGGTGACCCTCGGCCCCAAGGGCCGCTACGTCGTCCTCGACAAGAAGTGGGGCGCCCCCACGATCACCAACGACGGCGTGACCGTCGCCCGCGAGATCGAGCTCGACGACCCGTTCGAGAACCTTGGTGCCCAGCTCACCAAGGAGGTCGCGACCAAGACCAACGACATCGCAGGTGACGGCACGACGACCGCGACCGTGCTGGCCCAGGCGATGGTGCACGAGGGCCTCCGCGCGGTGGCCGCCGGCGCGAACCCGATGGGCGTCAAGCGCGGCATGGACGCTGCGGCGCAGGCCGTCAGCGACGCGCTGCTCGCCGCCGCCCGTGAGGTGGAGTCCAAGGAGGACATGGCCAACGTGGCCACGATCTCCAGCCGCGACAGCCACATCGGCGCGCTGCTCGCCGAGGCGTTCGACAAGGTGGGCAAGGACGGTGTGATCACCGTCGAGGAGTCCAACACCATGGGCACCGAGCTCGAGTTCACCGAGGGCATGCAGTTCGACAAGGGCTACATCTCGGCCTACTTCGTGACCGACCCGGAGCGCATGGAAGCGGTCATCGACGACCCCTACATCCTTCTGCACCAGGGCAAGATCTCGGCGATCGCCGACCTGCTGCCGTTGCTCGAGAAGGTCATCGCCGCCGGCAAGCCGCTCTTCATCCTCGCCGAGGACGTCGACGGCGAGGCGCTCTCGACCCTCGTGGTCAACAAGATCCGCGGCACGTTCAACGCCGTCGCGGTCAAGAGCCCGGCGTTCGGCGACCGTCGCAAGGCGATGATGCAGGACATCGCCGTCCTGACCGGCGGCCAGGTCATCTCTCCCGAGGTCGGCCTCAAGCTCGACCAGATCGGGCTCGAGGTGCTCGGCCAGGCCCGCCGGATCGTGGTCACCAAGGACAACACCACGATCGTCGACGGCGCGGGCGACCACGCCGCGGTCGAGGGCCGGGTCAACCAGATCAAGGCCGAGATCGAGCACGCCGACTCCGACTGGGACATCGAGAAGCTCCAGGAGCGACTCGCCAAGCTCGCCGGTGGCGTGTGCGTGATCAAGGTCGGCGCTGCCACCGAGGTCGAGCTCAAGGAGAAGAAGCACCGGATCGAGGACGCGGTCTCCGCGACCCGCGCCGCGATCGAGGAGGGCATCGTCCCCGGTGGTGGCTCCGCGCTCATCCACGCGGTGTCGGTGCTCGACAAGGACCTCGGCCTCCCCGGCGACGAGGCGGCCGGCGTCCGCATCGTCCGCAAGTCGTGCGACGAGCCGCTGCGCTGGATCGCCGAGAACGGCGGCGTCAACGGCTACGTCGTGACCAGCAAGGTCCGCGAGCTCGGCATCGGCAACGGCTACAACGCCGCCACCGAGGAGTACGGCGACCTGGTCGCCCAGGGTGTTCTCGACCCGGTCAAGGTCACCCGCTCCGCGCTCGTCAACGCGACCTCGATCGCCGCGATGCTGCTCACGACCGAGACCCTGGTCGTCGAGAAGCCCGAGGACGAGGACGAGGCCGCCGCGGCCGGTGGCGGTCACGGCCACGGGCACGGCCACGGCCACTGACCCGGCTCGAACTCCGGTCTGAACCACGTCGACCCGGCTCCAAGTTGGAGCCGGGTCGGCGCATTTTTCTTGCACATTTGAGCCGGGTCGGCAGGATCATCACGTGGATGACGACTTCCTCGGGGAGTGGCAGACGTGGCGACGGGCGCGCGAGGAGCGCCTGACCGCGCCGCACGGGTTCCTCTCGATCACCGGGCTGCACTGGCTGGACGCCACGCCCGAGCGCTACGACGGCGTGCCCGGCGCCTGGTCGTTCGGGCCCGACGGCGTGATCGTCGAGCTCGGGCCGGAGGAGTCGCTGACGATCGGCGACCGTGAGGTGCGGGGTCGCCACCTGCTCGGTCAGGTCGACGAGGAGGGGATCCGCGCCCGCGCGGGCGCGAGGCTGATCGAGGTCGCGCGCCGCGGCGACGCCGTGCTCCTCCGACCGCGGGACCCGGCCCACCCGCTGCGGGCCCAGCACCGGCCGACGCCGTCGTACCCGCCCACGCCGGAGTGGGTGGTGACGGCGACGTTCCGCCCGTTCGATGGCGAGCCGCCGGCCGCCGACACGGTGGGGGAGGTCGAGTTCGCGGTCGCCGGCCAGCCGGTGCGGCTGCTGGCGTACGACGACGACGGCGGGCTCTGGTTGGTGTTCGCCGACGCCACGTCGGGCCGGACGACGTACGCCGCCGGCCGCCAGCTCTACGCGCCCCCGCCGGCGCCGGACGGCACGGTCGTCCTCGACTTCAACCGCACCACGAACCTGCCGTGCGCCTACACCGACTTCACGACCTGTCCGGTGCCGCTGCCGGAGAACCGGCTGACGATCGCGATCGAGGCGGGCGAGCAGGATCCCGAGCGGTCAGCCGCCCCCGCGCAGCACTGAGATACGGCATGCTGTGACCATGCTGTGGAGGGTGCGCGCGAACCTGCCGGATCGACCGGGCAAGCTTGCTCCCCTGGCCAACGAGTGCGGGAAGGCCGGCGCCAACATCGGCGCCGTCCAGGTCTTCACCAGCCAGGTGCCCGGCACGGCGACGATCGAGCTCGTGATCCGGACGCCCGAGGGCTGGGGCGAGCACGAGGTCGTCGGCCTGGTCACCCGCGCGGGAGCCGACTCGGTCGTCACCCACCAGGTCAACAGCCACGCCCTCGACGACCAGCCGACCCGCTACGTCCGGGCGGCCAGGGAGATCCTCGACCACCCCGCCCTGTTCCCCGACGTCGTCGCCCATCTCTTCGACGCCGACGTCGAGCCCACCCACGGCACCGAGGACGTCCTCGAGATGACGGTGGGCAGCGCGGTCGTGCAGATCCGGCGGGAGACGCCGTTCACCCCCGCCGAGCGCGCTCGCGGCGCCGCCCTCGCCGAGCTCGTCAGCGACGTCCTCAGCCGGACCCCCGCCGCGCCGCACTCCACGGGGGACACCGAGCCCACGCACATCCGCGGCACCGACGAGGTGTCCGTGCTGGTGAGCGGCCGGGTGGTCGGCCGCGCGTCCTTCACCGAGGGCGCCACGCCGCACGACCCGTGGCCGGTGGACATGTGGGTCGACCCGTTGTGGCAGCGGCGCGGCATCGGCACCCGAGTGCTCTCCGAGATCGCGCGGATGGCGCGCGCCCGCGGGGCGGAGGAGATCGTGCTGACCGCGCCCGCGGACAGCCAGGCCGTGCTGCCCATGGTGCTCTCGGCCGGGCTGCGCGGTCGGATCCGGATGGCGGGCGAGTCGCTCACCGTGCGGATCGCGGTCAACGAGCTGCGCACCTGACCGGCTGGTCAGTGGCTGGTCAGGGACTCGTCCACCGCGTGGTTGCCGAGCCGCCAGCCGCCGAGCGGCAGGTCGATCGCTGACTGCGGGCCCCACGACCCCTGCGGGTAGGGCTCCGGCCGGGGCCGGCGGTCCAGCACCGGCTGGCAGATCTCCCAGAGCCGCTCGACCTCGTCGGAGCTGATGAAGAGGGTCCGGTCGCCGCGCATCACGTCGAGCAGCAGCCGCTCGTAGGCCTCCAGCGGGTCGGCGTCGGGCACGTCGCAGACCAGGTCGAGGCGGAACACGCCCTCGACGATGTCCATGTCGGGTCCCGGCCGCTTGGCGCGGACGTCGATCGCGATCCGCGGCTGGTCGGCGAGCTCGATGACCAGCTCGTTGGGCGGCGGGTGGCCGCCGTCGGCGGGCTTGAGCCAGCGGTGCCGCGGGTCGGTGAAGCGGATGGTGATCGTCCGGCGGCCGTCCGCCATCGCCTTGCCGGTGCGCAGGTAGAACGGCACGTCGCGCCAGCGGTCGTTGTCGATCCACATCTCGATGGCGACCAGGGTCTCGACGTCGGAGTCGGGAGCGACGTCGGGCTCGTCGAGGTAGCCGTCGTACTGGCCGAAGACGACGCGGTCCGGATCGAGCGGCCGCACCGCCGCGAACACGGCCGCCTTCGCCGCGCGGAGCGCCGACTCGCGGTAGGCGTGCGGGTCCTCGAGCGCGACGAACCCGAGCAGCTGGCACAGGTGGGTCGTGACCATGTCGCGCAGGCAGCCGGTGCCCTCGTAGAAGCTGCCGCGCCCCTCGACGGTGAGCTTCTCGGGCACGTCGATCTGCACCGACTCGATGGTGTGCCTGTTCCACGCCGGCTCGAACAGCCCGTTCGCGAAGCGCAGCGCCAGGATGTTCTGCACCGCCTCCTTGCCGAGGAAGTGGTCGATCCGGAAGATCTGCGACTCCTCGAAGGCGTTGCGGAGCACGACGTCGAGCGCGCGGGCGGTCGCCAGGTCGGTGCCGAACGGCTTCTCCGCGACCAGCCGGGAGCGGTCGACGAGATCCTCCTTGGCGAGCATCTCGACGGTGCCGGACACGGCCGACGGCGGGATCGACAGGTAGAGCAGGCGTCGTACGTCGGACAGCAGGCAGCCCGCCCGTTCGAGCAGCCCGTCCTCGGCGACCCGCACCGCCTCGGCGAGCGCGGCGCCGTCGTCGGCCGTGGAGGGGACGAAGGTGATCTGCTCCAGCAGCGGCCCGGCGACGGCCTCGTCGACCTGCTTCACGAACTCCGTGAGCGCGGCGCGCACCTGGTCGCGGAACTCCTCGTCGGTGCCGGGGGAGCGGCGGCCGCTGCCGATGACGGCGAGGTGCTTGGGCAGCCGCCCGGCGGCGGCCAGCCGGTACAGGCCGGGGAAGAGCTTGCGGGAAGCGAGATCGCCGGTCGCACCGAACAGGACCAGCACGTGCGGGGGGAGGTCAGGAGCCGCGGGAGGGGTCACGCGCTCCAGTCTGTCCCGGTTCATGCCGCGGACGCGACCCCGCGTAGGATTCCGTCATGGAGGTCCCCGACAAGTTCGCTTCGCTCGGTCTCACCTACGACGACGTCCTGCTGCTGCCGGGTCACTCGGACCTGGCCCCTGACGACATCGACACGACCACGCGGCTCACGCGCGAGATCAGCATCAAGGCGCCCCTGATCAGCGCCGCCATGGACACCGTCACCGAGTCCCGGATGGCGATCGCGATGGCCCGGCAGGGCGGCATCGGCATCCTGCACCGCAACCTGTCGGCCGAGGAGCAGGCCTACCAGGTCGACCTGGTCAAGCGCACCCAGACGGGGATCATCTCCAACCCGGTCACCATCGGGCCCGACGCGACCCTCGAGGACCTCGACCGGATCTGCGGTGAGTACCGCGTCTCCGGCCTCCCGGTCGTCGACGCCGACAACCGGCTGCTCGGCATCTGCACCAACCGCGACCTCCGGTTCACGCCGGTCGCGGAGTGGGCCACCACCAAGGTCGACGAGGTGATGACCCCGATGCCGCTGGTCACCGGCGCGGTCGGCATCAGCCGTGACGAGGCGACCATGCTGCTGCGCAAGCACAAGCGCGAGCGTCTCCCGCTGGTCGACGAGGCCGGCCGGCTCGGCGGGCTGATCACGGTCAAGGACTTCGTGAAGTCCGAGCAGTTCCCGAACGCCTCCAAGGACGACAGTGGCCGGCTGATGGTCGGCGCCGCGATCGGCTACTTCGGTGACGCGTGGGAGCGGGCGACCGGGCTGGTCGAGGCCGGCGTCGACGTGCTGGTCGCCGACACCGCGCACGGCAACGTCCGGATGCTGCTCGACATGGTGCAGCGGCTCAAGTCCGACCCGGCCACCCGGCACGTCCAGGTCATCGGCGGAAACGTCGCGACCAAGGAGGGCGCCCAGGCCTTCATCGACGCCGGCTCCGACGGCATCAAGGTCGGCGTCGGGCCGGGTTCGATCTGTACGACGCGCGTGGTCACCGGCGTCGGCGTACCCCAGATCACCGCCGTCTACGACGCTGCTCTCGCGGCCAAGCCGGCGGGCGTCCCGGTCATCGCCGACGGTGGCATGAAGCACTCCGGTGAGATCGCCAAGGCGCTCGTCGCCGGCGCCGACGCAGTCATGGTGGGGTCGATGCTCGCCGGCTGCGAGGAGGCGCCCGGCGAGGTGGTGTTCCACCAGGGCAAGCAGTACAAGTCCTACCGCGGGATGGGCTCGCTGGGTGCGATGTCCTCGCGCGGCAAGAAGTCCTACTCCAAGGACCGCTACTTCCAGGCCGAGATCAGCAGCGACGACAAGATTGTTCCTGAGGGCGTCGAGGGGCGGGTGGCCTACAAGGGCCCGCTCGCCAGCGTCGCCCACCAGCTCCTCGGCGGCCTCAACCAGTCGATGTTCTACATCGGCGCCCGGACCATCCCGGAGCTGCAGGAGAAGGGCAGGTTCGTCCGGATCACGTCGGCCTCACTGAAGGAGAGCCACCCGCACGGGGTCGAGATGACCGTCGAGGCACCCAACTACTCCGGTCACTGAGCGGCGACGCTACGGCCCCGGGCGCCAGAACCTGGTCGCGGCGGGACCTGCCGGACGGTGGGTGTCCGCGTCCGCGTCGACCTCCACGGTCGGGGGCGGAACGGTCTCGGCGTGCAGGATGACGGTCATGGTGACCTCCGGGTCTCGGGAGCGGTGCCACCGTGCCCGGAGCAGGTTGAGAAGAGTTTGAGATCCCGTTGCGGACGAGGCTCAGGACGCGCCGAGCTCGCTGACCGCGGCCCAGGGCTGCGCCGCCACGTCCAGCTCGCGCATCCGCGAGTCGTAGACGGCGTAGAAGTTGCGCGCCTCGCCGTGCCGCCCCAGCCGTTCGAGCAGCCGGACGAGCGAGACGTACGTCGGCTCGTCGTACGGGTCGTCGTTGATCTGGCGGATCAGCCACGGTACGGCGCGCGCGGCGTCGGTCGTGCCGGCGAGGGCGAGCGCGAGCGCGCGGTTGACCTCCCGGGCGAGGCGCTCGACCTCCTCCCGCGGGGCGTCGATCCACTCGGCGTCCTCGCCCTCGAGCAGCACGCCGGTGTGGCGCGCGGCGACCGCCTCGAGGACGTCGACGTCGACGTCCGTCCCGTCGGTGACCTCGGCCGCGGCGCGGCTGAAATCGCGCACGTCCACACTCACGTGGGCACTGGCGAGCCGCACCCGGGACCGGTCCGCCACGATGTAGTGGTCGGCCGGGCGGGCGCGGCCGGGGTCGAGGACCTGGCGCAGCTGGGAGAGCGCCACAGACAGCCGGTTGCCGGGATCGAGCACGTCGGGCCAGAGCAGGGCCTCCAGGCGTGATCGGCTCAGTCCCTCGGGGTCGGACACCGCCAGCGCCTTGAGCGCGTCGCGGGCCTTGCGCGACGGCCAGGCCGACCCGGGGACGGTGCGACCGTCGACCTCGAGCGCGAACGCACCGAGGCAGTGCACCCGGATCCGGGGGGCGGCCGGCCGGACCGCGTTCAGCGGCCCGGGCACTGCCCACGCGTCGGCATGGAGGCCGAGTCCGTGCAGGTCCTGCAGTGCGCGGTGCTCCGCGACGGTCGCGCCGGACAGCCGGGCCGCGACGTAGGCGTTCATCGTCGACCGGACCCGGTTGCCTGCCGCCCGCCACATCTCCCGCGCCTCCGCCAGACGGGGGTCGTCGGGCTTTCGGTCGCCGGCCAGCACGGCGAGCTCCAGCGCCTCGGCGACCACGCTGTTCTCGCTGTAGTGCAGCGCCTCGGTGAGCTCGCGCTCGGCGATGGCGAGCGCCTCCGCGCGCGCGGGCGGACGCTCGTCCGACTCCATCAGCAGGAACCAGCCGTGGGCGAGCTTGCTGGCCAGGTGGTGGGTGACGGCAGGGAGCGCCCGGGCCCGGTCGAGCAGGTCCCGGGCGGCCTCCCGGTCGTCGGCGGCGCGGACCAGCGCCAGCCCGACCAGGGCCGGGAGGAGCACCTGGCTGAACCCGTGCTCCTCGGCGTAGCGCACCGCCTCGGAGTAGGCGTGGGCGGCCCGGCTCAGGCTGCCGCGGATGGTGTTGACCGAGCCGAGGATCCGCCACGCCCCACCGACCAGCGGAGAGTCCAGGACCCCGAACTGGAGGCGCGAGGCCTCCGCCTCGTGCACCGCCTCGTCGAGCCGACCGACCCGCACCAGCGCCTCGGCGAGGTTCACCCGCGCCAGCGCCTGGCTGCTCGCCAGTCCGTGGGCGCCCGTCGTCGTGATGACGTCGGTGAGCCGCTCGATCGCCTCCAGGTAGCGGGCCTCCTCGAGGTCGACGCAGGCGATGTGGGTGTGGATGCGAGCGACGGCGAGCACGTCGCCGGCGTCCTCGGCGAAGCGCAGTGCCTTGTGCTCCGCCGCGGTGCAGGCGTGCCGGTCGTCGATCGACGCGGAGAGGGCCTGGGCGACCCAGGCGGCGGCCAGCGCGCTCGCGTCGCCGCTCGCCTCGGCGAGGGCGAGCGCCCGGTCGGCGGTGGCGGCCAGCTCCTCGACCGCACCGCGGCTCCACAGCGAGGCCGCGCACGCCGCGGCGAGGTGGGCTCCCTCGGCGTCGTCGTCGGTCTCGGCGGCGGACTCGAAGCAGGCGGCGGCCTCGTTGGCGCGCCCCTGGAGGTGGAGCGCGTAGCCGCACCGCCACGCGAGCTCGGCCGGCAGCCGCCCGTCCGGCCCCCGCAGCCGCTCGGTCAACGCGAGCCAGTCGTCCCGGTGGAGGTGGCCGATCGCCTCGGTGGATCGCGCGCGGAGCACGCCGACGACCTGCTCCGGCCCCCCAGGGGCGAGCTCGGCCAGCAGCTGTCGTCGCGGGTCGCTGGGCTCCTCGTCCATCGCCCCCAACTATCGCCTCGCACCTGACGTCCGTGTCGATTTTCCGGCGAATCCCGACAGGTGGGTCAGGTACGACGCGGGGCTCAGGGGTCGCCGGCGCGGGGGAGACCGTTCCACAGCAGGCGGGCGGCGCCGTCGACGACGTCGTCGAACGGGGTCTCGGGGTGGAGCGCCCACCACTGCGCGAGACCGTCGGCCGCGCCACTGACCACGGCGACGATGACCGGCAGGCTGGTCGACCGGAGGTCGACGCCGGCGCCGGCGAGGTCGTCGGCCAACAGCCGGCTGATGACCTCGGCCCGGTCGTCGACGAAGCCCCGCACGACCTGGTCGAGCTCCGCGTCGCCGGAGGGGATCGGATCGAGGAGCAGCCGGCGGGCCGACGGGTGCTCCCGCGTGAACCGGAGGTACGACGCCAGCGTGGCCCGCACCCGCTCGCGCGGGCCGCCCTCGCTCGTGATGCCCCGGGCGATCTCGGACACCATCAGCCGGTGCTGGGTCTCGATGACGTGCAGGAACAGGGCGCGCTTGGTGGGGAAGTGGTCGTACATCACGGTGCGGGTGACCCCAGCCGCCGCTGCGACCTCGCCGAGCGAGGTGGCGTCGTAGCCGCGGTTCGCGAACGCGACCACGGCTGCCTCCTCGACGCGTCGCCGGCGCTCGGCCCCGCGCAGGCGTCGGCGCGGACTGTTGACGGCGGCTCCCTGGGCAGACACAATCCCATGCTAACCGACACCAGTGTCGGTTAGTGGAAGGAACAGCTCATGGGGACTCTCTCTCGCCGGACCGTGCTGCGGGGCTCCGGCATCGCCGCGGGCGCCGTCGCGCTCGGACCGCTCGCGCCGGCGTTCGCCGCGCAGCGCCGTCGCGTCGCCGTGCTCGGGGGCGGCATGGCCGGCCTGGCCGCCGCGCACGAGCTGATCGAGCGCGGCTTCGAGGTGACCGTCTACGAGCGCAAGGCGCTCGGCGGCAAGGCGCGCAGCATCCCGGTGCCCGGCACCGCACGCGGCGGCCGGCGGCCGCTGCCGGGCGAGCACGGGTTCCGGTTCTTCCCCGGCTTCTACCACCACATCCCCGACACGATGGCCCGGATCCCGTTCGGCACCAACGAGAACGGCGTCCTCGACAACCTCGTCAACGCGCCGATCCCGCTGTTCCCGCGATCCGGTGGGCGCGACGACCAGAACCTGTTCGGCCTGATCCCCGACCCGCGCCACCTGGCCACCCCGGACGCGCTGAAGCGCTTCATCACCAACGAGCTGATCGGCGGGCAGATGGTGTCGCCCGACGAGGCGGCGTACTTCGCCTCCCGGGTGGTCGTCTTCCTGTCCAGCTGCGACGAGCGGCGGTTCGGGCAGTGGGAGCAGACGTCGTGGTGGGACTTCGTCCGCGCCGAGCAGCGCTCGGCGGAGTACCAGACCGTCGCGGCCCGCGGCCTGACCCGCGCACTGGTCGCGGCCAAGGAGGAGATCGCCAGCACCCGCACGATCGGCAACATGGCGGAGGCGTTCCTCTACGCGATCGCGGGGCGCGGCACCCAGGGTCGGCACGCCGACCAGGTGCTCAACGGCCCGACCAACGAGGTGTGGATCAACCCCTGGCTCACGCTGCTGCGCAAGAAGGGCGTGCGCTTCCGCACCGGTACGGCGATCGTCGGGCTCGATGTCGCGAACGGGCGCATCATCGGCGCCCGGGCGACAACGCCCAGCGGTCCGGTCACGATCGAGGCGGACTGGTTCGTGTCCGCGATGCCGGTCGAGAAGGTCACGCCGTTGCTGTCCAGCCGGGTGCTCCGCGCGGCCCCGAAGCTCGAGGGACTGAAGGACCTCGTCGTCGACTGGATGAACGGCATCCAGTTCTACTTGAAGCGCCCGGTCAACCTGACCCCGGGCCACGTCGCCTTCCTCGACTCGCCGTGGTCGCTCACCTGCCTCACCCAGGCCCAGTTCTGGACCAACGACTTCGCCGCGACGTACGGCGACGGCAACGCGGTCGACTGCCTGTCGGTCGACGTCTCCGACTGGACGACTCCCGGCATCCTGTTCGGCAAGCCGGCGAACCGGTGCACCAAGGCGGAGGTGCGCGCCGAGGTCTGGGCGCAGATGAAGGCCTCGCTCGAGGACACCGGCCGGTCGGTGCTGCCCGACGACGTCCTGCACTCGTTCTTCCTGGACCCGGCGATCCAGTGGGACCCCACGAGCCGGCGCAACAGCAACGACGAGCCGTTGCTCATCAACACCGTCGACTCGTGGAAGCTGCGGCCCACGACGCGGTCCGGGATCGCCAACCTGTTCCTCGCCGGCGACTTCTGCCGCACGAACGTCGACCTCGCGACGATGGAGGGCGCCAACGAGTCCGGCCGACAGGCCGCCAACGCGATCCTCGACGAGGCCGGCGTCGGCGGCGCCCCTGCCGCCATCTACGAGCTGCACCGCCCGCCGGAGTGGGAGGCGCTCAAGCTCGTGGACAAGCAGCTGTACCGGCTGGGTCTGAAGAACACCTTCGACGTCGGCTGACCGGCGGCTGGGCGGCGGCTGACCGGCGGCTGGGCGGGCGGTCGGTGGCCCATCACTAGACTGCTCCGGTGACCGACATCGAGATCGGCCGGGCCAAACGCGCCCGCCGCGCCTACTCCTTCGACGACATCGCGATCGTGCCCTCCCGGCGCACCCGCGACCCCGAGGAGGTCAGCGTCGACTGGCAGATCGACGCCTACCGGTTCTCGCTGCCGATCCTCGCCGCGCCGATGGACTCGGTGATGTCGCCGGAGACCGCCATCGCGTTCGGACGGTACGGCGGACTCGGCGTGCTCAACCTCGAGGGCATCTGGACCCGCTACAGCGACCCGGAGTCGTTGCTCGAGGAGGTGGCGGGGCTGCAGGGTGACGCGGCGACCTTCCGGCTCCAGGAGATCTACGCCGAGCCGATCAAGCCCGAGCTGATCACCGAGCGGCTGCGCCAGGTCCGCGAGGCCGGCGTGACGGTGGCCGGCTCGCTCTCCCCGCAGCGCACCAAGGAGTTCGCGAAGGTCGTGACCGACGCGGGCGTCGACCTGTTCGTCATCCGCGGCACGACGGTCAGCGCCGAGCACGTCTCCAGCCAGGCCGAGCCGCTGAACCTCAAGGAGTTCATCTACGAGCTCGACGTGCCCGTCATCGTCGGCGGCTGCGCGACCCACCAGGCGGCCCTGCACCTGATGCGCACCGGTGCGGCCGGCGTGCTGGTCGGCTTCGGCGGCGGTGCTGCGCACACGACCCGCTCCGTGCTCGGCGTCGCCGTACCCATGGCTTCGGCGGTCGCCGACGTCGCCGCCGCCCGTCGCGACTACCTCGACGAGTCCGGGGGCCGCTACGTCCACG
>NZ_JACEHF010000108.1 GCF_014180685.1 Nocardioides pelophilus | reverse complement strand
AGCGACGATCGCGTCGACGACGTCGCCGACCCGGTCAACGCTGCGGTCGCCACCCCACGGGTAGTGCGCGCCGGCGCCCCGCCATGGCAGCACGGAGCAGGTTACCCGGAGCCCCTGGACCTCGGCGAGCGCGACGGCTGGGTGCGGGTCGCGGAAGGGGGTGAGGTCGGCGGCGTAGATCGCTGCCCACGACTGCCCGCGCGCCATCCGGTGCTTCGTGTGGTGGCCGACCATGCCGGAGATCTGGACATCGGGCCGCACCTCGGTCAGCAGGAGTACGTCGCAGCCGAGCCGATCGACGAAGGCCCGGTGCCGATCATCCCAGCGAGCGTCGAGGTTCCAGGTGCCGATCCGCAGGTGCGGAGCACGGCGTCCGCCCGGCATCAGTAGCAGCTGTCGCACACGCCAGTGGGGAGGAGTGCCATGTGGCACTTCGGGCAGACCTTCGCGGGCGGGGGATTGGCCTTGGCCTTGCGGGCGGTCGACGCCGCCAGCTTCGGGGTGAGCGCGGCGCGGCCGCCGTCCGCGGGGAGGCCGGAGGCGTTGGCCCAGCGGTAGCACTCCAGCCGCGACGATGCAGCGTGCTTCTCCCGCTTCATCACGTCGTCGAGCGGTGCGACTCCCAGGGCGGTCAGGACCGCGTCGTACCCATCGCCGACCATGCCCGTGTCCTTGCGCACCACGAGCGACGTCAGGGGTGGGACGGCCTCGGTGACGCAGCGGTCCACGACCAGCCCGAGCACCCCGCCGATCCAGTTGTGCACGGCCATCCCGGTAGTCACGCCGGTGCGCTCCTGGATCTCCTCGCCGAGCTGGGTGTACTCGATCACGGCCTGATAGCGCCCGGCGACACCGGACAGGATCTCGTAAGCAGATTCGGCCCAGGTCTCGCGGTCGGTCATGTGCGCAGGTCGTCCTTCGCTGGTGCTCAGGCGAGGCAGTGGGCCGCGCCGGAGACTTGAAGTCGTGCGGCTGGCAGACGGTGAGGTCCGCGCCGACACACCCTCAGTGTGCGCCTCTCAGTGCCAGACCACCGCATCGAAGGTGGCGGTCTTCGTGCCGCCACCCACCGGTGGTCCGCCGTGATATCCACAGCTCACACCGAGCGGGTAGCGGGGGGCGGCCTGTTTCGCCGAGAGTCGCGGCATGCCCAATTCTCGGAAACGTCCCCCGAAGCGCCACTCCCGCAGCCCGCAGACCGCGGCCGCGCGACGGCAGGCGACCGCAAGGTTCGGCGAGTACGCGCCGTACATCGAGCAGATGCTCGCCGTCGACGAGGCGGAGCGCCGGGGTGACGCCCGCGGAGCGCTAGACCTCATCGAGCAGAAGCTGTTCGGCCCGGACGGCAAGCTCTTCTGGCGCGGCGAGCGCATCGCCCGGCTGGTTCAGCTTGCGACGTTCGGCCCGCTGTTGCCGCGCTGGGCGACATCGCGCTGGCTGCTCGAACAGGCCGTGCAGGAGCTGTCCCCGACGCGCAACCGGGCGTTCGACCGGGCTCTGCTGACTGTCGCGGACATCCGTGGGGGCTTTGAGGGCGTGCCGTGTCCGTCCGGTAGCGATCCACGGATCAAGGTGATCGACCACGACTGGGTGTTCCGCCAGTGCGTGCTCTACGAGTTCGGGGTGTTGGCGTCGTACCTCCGGCGCGCCCCTGCGGATCTTGTCGCCGGCGCGGACCGGATCCACTCGTGGGCGCGCGCGCCGATGGGCGGATTCCGTTACCTCGCGCGGACGCCTGGCGTCACGACCTGGGCTGACCTCGCGTCTGGCGACCGGATCGAGACACCCAACATCGGCAGCGCGGCGATGCTCATCGAGGGTGAGCATGTGATCGGACGGATGGTTCCGATCGAGGGCGGACGGATGTTCGAGACGCTGCCGCTCCACGTGTCCGAGACGGTGGCCCGAGCGGTCGCGGACGAACCGGCGAACTGGATCGAGGTTCTCCGCGAGGCCAGCGAGCGGGGCGAGGGACTCGAGACCGGGGGTTTCCGGTTCGGGTTCCTGTCCGACGTACGTCTCGAGATCAGCGCGCTCACCCTGTACGGCGACCTCGAGTCGCTCGACCGCTACGAGACGCGCGCCGAGCAGTTCCTCGACGCGGTCCGGAGGGCCTTCCGTGATCAGCCCACCGACGACCCTGAGGTCATCGACGTCTGGGCGTGCATCGCCGCCGAACTGCTGAACTGGAATCTCTTCGTGGCCCTCACCGAGAGCGTCCGGCCGGACCACGCAGATCTGTACGTGCGGCTCGGCCAGATCCTGGCCGAGCCTGCCGCTCGGTTCTGCCGTGACCTTGCGGACGAGGCGCAGGCTGCCGCATGACGGGTGCTACCGACGGTGCTACCGTAAAGAGGTGGGTGTGGTGAAGAAGTCAGTGTCCCTCGACGAGCACGTCGCCGAGCAGATCGAGGCTGCTGCCCGCGAGGACGGTACGACCTTCTCGGGCTGGCTGTCGGCCGCGCTGGAAGAGCAGCTGAACCTTCGCGAAGGGCGGCGCGGGATGGCGGAGTGGGAAGCGGACCATCCGATCCCTGACGACGTTCGTGAGTGGGCTCGCGCAGAGCTCGACCGCGCTTTCGGCGACCGAGCGAGCTCCGGTGAGTAGATCCGGCATCACTTACGACGCCGGCGCCCTGATCGCAGCGGAACGAGGTGACGTCAGGGTGGGCGGGATCCACGCCGACGCGCTTCGTCGGGGGATCTTGCCCACCGTTCCGGCTGGTGTCCTCGCTCAGGTCTGGCGAGGCGGCCCGCAGCCGAGCCTCTCGCGGGTGCTCAAGGGATGTCGGGTCGAGACGCTGACAGAGGCGCAAGCTCGTGCCGTCGGTCGTCTCGCCGCCCACTCAGGCCACGACGACGCCGTCGACCTGTTCGTCGTCGAGGGAGCCGCTCGTCGCGCCGACGTCGTCGTCACCTCCGACCCGAGCGACCTCGCACGCATTGCCGACGTCGTCGGGATCGAGCTCCGCGTCGTCGTCGTGTGAGTGGCTGCGACTACAACCTGTAGACGCTCACCGCGTTGTCGCGGAAGACCTTCCGCAGCATTTCCGGACCGTACGGCGCCAGCAGGTCGGCGAGCGCGCCGACGAGGGTGCCGTAGGTGGCGATCGCCTTGTCCATCGGGTAGTTGGAGCCGAACACGAGTCGGTCCTCGCCGAACACCTCGGTGGTGTGCTGAACGATCGGGGCGACCTTCTCGGCCAGCTCCTGGCGGGTGACGCCCGGCTCGCTGTGGCCGAGCATGGGGAAGGCGAGGCCGGAGTGCTTGGCGACGACGTTGCGACAGTCCTCCAGGGCGGTCAGCTCGTCCTTCCACCGGGCGAGGAGGTCGGCCCGGTCGCTCGCCGTACGGCCGGTGCTCTTGCCCATCGGTCCGAGGACACCGACCGGCGGGGCGTAGTGGTCGAGGACGATGGTGGTGTCGGGATACTCCTTCGCCAGCGCGCGGACCTCCGCGATCTGCTGGTGGTAGACGTAGGCGTCGAAGGTGAGGCCCCGCTCCGCGAGCGCGGCGAAGCCGCTGAGGAAGGCGGGCGATGTCATCACGTTCGGTTCGTCGATCCAGTTCTTGACGCCCTTGTCGGGGTGCCACGTGGTCATGAACCGGATGCCGCGGAAGCGATCGCTGGCGCGGGCGTGCGCATCGAGGGCTTGGGCGAAGCCGGCCTCGCGGGGGTCGGCGTTGCCCACGATCCCGACCAGGTCCGGGTTGCCCGCGGAACCGAACGGCAAGGTGTCGAGCCACGCGGTCTCCTCGGACTGGTCCGGTCGGTGCCAGCCGCACTGCACGTGGATGGCGGACTCGACCGGCACTCCGACCGCATCGACGGCGCCGGCCACGTCGGCGGCGTAGTCGGCGGGGAGGTAGGGCTGTGCGGCATACTCGACGGTGCGCACCATCTCCCGCGTGCCGAGGTCGAGCAGGACGGGTGCCAGCCGCTCCAACAACCGGGGCACCCGCCGGTAGAGCGGCGCGAGCCGCGACGCCTCCCGCGGCGTGGTGAAGGGATCCCACTGGTGGATGTGGGTGTCGATGATGCCGGGGACGATCCCGGACAGGACCTTCGTCAAGGGGTGGCTCCTGGCGTCAGCGGTGCAATCGTTCCGGCCAACCTAGACGAGCCGACTACGTGCCGCTGGCCGCCGGCAGTCCACCGAGGGCGCCGTACGCCCGCTCCGGGCGGAACCGGATGACGAGGCGCGCTTCGTCGACCATCGCCTGCCGGTAGCCGGCCCAGTCGTCGTGCTCGCCGGCGGCCTCGCGGTAGAGGTCGACGAGCTCGTCGACGACGGCGTCGTCGGGGGCGGCGGCGACCGCGGACAGCTCGGCCCGGCCCTCGAGCACCGCGTAGCTGAAGAAGGTCGGTCCGTTCACGTGCAGCGCAGCCCACGGCTCACGGGCCAGGTTGCGCGCCTTGGCGCGATGGGCGACCGTCGAGATCCGTACGACGCCGGCGTCGTCGACCGTGTGCAGCACGTTCGAGATCTGCGGTCGCCCATCACGACGGATCGTGGTCAGCGTGGACTGGTGCGTGGCTCGCGTCGCGGCGAGAGCCTCCTCGAGATCCATGCAGGGGCAGCGCTCGACGGTGTCGTGACATTCCCTGCGGCCTTGCGGCCCTGCGGCGGACCTCCCCATGGGGGTGGTGCAGCTCGACGGGCGGCGGGTAGCCCAGAAGTCAGTTGCGTCACGGCAGCAGTCCAGCAAGATGGATGCATGGTCTCCATCACGATCCGCGACGTCCCCGACGTAGTCCGCGCCGAGCTCGCCGCGCGGGCCGCTCGGAGCGGTCGCTCGATGCAGGAGTACCTGCGCAACGAGTTGATGAGGCTCGCCCGCACGCCCGACATCGATGAAGTGCTCGCCCGCATCCGCCGACGCAAGGGCCCAGCCGCGGCGGGCCCGACGACAGAGGACATCCTCGCGTACAAGGACGCCGACAAGCGGTGACGCGTGTGCTGGACGCGTCGCCGCGGTCGTCGTCGATACGCCCCGACCAGCGAGCGTGGCTCAGCCGGTCGCGCCAGGCGGCGTGAACGGCGTCGTACCGCACTTGAAGAAGTAGACGTGCTGGTCGATCGGCGCCGGGACCGTGGTTTCGAAAGGCTCGACCAGCGATGACTCGTAGCGTGCGCCGGTCTCCGGGCGCCGCCAGCACCCGGGCGGGAAGGCGACCTCGCGGCGCGTCGCCCCGCGGGCAACGACGGGAGCGACGAGCACGTCCGGCCCCAGCAGGTACTCCTGGTCGATCTGATGGACCCCGACCATCCGCGGATAGGCCAGCCACAGCGGCCGGGTGATCGGCATGCCGGTCCGCTTCGCCTGGCGCCACAGCCGCAGGATGTAGGGCTCGGCCGCGCGGTGGAGGCGCAACGACGCCCGGTGGACGGACGCCGCCTCGGCGTCCCAGCTCCACGGGAACTTCTGTCCGAAGACGGGACCGCCGTGGACGCGGTTGCCCGGCGTCAGGGCGGCGTACCAGGACCACCGCAGGAACAGCTCTCGCGTGGTCGGGCCCGAGAGAAGGTCCATGTAGCCGCCGGTGTCGCAGTGGAAGCCGTAGGCGCCGCCGATCGCGCGGTTGAGCATGTCGGTGGTGAGCGCGGCGATCCCCGTCGTACGGCTCCAGTTGGACTCGTAGTCGCCGCACCAGTTGGCCGACTCGTACGCCGCCGACCCCGGCCGCCCCGAGTAGCCCGACCGCACGTAGAACATCGGCTCGGTGCGGTCCGGGTTGTCCCGGTGCCACTCCTCGACGATCCGCCGGGTGGTGCGGTGGAAGTCGATCGGGTAGCGGTTGTGCGCGACCCGACCGGTCGTCCCGTCGGCGAAGTGCATGTTCCACATCGTCTGCTCGCCGAAGTCCTGCATGAAGCCGTCGGCGCCCGCGTCGAGCACCGCCCGCACCCGCTTCCGCCACCACGCGACGGTCTCCGGGTTGGTGAAGTCGAGCTGCACCGCGCGCTTGCCGGGGGCGAGCGTGTCGGAGAAGACGTACGGCGAACCGTCGGCGCGGGTCGCGGCGTACCCCTTGTCCTGCGCGGTCCGGAACGCCGCGTCGTCCTCGAGGCCCTGGCCGTCGTTGCCGGCCCAGGCGCGGAAGTAGACGATCGGGCGCATGCCGTGGCGCTTGATCAAGCGGATGATGTCGTCGAGAGTGCCGATCCGTTGCAGCAGCCACCACGCCTCGAAGCTGAACGCCCGGTAGGGCAGGTCGAGCTCGTCGATCTTGCGGACCGAGGTGCGAATCTCCGCCTCGTAGGCCTCGGGGGTCTTGCCCGTCGTGCCGCCGCTGAGGGTCTGGGCGAAGATCGGCGCGACCTGCCAGCGCGGCGGCACCGGGGTGCGGCCGGTGATCGCGGTCAGCGTGCGGATCGCTCGGGGCGCGCGACCCGGCGCGACGGTGAACTTCAGCCCCGGTGAGTTGCTGTCGACCTGCCACGCATCGTCGCGGTCCGAGCGCATCCGCCAGCGCGACAGCTCGCTCTGCTCGAGGAAGAAGCCGTAGGGACGGGAGGAGATGAACTGCGCCTGCTGGTACCACCCGCTCTGCGGCTGCCCGCCCAGCACCGGCGCGTCGAAGATCGTCTGCTCGATCCAGTTGAAGAAGCTCTCGCCCGCCTGGTCGATCGCGTTGCGCCGGCCGCCGAATCCGTGGAACGCCTCGTCGTCTCCCGAGGCGAAGCCCGCGCCGACGAACGCGATGCCGGTCGCCGGCCGGAACCGCACCCGCGTGCGTACGGCGTCGCCCCGGTCGGGCCGCACCTCGACGATCGCGCGACGGCCGGTGGGGTCGTCGGTGGCGACGGTGAGCCGCAGGCCGCCGTCGGCGAGCCGGGTCGAGCGCAGGACGTCGGTCAGGGAGTACGTCGCGCCGGCCGACAGGCTGAGGAACGGGTTGCCGGTCACGCTGGGGAACTGCTCCACCTGGGTCATCGTCACCGCGCCCGTGGTGAACGTGATCGGCGCGTAGCGCGGCGGGACCACGTCGGTGTCGCCCAGGGTCCCGAGCAGGTCGGAGAGGTGGAGGGATGGAGTGGGCAGCCCGCCGCCCTCGACCGAGCCGAGGACCGTCTTGCCGTTGCCGTCGCGGAACTCCAGGCCGAAGGGCGCGGTCGCGATCGCCGCGCTGACGTCGCCCGCCTCGACCACGAGAGTGCGCGGGGCGGCCCGCTCGGGTTCCCGCGCTGCCGTCGTCGGCGTACTGACGAGGGAGGCCAGCAGGAGGGAGGCAGTGGCGCCGGCGGTCAGCAGGGCGGCCCGGGTCTGGAACATGTTCTCGTCAACGAGCGAGAGCGGTCGGGGTTTGCTGCCCGGCGAGCGGCCGGGCCGCCGACTTTGTGTCGGACGTCCGGCGGAGAGTGGGGGCAACAGACATCCACGACTCGGGCCGGCGCAAGGACACAGCGATGAACGACCGCATGGACTGGAGCAGCAGGCGGCTCGTGCTGATCGACATCGAGAACGTCGTCGGCGGGCTCGTGTGCGACGAGAAGTGCGCAGCGTGCGCGCGCCTCACGATCCGCTGCGCGGTCGGCGCCCACCCGATGGACCAGGTCGTCGTCGCGACCTGCCACAAGGGCTACGAGCACGTCGCGTGGAGCTGGCCGAAGGCCAGGCGGCTGGTGCGGTCCGGAAAGGACGGCGCCGACCTCGCTCTTCTCGAGGTGCTGCGCGAGGACGTGGCGTCGCGGTTCGCCCACGTCGTCCTCGTCTCCGGAGACGGCATCTTCGCCGACGCGGTCACGGATCTCGGCCAGCGCGGCACGCTCGTCACCGTCGCTTCCCGCCGCAGTCACCTGAGCAACCGGCTGCGGCTCGCGGCCGCGCGCGTCGTGCTCCTCGACGAGGCGATGCTGGCGCCTTTCAGAAGTGCGAGCTAGCGCCGGCGACGAGCGGGGCCCGCCTTCGCCGCCTGTGGATGACGCGCCCCGTTTGTCGGAGCCTCGGCTCACGATTGAGTCATGACCGAACGACTCGGAGTGAGGCACCATGAGTGTTGTGAGGACGCTGCCGCAACGACCCTTGACGGTCCACGACCTCGAGGCATTGCCCGATGACGGACACCGCTACGAGCTGGTCGACGGCTCACTGATCGTGGCGCCGGGGCCAGAGCTGGTGCACCAGACGGTGCAGTCCAACCTGATGCGGCTGCTGTTCGCCGACTGCCCGGAGGAGCTGTTCGTCTACGGGGCACCGACCGATGTCGTGCTGGCAGACGACACTGTTCTGCAGCCGGACCTGCTCGTTGTCCGCAAGGCGGATCGATCCGGTCGACGACTGACGGCGGTGCCCCAGTTGGTCGTCGAGATCCTGTCGCCGAGCACCCGCCTGATCGACCTCAACCTGAAGTTCGCGCGACTCGAGCGAGCGGGTGTGGCGTCGTACTGGGTGATCGATCCCTCGGGCCACGTCACGCTCAACGCGTGGAGGCTGCGGGACGATCGCTACCAGTCGGTCGCGTCAGTGACAGGCGCCCAGCCGTGGTCGGCGGAGGAGCCCTATCCGGTCACGATCGTGCCGGCTGCGCTGCGCGACTGACCTCGACCTGGCCAGGTGTCGCCGCGATGACGCGGCGGATCCTGCGAGATTGTCCCGTGTGGATCCCCGCCGCGGTGCGCGGCCTACCTCGAGCTCAGCCCAGGCAGTCCACGACCGCGTCGATGAGAGCGACCGAGCGCGCGTCGGCCGGCGTGGCCGGGCCCATCTGGTTGACCGTGTAGCCGAACGAGAAGCCGCGCTCGCGGTCGGCGAACCCGACGGAACCGCCGAGCCCGTAGTGGCCGAACGCCCCGGCGCCCGACATGGGACGGAACGGGAACGAGAGCTGGAAGCCGCTGGCGTACCGGGTCTCGTAACCGGTGACGAGGTCGGGTCCCTCCGACTGCGGGCGCACGGCGTCGGCGAGGGTCTCCGGGGAGACGAGGCGGATCCCGTCGACCTCGCCGGTCGTTGCGGCGTACATCCGCGCGACGGCGCGGGCGGTGCCCATGCCGTTGCCTGACGGCACCTGCGACGACCACAGCTCGGGGAGGTTGAGCCAACCGAGCAGACCGTCGCCGACGAAGAAGGAGCGGAAGGCGAGGGTGCCGGCCGTCAGCATCCGCACGCTGAACTCGTCGGGCTCGGCCCGCGGCACCGGCAGGATCAGCGGCGAGACCCGGTGGTGCTCGGCGGTCGGCAGCCCGACGTACAGGTCCAGGCCGAGGGGGGAGCAGACCTCGGTCGCGAGGAAGTCGCCCGGCAGCTGACCGGTGACTCGTCGGATCAGCTCACCGACCAGCCAGGCGTGGGTGATCGCGTGATAGCCGTGGGCCGTCGCGGGCTCCCACGCCGGCTCCTGAGCGGCCAGCTTGGCGGCGGCCGGGTGCCAGGCCACCAGGTCCTCCACCGTCAGACCGCCGTCGAGGTAGGGCACGCCGGCGCGGTGCGCCAGCGCCTCACGCACGGTGACTCGCTCCTTGCCGGCCGCGCCGAACTCCGGCCAGTACGACGCCAGCGGCGCGTCGAGGTCGACCTTCCCCTGGTCGACCAGCCGCAGCACGCAGATCGCCATCGCCCCCTTGGTCACGGAAGCGACCATCTGGAGCGTCGCATCCGTGTACGGCGCCCCGCCGGGCTCGGTCACCCCGCCGTACAGGTCGACGACCAGGTCGGTGCCCACCATCACGGCGAGCCCGGCGCCGACGTCACCACGCGAGGCGAAGTTCTCCTCGAACTCTTCAGCGACCCGATCGAATCCGTCAGAGACGTGACCCCTGATCTCCATGGATCGCATTCTGCAGGACGCCGGGTCGGCGACGGGCCCGTTGCGGTTTCTTGCGGTCCGATCTCCGCACGGGTCCTTCGGCCCTACCCCCGCCGCCGTCGCCTCGCGCAAAGTGGGTGTGTGAGAGCGAGAGGGGGGCCGGCGGCGGCGCCAGACGCGATGTGCCCGCTGCGGCCGGGCGACATGTGCACCCTCTGCGTGCCCGGCGCCACCGGGCCCCAGGACTGCCCGACCGTCGCCGAGGTGATGCGCGACCCCGAGCTGCGGGCCCGGCTGGCGGAGCTGCGCGCGGATCGGCTCGCCGACCTCCGCCGCGGCTGAGCAGCGGGCATCGGCCGATGGACGACGTACTGGCGTGGCTGCTGCAGGCCGACGTCGCGGTCCGGTTCCAGGCCCGGCGCGACCTCCTCGGTGAGGAGGACCCCGAGCTCCAGGCCCGGATCGAGCACGAGGGCGACGGGGCGGCGCTGCTCGCAGCGCGCGGGCCGAGCGGCCACTGGGGGCGCGGGTTCTACCAACCCAAGTGGACCTCCAGCCACTACACGCTCCTCGAGCTGAAGAACATGAGGCTGCGCCGCGACCAGCCGGCGGCGGGCGAGACGGTGGCGATGATCCTGCGCGACCACAAGGGCCGCGACGGGGGCGTCAACCCGGCCGACAGCATCGCGGTGAGCGATGCCTGCGTCACCGGCATGACCCTCGGCTACGCGACGTACTTCGGCGCGACCGAGGACGACCTGGTCAGCGTCGTCGACTACGTCCTCGGTCAGCGGCTGCCCGACGGCGGCTTCAACTGCCAGCTCGACCGCAGCGGCGCGAGGCACTCCTCGGTCCACACGACGGTGTCGATGATCGAGGGCATCACGGAGTACGAGCGCTGGGGCTACCGCCACCGCCTCGACGAGCTGCTGGCGGCGCGGGCGACGGCCGTGGAGTTCCTGCTCCTGCACCGGCTGTTCCGCAGCGAGCGCACCGGCGAGCCGATCCGGCTCGAGTTCACCCGGTTGCACCACCCGGCGCGGTGGTACTTCGACGTGCTCCGTGGGCTCGACGCCCTCGCAGACGCCGGCGTGCCGCGGGACCCGCGGATGGACGACGCCCTCGCCGTACTGGTCTCGCGGCGGCGGTCCGACGGCCGCTGGACCAGCAGCACGTACGCCGGCGCCACCCACCTGCCGCCGCCGGGTCGGGCGCCGAGCCCGTGGGCGACCCTGATCGCGCGACGGGTGCTCGAGGCCTACCCGTACGACGCTGTGCCCGCCTAGCGGTTCTGCCGGCGCGCGGCGCGGACCATCGGCCGCAGCGCGATGGCGTTGCTGCCCGGAACGTAGACCTCGGCCGCGAGGGTGAAGCCGAGCCGCTCGTAGAACGGCAGGTTCCGCTGGTTGGTCGAGGTCAGCCCGCAGGGGAGACCGTCGGTGTCGACGACGGCGAGCCCGAGCCGGGCGACCGCGGCGCCGAGTCCGAACCCCTGGTCGACCTTGCGGACGCCGACGTACTGCAGGGTCCAGTGCGGCTCCTGAAGCGCGTGCCCGCGTGCTTCCAGGATGACCCCGAGCGCCTCGGCTGCGCGCTCCTCGCCGGCGTGGGCGGCGACGATCTCCTGCGCCCGCTGCACGTCGTCGGGGCCGACGAGCTCGAGGTCCGGCGGCACCCAGGCGATCGCCGCCAGGTCGGCGACGAACGTGTGGCCGCGCTCGAAGCACAGGTCCGCGATCATCGAGAGCCAGGCGGTGCCGAACCCCTGCCAGGTCTCGTCATCGGGCGCGAGCCAGCGGAAGAACGGGTCGTCCGAGAACGCCTCGACCCAGGTGTCGACGACGTGGGGCAGATCGGCTCGGAGCGCGTGGCGCAGCACCACGCCAGTGTCGCGCGCCGGAGTCCGGGCCGGGCGTACTTCGACGGATCGGGGGTTGCGCATCAGCATCGATTGGTCCCAAACTGAACTCCACGAAACGGTACGCCGACTGTTCACTCGGGAGAACTCATGAAGCGCATCACGATCGCAGCGGCATGCCTGCTGCTCGCCACGCTCAGTCCGGTCGTCGCGATCGAACCAGCCCGCGGCGGCGCCCCAGCGGGGGGTGAGGCAGCGGCGCAGGTCCGGTACGGGCCGTTGCCGCGACATCTTCAGCTGCAGGAGGCGAGGCAGTGCACCACGATGCGGCCCCCGCAGCAACGCGCGGTCGTCCGAGACGACGTGTTCATGTGCAAGAACCTGTCCAGCATTCCGTTTCCGAAGTTCTACGGTCCAAGGGTCGCTGTGCCCAGGGTCGGGTTGGTGCCTGGTACGACGACGAGCGGCTGGGGCACAGCGACGGCGCTCATGGGATCTCTGATGGTCCCGGCGGCCATCGACCGGATGAAGGACTTCGTCCACGCCAACGATGTGCCGTGGCCGAGGAAGGACTCGTCGACGGCCCAGAAGAACCGTCGAGTGCGCTACAACGTCTACCAGATCTGGTTCACCCGCCATTCGACCGGCAAGAAGGACGCCTGGAAGTACGGCATCACCAAGACTTCACTCGGCTCATCGCGTCCGGCGTCGCAGATCTCGACCTGTGACGGTCACGAGGTCACCGTCTGGCGAACGTGCAAGTGGAAGTGGATGCGCACCAAGGTGGTTGGTTGGTACCGCGCTCGGGCGATCGAGGCGACGTACTGTGCGCGGTACTACGCCCGTCAGGGCCACCGACCCGTCGGGATGAGGAAGTGTCTGTAGTGACCAGCGGGAGGGGCAGGACGGATCGGCCGAGCGGCCCGATGCCGACCTTCGACTGGGTCGACTTGAAGTCGCGCCATCTCGTTCTGCGGCGGGCGGGCGACGCGTCCGAGGCCGACTTCGACGCGTCGCCGATCTGGCAGGACTACCTCTGGGAGACCTACGGGCGCCGCCCGCCGACCCTACTGATCCTCAAGGTGCGCGATGACGCCGACGACTACGCCTTCAAGGGCGGGCGGCAGAAGAACGGCAAGCTCGTCGCGGCCGCGACGATCCCGTCGGCCTGGCTCGACGGAGCGACCGCGGAGGACAACGCGGAGGTCTATCGACGTGCCAAGGAGCGCTTCTTCCATGACATGGCGACCGCAGCGGACCTCCCTGCGCCACCCCCCTTGCCGCCCCGCCTCCCTCCGCGCGCGCAGAAGGTCGCTCCCGGCGCCGGGATCGCGTGGTTGAGCGAACGCAAGGGATTCAAGGCTCCGGACACTGCTGAGAACGAGTGGTTCTTCGCAGATCCGGCTTGGCAGGACTACCTGCCCCAAACCCAGGGCGACCTGTTCTCGATCGTCGATCTGGTGGTCGACCGGGACTCGGTCCGCCGTACGGTCGGACGCAAGGCCAACGGCGAGGTCAGCGTGTCCGTCTACATCCCCTCAGAACTGTTCGTCGACAACGCCGATCCCGAGCTGACGTTGGTGGAGATCGCGCGCGACACCTTCGTGTGGGGCATGGAGAAGTTCGGCTGGCCCGCGCCTCCGCCGATCCCCGCGCGACCCCCCGGTCACGAGCCGAGAAGCCGACCGATCAACGCGCACCTGCGTTCGCGCTAGCGCGGCGCGTGCTCGCGATCCGCGACCCGCTGGCGCAGGTCACGCTTCGCCCGGCGGTACTCCACCTCGAGGATCAACGCCACCCGCGCAGGCCGCAGCGCGCGGGCCGGCGTGCGGCGCGCGGAGCGGGTGCTCGGGAGGGTGGTCACACCACGAGAGTAGGGAGCGCGGCGCCGGACGGCTACCTACTTACGGATGAATCCGGGTCCGCTCAGGGGAGACCCTGAGGAGCGCGGTGCGTGTAGACGACGAGGTTCGACTGGTAGCCGCCGCGGGCGGAGTCGTAGGTGCCGCCGCAGGTGACCAGGTTGAGGCGGCGGCCGCCGCGGGCGGCGTACACGCGCTGGGCCGGGAAGTCGGCGTTCGGATAGAGCACCGCCTCGGTCACCACGAAGAGCAGCCTGGAGCCGTCCTCGCGTCGGATCGTCACCTCGTCGCCGGGCCGCAGCTCCTGCAGGCGGGCGAACACGGCTGGGCCGTCGAGCGAGTCGACGTGGCCGAGGATCACCGCCGAGCCTCGCCGCCCGGGTGCGGGTCCGCGGTGGAACCAGCCTGCCAGGTCGGCGTTGCCGGGCACCTCCACGGTGTGGTCCGGCATCAGCCCGAGCCGGACCAGCCGGGTCGTCACGTCGATCGTCGGGATCTCCAGTCGGACGGGGGTGGCGGACCGCTCGACGGTCGACCCGACCGCGCGGGGGTGGGGGCGCGTCGCGCGCACCTCGGGCGACGTGGATCCGACCGCCTCGCTCGACGCTCGATCGACCTGCGGCAGCAGCCAGCCGCCGAGGAGTACGCCGCCGACGGTCGCGCAGGTCGCCACCAGGAGCAGAGGTCTCC
>NZ_JACEHF010000107.1:12453-14248 GCF_014180685.1 Nocardioides pelophilus | reverse complement strand
GGTTGGAGCCGCGTCGGAGACCGTCTCGCGCCCGTGGGGTCGACCAGCACGACCTCGGCGCCGAGCCGGTCGTGCCCCTCGCGGAACACGGTCGCCGAGACCGGGAACGGTTCGCCGACCGTGGCCTTCGCCGGCAGCCGGCCGTTGTCGACCAGGGGGTGTACGTCGATCACAGGGATGCGTCCGACCATGCCTCCCACCCAACCATTTACCTGGTGACGGTGCGAGCGGGTGGATTCGCGACGGAGGGGTAAGGGACAGCCCGCCACCCGCTGGTCGAGCTGCGACGAGCGCAGCAAGGAGCCTCGAGACCAAGGGAGCCCGCGGCGGAGTCACCCCGCCCGTACGTTGAGGCCATGACTAGGGAGCTGTGGGACCGGGAGGCTGCGACGTTCGACGACGAGCCGGACCACGGTCTCGCCGATCCGCGCACCCGCGCGGCCTGGCGCGAGCTGCTGCTGGGGGTGATCCCGTCGCCACCGGCACGGGTCGCGGACCTCGGCTGCGGCACCGGGACGCTGACGCGGCTGCTGGTCGACGAGGGGTACGCCGTCGACGGTCTCGACTTCTCGCCGGCGATGATCCGGCAGGCGCGGGCGAAGGTGCCGGAGGCGACGTTCACGATCGGCGATGCGGCGGCGCCGACGCTCGCCCCAGCGACCTACGACGTCGTGCTCAGCCGTCACGTGCTGTGGGCGATGCCCGATCCGGCGGCGGCGTTCGCTCGGTGGGTGGACCTGCTGGCGCCCGGAGGGGTCGTCGTGCTCGTCGAGGGCAGCTGGGCGACGGGCGCCGGCCTGAGTGCGAGCGAGGCCGAAGCGGTCGCGCGGACGAGGCGAACCGCGGTAGAGGTGCGGCAGCTCCCCGACGCGGTGCTCTGGGGCAAGGAGATCGCCGACGAGCGCTACCTGCTGGTCGCGCGCAGCTGACTCAGACCGTCAGGTCCCAGACGTCCACGTCGTCGCCGGCGTCGCGGTCGGTGAGGTCCGCGGGCAGGTCGATCAGGCAGTCCGCGCCGGCGAGCCAGCCCAGGAAGCCCGAGCCGGGGGGACCCCACGGTTCGACGGTTCCCGCGGCGAGGTCGAGGCGGCCGCGTCGGAACTGCCGCTTGCCGGCCGGCGACGTCACCGGCTCGGTCAGCGCGGCGCGGACGATGCGCCGGAACGGCTGCGGGTGCCCGTACGACGCCCGCAGTGCCGGACGCACGAAGACCTCGAACGACACCAGGGAGCTGACGGGGTTGCCGGGGAGGCACACGACCGCGGTGTCGGCGTACCGCCCCGAGCCCTGAGGCATCCCGGGCTGCATGCCGACCTTGGTGAACTCCACGCCCCGGGGCCCGAGCGCGTCCTTGACCACCTCGTAGGCGCCGGCGCTGACGCCGCCGGAGGTGAGGATGAGGTCGACGCCGGCGTCGACCTCGGCGTCGAGGGTGCGGAGGAAGGTCGGTACGTCGTCGGCGACCCACAGGCGGCGGATCGCGACGGCGCCGGCGTCCTCGACGGCGGCGGCCAGCATGTGGCTGTTCGAGTCGCGGATCTGGCCCGAGCCGGGTACCGGGTCGTCGGTGAGCTCGGAGCCGGTCGAGCAGACCAGCACCCGTGGCCGCGGCCGCACCGAGACCTCGCGCACGCCGAGTGCTGCCAGCAGGCCGATCTGGCTCGCGCCGAGCAGCACGCCCGCCGGGAGGACGGTGTCCCCCACGGCGACGTCGCCGCCGGTGGCGCGGATGAACGAGCCGGTGTCCCGGGCGGCGGTGATCGTGACCACCTCGGTGCCGCCGTCGGTCGCCTCG
>NZ_JACEHF010000107.1:0-12413 GCF_014180685.1 Nocardioides pelophilus | reverse complement strand
CCGCGGGGGAGGGGCGCGCCGGTCATGATCCGGTGGGCGGTCCCGGCGGCGAGGTCCCCGGCCGGGGAGCCGGCCGGGATGTCGGCCGCGACCGGGAGGCGCACGGGTGCGTCCGGGGAGGCGGAGGCGATGTCGACCGCGCGTACGGCGTACCCGTCCATCGCGGAGTTGTCGAAGGACGGCAGCGGCTCCGTCGCGGTGACGGGCTCGGCCAGCACCAGGCCGCGCGCGTCCGAGAGCGGGATCGTCGTCGGCGCGAGCAGACCGACCAGACCGGCGATCCGCTCCTGGTGCTCGCCGACAGAGCGAAGGGAAGTAGACATCGAGCCCAGCCTATGCGGGGTCAGCGGCACAGCCGGTGAGCCGCCAGCGGCGCCGTACCCATGCCTACCTCGAAGCGAGGTCCGCGCGGCAAGCACGGTCTGCGACCCGCTCGGCCCATCCAGATGGGGAGGCGAGCGGGACAGCCCCCATGACTCCGTCCCGCTCGCCGCCTTGTTCCCCACAACGTGTGGCGCTGCCCCGCGTTACGCGGACGTGACACGTCGTCGCGGAAATAGCGCGACGACGTCCATTGGATCGTTCAAGTCCGATTCGGTTACGGTCGGAGGGTGCGTGCCATTCGTCGATTCACCGTCCGGCCCCTTCTCCCGCCGACCCTGGCTCCCCTCGGTGAGCTGGCGGCCAACCTGCGGTGGTCCTGGCACCCCGAGACGCAGGACGTCTTCGCCGCGGTCGACCCCGAGGTCTGGGCGGAGAGCGGCAACGATCCGGTGCGCCTCCTGGGCGAGGTGTCGGCCGAGCGCTGGGCGGAGCTTGCCGCTGACGAGGGCTTCGTACGCCGTCTCGGCGAGGTGCGCGCCGACCTGGAGTCCTACCTGACCGAGCCCCGTTGGTACCAACGGCTCTCGGAGGGGCGTGAGCCGGAGGCGGCCTGGCCCCGCCAGATCGCCTACTTCTCACCCGAGTTCGGGATCACCGCCGTACTCCCGCAGTATTCCGGCGGCCTCGGCATCCTGGCCGGTGACCACCTCAAGGCCGCCAGCGACCTGGGCGTGCCGATCATCGGCGTCGGCCTGCTCTACCGCCACGGCTACTTCAAGCAGTCGCTCTCGCACGAGGGCTGGCAGCAGGAGACCTACCCGGTGCTCGACCCCGACGGGCTCCCGATCTCGCTGCTCCACGAGGCCGACGGCAGCCGCGCGGTCATCACGCTGTCGCTGCCCGACGGTCCGGACCTGCTGGCCCGGATCTGGGTCGCCAGTGTCGGCCGGGTGCCGCTGCTGATGCTGGACACCGACGTCGAGGGCAACCCGGACCACTACGTCGACATCACCGACCGGCTGTACGGCGGCAACAGCGAGCACCGGCTGCGACAGGAGATCCTGCTCGGGGTCGGCGGCGTCCGCGCGATCCGCACCTACTGCCGGATCACCGGCGCGCCGGAGCCCGAGGTGTTCCACACCAACGAGGGGCACGCCGGGTTCCTCGGCGTCGAGCGGATCCGTGAGCTCACGGTGAGGGAGCCGGGCCCGCACCTCGACCTCGACACCGCGATCGAGGTCGGCCGGGCGTCGACCGTGTTCACCACCCACACCCCCGTGCCGGCCGGGATCGACCGGTTCCCCCAGACTCTCGTCGAGCAGTACTTCGGCGATGCCGGGCCGACGCCGGGCGTGCCCGTCGACCGGGTTCTGGGGCTCGGGGCCGAGGACTTCGAGGGCGGCGATCCCAGCGTCTTCAACATGGCGGTGATGGGGTTCCGGCTGGCCCAGCGGGCCAACGGCGTCTCGAAGCTGCACGGCCAGGTGAGCCGCGGGATGTTCAACGGCCTGTGGCCCGCGTTCGACGAGGCCGAGGTGCCGATCGGGTCGATCACCAACGGCGTGCACGCGCCCACCTGGGTCGCGCGCGAGGTGATCGCCCACGCGGTCGCCCACGGTGCGGACCCGGACGGCGACGACACCGAGGGGTTCTGGGCGGCGGTCGACAAGGTGCCGGCCGTCGACCTGTGGCGCACCAAGCGCGAGCTGCGCGAGCGGCTCGTCCTCGACGCCCGCCGGCGGCTCACCCGGTCGTGGGAGAAGCGGGGCGCGGCCAAGGCCGAGCTCGGGTGGATCGACTCCGCGCTCGACCCGGACGTGCTGACGATCGGCTTCGCGCGGCGGGTTCCGTCGTACAAGCGGCTCACCCTGATGCTGCGCGACCCCGACCGGCTCCGTGAGCTGTTGCTGCACCCGGAGCGGCCGGTGCAGCTGGTCATCGCGGGCAAGTCGCACCCGGCCGACGACGGCGGCAAGAAGCTGATCCAGGAGCTGGTGCGCTTCGCCGACGCCGAGGACGTCCGACACCGGATCGCCTTCCTGCCCAACTACGACATCGCGCTCGCGCTGCCGCTCTACCCGGGTTGCGACGTGTGGCTCAACAACCCGCTGCGGCCCTACGAGGCGTGCGGCACCTCCGGCATGAAGGCGGCGCTGAACGGCGGTCTCAACCTGTCGATCCTCGACGGCTGGTGGGACGAGTGGTTCGACGGCGAGAACGGCTGGGCGATCCCGTCGGCCGACGGCCTCGACGACCACGACCGGCGCGACGACCTCGAGGCCGGGGCGTTGTACGACCTCATCGAGCACGAGGTCGCGCCTCGCTTCTACGACGTCGACCACGAGGGAATCCCGGTCCGCTGGGTCGAGATGCTGCGCCACACCTGGAAGTCGCTCGGCCCCAAGGTGCTGGCGACCCGGATGGTCAGCGACTACGTCCGTCAGCTCTACGCCCCGGCGGCCGGCAACGCCCGCGCGCTCAACAGCGACTACGCCGGCGCGCGCGACCTCGCCCGCTGGAAGGCCCGGGTGCGGGGCGCCTGGCAGGGCGTGCGCGTCGAGCACGTCGAGGCGCGGGGAGTGGGCGACGAGCCGCTGGTCGGTGCGCCGATGACGGTGCGCTCCTACATCGCACTCGGCGACCTCGCACCGTCCGACGTGGAGGTCCAGCTCGTGCACGGGCGGGTCGACACCGAGGACCTCCTCGTCGAGCCGACCATCACCGTGCTCCAGCCGACCGAGTCCTACGACGGCGGGCGGCACCGGTACGACGCCGAGGTCGGTCTCGCGCGCAGCGGCCCGTTCGGCTACACCGTCCGCGTCGTGCCCGCCCACCCGCTGCTGGTGGCGCCGGCCGAGCTCGGGGTCGTCACCGTCGCCTGAGCCGCGCGGCTACTCCGTCTCCTGGAGCACGACCACGCAGCGCGGACCGATCAGCAGCTCCTCGCTGGACTCCACCGGGGTGCCGCAGGGCAGGTCGGGGTCGGTCGACAGCACGACCTGGCCCTTGCGCACCCAGTCGTTGTCGGGAAGGAAGACCGCGCACGGCTCGGGACCGGCGTGGAACCAGATGAGGAACGACGCGTCGATGACCTGCTCGCCCTTCGGCCCCGGTTCCCGGAGCGGCTTGCCCGAGACGAACATGCCGATCGTGCGCAGTCCCGTGTCGTGCCAGTCGGCGTCGGTGATCTCGCGTCCCGTCGGATGTAGCCAGGCGAGGTCCTTAGGCCCGCCGACGATCGTCGGACGTCCCTCGAACCAGTGCCGCTGCCGCAGCGTCTGGTGCTCGCGCCGCAGCCGCAGGGCCGTCTTGGTGAGGTCGTAGACGTCGAGCCAGGCGCCGTAGCCGCCGTCGACGCTCCAGTCGACCCAGGAGATCTCGTTGTCCTGGCAGTAGGCGTTGTTGTTGCCGCCCTGGCTCCGGCCGCGCTCGTCGCCGGCGGTCAGCATCGGGACGCCGTTGGACAGGCAGAGCGTGGCCATCAGGTTGGCGGCCTGCCGCCGGCGCAGGGCGACGATCTCGGGATCGTCGGTCTCGCCCTCGACCCCGTGGTTCCACGAACGGTTGTTGTCGCTGCCGTCGCGGTTGTCCTCGCCGTTCGCCTCGTTGTGCTTGTGGTCGTAGGAGACCAGGTCGCGGACCGTGAACCCGTCGTGCGAGGTGACGAAGTTGACCGAGTTGTACGCCGACCGCCCGTCATCGGCGTACAGGTCGGACGAGCCGGCGAGCCGGGTCGCCACCCCGTGCATCCCGTTGGTGTGCCCGCGCCAGAAGTCGCGGATGGTGTCGCGGTACTGGTCGTTCCACTCCACCCACGGTGGCGGCATCTGGCCGACGAGGTAGCCGCCCATGGACACGTCCCAGGGCTCGGCGATCAGCTTCACGTGCCGGAGGATCGGGTCCTGGCCCATCGCGACCAGCAGCTTGCAGGACATGTCGATGTCCGGCCCGGTCCGGGTCAGCGCGGACATCAGGTCGAACCGGAAGCCGTCGACGTGCATCTCCGTGACCCAGTAGCGCAGCGAGTCGAGGATGAGCCGGAGCGCGAGCGGGTCCTCGGCGTTGACGGTGTTGCCGCAGCCGGTGACGTCCCAGTAGGTGTCGTCGAAGGCGGCTGCGGCGTCGTCCCTGTCCGCGGCGGGCCCCGGTGGCACACGACGGTAGAACCCACGGTCGTCGAGGCCGCGGAACGAGAGGGACGCGCCCTGGGGGTCGGCCTCGGCGGTGTGGTTGTAGACCACGTCGAGGATGACCTCGAGCCCCGCCCGGTGCAGCGCCTTGACCATCTGCTTGAACTCGGTGACCTGCTGCCCGCGGTCGCCCGACGAGCTGTAGGCGCCGGTCGGGGCGAAGAACCCGATGCTGTTGTAGCCCCAGTAGTTGGTCGTCCCCCGCTCGAGCAGCGCCGGCTCGGAGAAGAACTGGTGGACCGGCAACAGCTCGACGGCCGTGACGCCGAGGTCCCTGAGGTAGTCGGTGACGACCGGGTGGCCGAGCCCGGCGTAGGTGCCGCGCAGCTCCTCGGGGATCCGGTCGTGCAGCTTCGTGAACCCCTTGACGTGCAGCTCGTAGATGACGGTGTCGCGCCAGCGGACCTGGGGCCGGGCGTCGCCCTCCCAGTCGAAGGCCGGGTCGACGACGACGCTGCGGGCGGTGGCGGGCGCGGAGTCGAGGGTGCTCGGCTGCGACGGGTCGTCGACGTCGTACGCCAGGACCTCGGGCCCGGCCGAGGTCGTCCCGGAGACAGCGAGACCGTATGGGTCGAGCAGGAGCTTCTGCGGGTTGAAGCGCAGGCCGTCGCCGGGCTCCCACGGACCGTTGACGCGGAAGCCGTAGCGGGTGCCGGGCGCGAGACCGGGCAATGCGCCGTGCCAGATGCCGAGCGAGTGCTCGGTGAGGGGGAAGCGGCGTTCGCCCCCGGACTCGTCCTCGTCGTCGAACACGCACAGCCAGACCTCGGTCGCGTCGGGAGCGTGGAGCGCGAAGTTCGTGGCCTCGGCCGTCCAGGTGGCACCGAGCGGCCAGTTCCGGCCCGGCCAGAGTGGAGCGCTGTCGCCGAGGCTGCGCCAGAGGCCGGGAGTCATGCGCTCGATTCTGCACGGTGACAGGTGACACAATGCGCTCGCGGTACCCCTTCCGCACCACTGATCACAGAGGAGCCCGATGACCAGCGAGTTCGTGCGACTTGAGGTAGCCGACGGTGTCGGGACGATCCGGCTGGACCGGCCCAAGATGAACGCGATCAGCTTCCAGGTCCAGGACGAGCTGTTCGCCGCCGCCACCGAGGCGACCGAGCGCCGCGACGTCCGGGCGGTCGTGGTCTGGGGCGGCGAGAAGGTGTTCGCCGCCGGCAACGACGTCAAGGAGATGGCCGACAAGTCGTACGTCGACCTGGTCGACCGGGTCGATCGGGTCCAGGGAGCGGTCAACGCGATCGCCCGGATCCCGAAGCCGGTCGTCGCCGCGGTCAACGGCTACGCCCTCGGTGGCGGCTGCGAGCTCGCGATGGCTGCCGACGTCCGGTTCGCCGCGGAGGACGCCGTCTTCGGTCAGCCCGAGGTCCTGCTCGGGATCATCCCGGGCGCCGGCGGCACCCAGCGACTCGCCCGGCTCGTGGGGCCGGCGACGGCCAAGGAGCTGATGTACACCGGCCGGTTCGTCAAGGCCGACGAAGCGCTGTCGATCGGTCTGGTCGACCGGGTCTTCCCCGCCGAGCAGGTCTACGGCGCCGCCGTCGCGTGGGCAGCGAAGTTCAGCAACGCCGCGTCGTACGCGCTGCGCGCGATCAAGGAGTCCGTCGACCGCGGGATCGAGACGGACCTCGAGACCGGGCTGGCGATCGAGCGTCAGCAGTTCGCCGCGGTGTTCGCAACCGAGGATCGGACCACGGGCATGCAATCCTTCATCGAGAACGGACCCGGCAAGGCCAGATTCGAGGGACGATGAGCAAGATGGCAGACAAGGCGACCCACGAGGGGACGGGGAGCAGCGCCACCCTCACGGTGGCGCGGATCCGCGGTGTCGTCTCGCGCGCCGTCTGGGTGGTCTGCCTGTCGCTCGCCCTCGTCCTGGCCGCGGCCGCGTTCAGCTTCGCGCTCGACGCCAACGACAACAACGACCTGGTCCAGCTGGTGCGCGACCTCGCCAACACGTTCGACCTGGGCTTCTTCGACCTGGACAACCCGGTCAAGGAGTTCAAGGACCCCAACAGCGAGGTCAAGAACGCGTTGTTCAACTACGGGATCGCTGCCGTGATCTACCTCATCGTCGGCCGGTTCCTCGAGCGGCTGATCCGTCCGTAGGGCGGACCTTGCGGGCCCATACCCGGAATCCCGTGTGAGGTAGTCCACGTACGCACGGTTACCCCTGGGTCGAAACTGGGCGGTAACCTGCGAGCGCTGTCCACGCAAGGACTAGATGTCGACCCTCGAGGGTCGCACGAGTGCAGGAAGGGGCCGGTCCGGCCACAACCATGAACATTGTCGTCTGTGTGAAGTACGTTCCCGACGCCACCGCGGATCCGCGGTTCGAGTCGGACAACACCGTGGACCGAGTGGGTGTCGACGGTCTTCTGTCGGAGCTCGACGAGTACGCCGTCGAGCAGGCTCTCCAGCTCAAGGAGGGCACCGAGGAGGAGGTGACGGTCACCGCGCTGACCGTCGGTCCCGAGAAGGCAGCCGACGCGGTGCGCAAGGCGCTGCAGATGGGCGCCGACCAGGGTGTCCACGTCCAGGACGAGGCGATCGCCGGTTCTGACGCGATCGCGACGTCGCTGGTGCTGGCCAAGGCCGTCGAGAAGATCGGCTCGGTCGACGTCGTGCTCTGCGGCATGGCCTCCACCGACGGCGCGATGAGCGTCGTCCCCGCCATGCTCGCCGAGCGTCTCGGTCTGCCCCAGGTCACCCTGGGCTCGCGGATCGAGCGCAAGGAGAACCAGCTCGCGGTCCAGCGCGACGGCGACACCGCCACCGAGGTCGTCATCGGCGCGATGCCGCTGGTCGCCTCCGTGACCGACCAGTCGGGCGAGGCCCGCTACCCGTCGTTCAAGGGCATCATGGCGGCCAAGAAGAAGCCGCTCGAGAACTACACCCTCGCCGACCTCGGTGTCGACGCCGGTGAGGTCGGCCTCTCGGTGGCCTGGTCGGCCGTCGAGGAGACGACCGAGCGTCCGCCGCGGACCGCCGGCGAGATCGTCAAGGACGAGGACGGCTCGGGCGCTACGGCGCTCGTCGGCTTCCTCGCCTCGAAGAAGTTCATCTGAGGAGCAACGAGACATGTCTGAAGTTCTGGTTCTCGTCGACCACGTCGACGGTGCTGTCCGCAAGCCGACCTACGAGCTCCTCGCGATCGCCAAGCGCCTCGGCGAACCGTCCGCGGTGTTCATCGGTGGCGCCGACAAGGCCGAGGGTGCTGCGGCAGACCTCGCCAAGTTCGGTGCGGAGAAGGTCTACGTCGTCGACCACGCCGAGGTGAAGGGCTACCTCGTGGCCCCCAAGGCCGAGGTGCTCCAGCAGGTCGCCGACGCGGCCTCGCCGGCGGCGATCCTGATCGTCTCCTCCGCCGAGGGCAAGGAGATCGCCGGTCGCCTGGCGATCAAGCTCGGTTCGGGCCTGATCACCGACGCCGTCGACGTCGACGCCGACGGCAGCACCACGCAGTCGGTGTTCGCGGGCAACTACACGGTCAAGGCCAAGGTCACCAAGGGCACGCCGATCATCACGGTCAAGCCCAACTCGGCCTCCGCCGAGGAGTCCGCCGGCGCCGGCACCGTGGAGCAGTTCGCGGCGACCATCTCCGACGCGGCCAAGGCCGCCCGGATCGTCGCGTCCAACCCGCGCCAGGCCAGCGGTCGTCCCGAGCTCGCCGAGGCCGCGATCGTGGTCTCCGGTGGTCGTGGCACCGGCGGTGACTTCGGTGCCGTCGAGGGTCTCGCGGACGCGCTCGGTGCCGCGGTCGGCGCCTCGCGTGCCGCCGTCGACTCCGGTTGGCAGCCGCACGCCCTGCAGATCGGCCAGACCGGCAAGACCGTGTCGCCGCAGCTCTACATCGCCAACGGCATCTCGGGCGCGATCCAGCACCGGGCCGGGATGCAGACCTCGAAGACGATCGTGGCCGTCAACAAGGACGAGGAAGCCCCGATCTTCGAGCTGGTCGACTTCGGTGTCGTCGGTGACCTGCACTCCGTGCTGCCCGCCGCGACCCAGGAGATCGAGAAGCGCAAGAGCTGAGGTCATCGAGGGTCTCGAGGAGTCGCTGCGCGACGTCCTCGACCAACGTGGCAGAAGCCCCCGGCACCGTGAGGTGCCGGGGGCTTCGTCGTACGTCGGCTACTGGCCTCGGTAGTAGTACTCCTGGTCCTCGTCGACGATGCCCACGGGCGCGACCCGCACCCGGCGCTCGCCCGCCTCGTTGGTGACGAGACGGACCCGGCGGAGGGCCTCGTTGTTGTCGGTGTCGGACTCGATCAGGGTGTCCTTCGGGTTCGCGAGCACCCGGACGTAGTAGACGCCGTCCGGCAGGTTCTTGATCCGGAACGACTGCCCGGCCCGGAACTGCGCATAGGTGTCGCCCCACCCGGCGGAGAGCACCTCACGGATCGAGCGGGTCTCGTAGCCACCGCAGACGCTGCCCAGGTCCTCCTCGTAGGCCTCCCATGCGGCGCCCTCGCCGGTCAGGTCGACGGCGTCGGTGTTGGCCAGGCAGAACGCTTCCTTGCCCGACCGCACGGCGCGGGTCTTGTCGGCGTTGAGCAGCTCGTACGTCGCGAAGTCGGTGAAGTGCCAGTGCTGGTGGGTCGGGTCCGGGTCCCACTCCATGGTGCCGACCTGCTGGTAGGCGATCTGGTTGCCGTCCTCGTCGAGGAAGTACTGGTAGGCGTCCATGATGTCCTCGTCGTCACGACGGAAGCCGTCGACCACGAGCGGGGAGTTGCCAGCGTTCCAGACGTTCGCCGAGAACTGCAGCTGGGTGCCGCTGCGGTTCAGCTGGATGTTGAAGGCCGGCAGCGAGCGCAGGTCCGGCGTGGGGGTCCCGGGGGGCAGGTCCTCGATGGCGTCGATGCCCCCAGCGGGGTCGGGCTCGTTGCGGTTGGCCGTCAGTCGCGGGGCGTCGCGGCGGTCGTCGCGACAGCCGCGGCACTCGCTTCCCTTCTGGACGAGGAGGACGGTCGACGCCGACCGCTGCTCCGCGGTCAGGCCGAGCGCGTCGGCGTACCCCTTGGTGATCGCGACGGTGACGTCGTACTCACCGGGCTTGAGCCGCAGCCTGGTCTCGTAGCCGAAGACCCCGCTCGCCCACCCGGCCGGGATTCCCTGGACGGCACCGAGAGCGAACGGGTTGTAGAAGCAGGTCTGCGGATAGCTGTTCGTGAACTCCGCTGCCGGGTCGATCCGCTCGGACGGCTCGCCGAGGCAGGAGTCGCGGTAGCGGACCTTCGGGGTCGCGTCCGGGTCGTCGCGGTCGACGACGCGCACCCGCAGGAAGCGCTGGAGCAGACCGATCCGCTCCTGCTCGGGCAGCACCACGTCGCCGAGCGGCAGCTTCGCGACGGCGGCGGGCGCGGTCTTGTAGTCGGCGGCGCGCTGCGACCAGATCTCCAGCGCCGCGTCCCTCACCTCCAGCCGGAAGCCGAGGTCGGAGTAGATGCCGCCCCCATAGGTCTCGGCGACCACCCGGTCAGGGACGGTCAGGTCGATCGTGGGGTTCGTCGGTGCGGCGCCGGTGGCGGGCGACGTACCGACGGCGGGAGCAAGCAGCGGCGCGGTGAGCGCCCCGGCCGCGAGGGCGGCCAGCCCCCATCGCTTCCGGGTGGGGGGCAGGGTAGGGATCACGAACTCCTCCTCGAGCAGGCATGACGAAGGCGCGGGAGTGCGCCTGACTGGTAGACGCCCGAGACGGCGGATCGGTTGCGTACGACGCGGCACTAACCTTGCACAGGTGAGCATCACCGAGGACGTCATCGACGTCGCGCGCCGGGCGCGGGTCGCCGCGCGGGACCTCGCTCTCGCGACCCGAGCCACCAAGGACGCCGCGCTGCACGCCATGGCCGACGGGCTGCTGGCCGGTGCGGCCGAGGTCGTCGCGGCCAACGACGAGGACGTCCGGCGGGCGGAGGACGGCGGCACGCCGGCCAACATCATCGACCGGCTCCGCCTGACCCCGGACCGGATCGCCGCGATGGCGCAGGGCCTGCGCGACGTGGCGGGCCTGCCGGACCCGGTGGGCGAGGTCGTCCGTGGGGGAGTGCTCGCCAACGGGCTCGAGCTGCGCCAGGTGCGGGTGCCGTTCGGTGTGGTCGGGATGATCTACGAGGCCCGCCCCAACGTCACCGCCGACGCTGCCGGCATCTGTCTCAAGTCGGGCAACGCGGTGCTGCTCCGCGGCAGCTCCAGTGCCCGGACGAGCAATGCCGCGATCGTCGACCTGCTCCGTGGCGCGGTGCAGGACGCCGGGCTCCCTGCCGATGTCGTGCAGCTCGTTCCCGGAGACACCCACGAGAGCGTCAAGGCGCTGATGCGGGCGCGCGGCCACGTCGACGTGCTGATCCCGCGCGGTGGGGCCGGACTGATCCGCTCGGTGGTGGAGGAGTCGACGGTCCCGGTGATCGAGACCGGGGTCGGCAACTGCCACGTCTACGTCGACGCGGGCGCCGATCTCGACAAGGCGCTGGCGATCGTCCTGAACGCCAAGACCCACCGCACCAGCGTCTGCAACGCCGCCGAGTCGCTGCTGTTGCACGCGGCGATCGCGGAGACGTTCCTCCCGCGCGTGGTCACCGCGCTCCAGGAAGCGCAGGTCACCGTGCACGGCGACGACGCCTTCGCGGCCTACGACGGCGTGGTGGCGGCCACCGACGAGGACTGGGCGACGGAGTACCTCTCGCTCGACATCGCGGCGCGCGTCGTACCCGACCTCGACGCCGCGCTCGACCACATCCGCCGCTGGTCCAGCCAGCACTCCGACGCGATCGTGACCGAGGACCAGGGCGCCGCGCGCCGGTTCGTCGCCGAGGTCGACTCGGCGGCCGTCCTGGTGAACGCCTCGACCCGGTTCACCGACGGCGGTGAGTTCGGCTTCGGTGCCGAGATCGGCATCAGCACCCAGAAGCTGCACGCGCGGGGGCCGATGGGCCTGCCGGAGATGACGTCGACGAAGTACGTCGTCGTCGGCGACGGCCACGTCCGCTGACGGCAGCCACCGCAGGACCAAAGACCCTCGATCCACTGCCCGGCCCGGGCCTAGAGTTAGAACACGTTCTAGTTCTTGGAGGCCCCTGTGCGCACCCCCCTTTGTGACGAGCTCGGCATCGAGTTCCCGATCTTCGCCTTCACGCACTGCCGTGACGTGGTCGTCGCGGTGGCGAAGGCCGGCGGCTTCGGGGTGCTCGGGGCCGTCGGCTTCACTCCTGAGCAGCTGGAGATCGAGCTGGCGTGGATCGACGAGAACATCGGCGACCGCCCGTACGGCGTCGACATCGTGGTGCCGAGCAAGTACGAGGGCATGACCTCCGACCTCTCGCCGGACGAGCTGGCCGGCCAGCTGCGCGCGATGGTGCCGCAGCAGCACCTCGACTTCGCCCGCAAGGTTCTCGTCGAGCACGGCGTACGGCTCCCGGAGGGTGGCGCGGACAACTCGCTGCAGCTGCTCGGCTGGACGGAGGCGACCGCGACGCCGCAGGTCGAGGTGGCGCTGAGCCACCCGAAGGTGACGCTCATCGCGAACGCGCTCGGCACGCCGCCGGCCGAGATGATCGATCGCATCCACGCCTCCGGTCGCAAGGTGGCGGCGCTGTGCGGTTCGCCGTACCAGGCGCGGAAGCACGCCGACGCCGGCGTCGACATCGTGATCGCGCAGGGCGGCGAGGGCGGCGGTCACTGCGGCGACGTGGG
Organism: Nocardioides pelophilus; assembly: GCF_014180685.1. GTDB lineage: Bacteria > Actinomycetota > Actinomycetes > Propionibacteriales > Nocardioidaceae > Nocardioides > Nocardioides pelophilus. The sequence continues at coordinate 201 of NZ_JACEHF010000107.1, read as the reverse complement.
CTCGATCGTGCTGTGGCCCCAGGTCGTGAAGGAGATCGCGCCGGTCCCGGTGCTCGCTGCCGGCGGCATCGGCAGCGGTCAGCAGATCGCGGCGGCCCTGGCGCTGGGCTGTCAGGGCGCGTGGACCGGCTCGCAGTGGCTGATGGTCGAGGAAGCGGAGAACACGGTCGAGCAGCAGGCGGTCTACGCCGCCGCCGGCAG
>NZ_JACEHF010000106.1 GCF_014180685.1 Nocardioides pelophilus | reverse complement strand
CACGGCATAGGTCACCGACGGCGACGGCTGGTCGGTGCCCGGCTCCGTGCTCGTCGACGAGGCGGCGTTGCTGGTGTCGGTGCCCGGCTCGTCGGCCGGGGCCGTGCAGGCAGCACCGAGCAGCGCGACGGCGCCGATCAACGCCAGTCGCGCACGACGCTGCGCAACCCCCATAGCCCCTTCCCTCCCCCTCCGAGGGTAATTGGGAAACCGAAACCGCGTTGCCAAGTCTCGCTCATCAGGCGCACCGGGCTCGGCGAGGAGACCGATCAGCCGAGGACCTTGGCCGCGACCCAGGCGATGTCGGCGGCGGTCTCGGCCGGGTCGGCGGACGGCTGCATCACGTGGCTGAGCACCAGCCGCACGACCATGTCGATGCTGGCCTCGAGCCGGTCGGGGGCGAGATCGATGCGGTAGCCCGCGATCCGCTCTCCCACGGCCAGCTTGGCCCCGACGAGCAGCGACTCGGCGTGCGTCGTCAGCAGGGGCAGCAGCTCGGTGTCGGCGCCGTGGGTCGCGGACACCACGGCGTGCAGGAGGGCGTTGTTCTGGGCGTACTTCAGCACCCGGCGGGCGGAGTCCCGGATCGCCGCGATCAGGTCGTCCGGGTTCTCGTCGAAGGAGCGGACCACGCCGGCCAGGAACCGGTCGAGCTCGCGCAGCACCACCGCCTCGGCGAGGTCGCTCTTGGTGCCGATCTCGTTGTAGACGGTCTGCCGGCTCACGCCGACCTCGTCGGCGAGCCGCGCCATGGTGACCCGCGCCCAGCCCTCGTTGGTGATCACGGCCACGGCGGCGTCGCACAACCGGTCGCGCAGTCCTCCGACTGCGACCGGGTGCGTCGCCCCGGACGGCTGTGTGGTCACACGGGCGAGGATAGACATCGGATGGTTCGCGCGGGGTCGGCCGGGTCGGGTCAGTCGGGTCGGGTCAGGCGGCCGAGTTCAGTCGGCCAGCGTCAGCGCGAGCACCGGACAGGCTTGTACGGCGGCGTACACGTGGGCCCGGTCCTCCTCGGGCGGCGAGTCGTCGAGCACCACTACGTGGTCCTCGTCCTCGTCCACCTCGAAGTAGTCGTTGGCCATGGCCTCGCACATGCCGAGGCCCTCGCACTTCTCGAGGTCTGCATGGATCTTCATGAGGCATCCACCTTCTCAGGGTCGAACGGCACGAAGTCGATCTTCTCGCGGACACCGCAGTCGGGGCAGCACCAGTCCTCGGGAATGTCGTTCCACGCCGTACCAGCGGCGAAGCCCTCGTGCTCGTCGCCCGCGGCGACCTCGTAGACGTATCCGCAACCGGGGCACTTCGCGGCCAGCACCTCGCCCTCGAACTTCTGGGCGAAGTAGTCGTCCTTGTGGACGTCGTGCTCGGCCGGCGGCGGGAACTTCCTGAGGTACTTGTCGACCTTGCGCGGGTGGATGTTCGCCAGCGTGACGTCGCCGTCGAGGTGCTCGACGACGCGGTGGTCCATCACCCGGCGCCACAGCGGCGGGAACAGCGCCAGGGTCAGCATGCCGGCGTACCCGGTGGGCAGGGCCGGCGACTCCTTGAAGTCGCGCAGCGTCTGGTAGCGCCGGGTCGGGTTGGCGTGGTGGTCGCTGTGCCGCTGCAGGTGGTACAGGAAGATGTTGGTGACGATGTTGTTGCTGTTCCAGCTGTGCATCGGCAGCACCCGCTCGTAGCGCTGCTTCTCGCCGACCTTCTGGCGCTTCATCCCGTAGTGCTCGAGGTAGTTGACGATCTCGAGCAGGGAGAACCCGAAGACCACGGTGATCGCCAGGTAGGGCAGCACCTGCCAGCCGAACATGAGGGTGATCGCGCCGTACAGGACGGCGGACATCAGCCAGGCGTTGAGCACGTCGTTGCCGATGTGGAAGGGGTGGGTGCCCTTGCGCTTGTAGCGCTTGGACTCCAGCTCCCAGGCGCTCTTCAGCGAACCGGAGACGGTGCGCGGCCAGAACACCCAGAACGACTCGCCGAGCCGCGAGGAGGCGGGGTCCTCCGGGGTGGCCACGCGGACGTGGTGGCCCCGGTTGTGCTCGATGTAGAAGTGGCCGTAGAACGTCGGCGCCAGCGCGATCTTCGAGAGCCAGCGCTCGACCGACTCCTTCTTGTGCCCGAGCTCGTGGGCGGTGTTGATGCCGATGCCCTGGACGCCGGCGAGCGAGATCGCGAGCAGCACCTTCTCCCACCAGGCCAGCGGGTCGTCGGCCAGGTCGCGGACGAGGCCCAAGCCCAGCGCGTCGGCGAAGCCACCGGTCGCGCCGAACAGGTCGGCGATCCAGCGGATCGGGTTGATGTCGCCGAGGATCGCGGCGCCGCCGATCAGGATGGCGAACTGCATCGGCAGGTACATGTAGACGACCCACCGGTAGTACCGGTCGTTCTCGAGCTGCTCGATCACGTCGTCCGGGGGGTTCGACGGATCCAGCCCGAGCGCGAGGTCCAGCACCGGGATGATCACGTTGATGAGGAGCGGTCCGGCCAGCAGCAGCCACCACCAGTCGAGGTAGAGGTAGCTGACGACGGCGAGGATGCCGAAGCCGGGGACCATCAGGCCGAGCAGCCAGAGGTACCGCTTCTTGTCCTTCCACACCTCGGTGGTGCCTTCAGGGATCGTCTTGCCGATCTGTTCCGGGCTCATTGACAAGACGGTAGTGTTTGTAAACGTTCTTGACAAGTCCCCTGTGATTGTAAAGTGAGCGGGATCACCGGACGTCGATCGCCTGCTCGACCAGGGTCACCAGCTCCTCGGCGCCGGCCACGTCCGCCTCGGCGAGCTGCTCGGCCCGCGCCAGGAGGTCCTCGAGGGTGACTCCGCGCTCGTCGTACGACGCCGCTCGCTTGAGCAGCTGGGCGAGGTCGGCGACGGTCGCCGCCAACTGGAGCCGGTACGACGGCGCGGCCTCGTCGTCCGCGGCCACCAGGTCGACCACGGCCTCCTCCTGCGCCCCGTCGCCGGGTCCGCCGGTGCCCACGGGCGTCCACCGGACCGCAGCCGTGCCGATCACGGCTCCCGGCTCGACCCCCTCGGCGAGCCGGACCTCGTAGAGCGCCGTGGCGTGGTGGCCGGCGCCCAGCTCGCCCGCGTCGGTGCTCGCGTCGGTGAAGTCCTCGTCGGCGATGGCGCGGTTGTCGTAGCCGATCAACCGGTACGACGTGACCAGCTCGGGGTCGAAGGTGACCTGCGTGCGGGCCTCCGCCGCGACCGGGGTCAGCGTCGTGACCAGGTCCTCGCCGAAGAGCTGCTCGGCCTCCTCGAAGTCGTCGACGTAGGCGTAGAACCCGTCACCGAGGTCGGCGAGCTGCTCCATCAGGTGGTCGTTGTAGTTGCCGAGCCCGTAGCCGACGGTGACCAGGTGGATGCCGCCATCGGGGGAGCCGCCCTCCTCCTGGATGGTCTCGACGATCGAGCCCGGGCCGGTGGCGCCGACGTTGGCGACGCCGTCGGAGGCGAGCACGACCAGGTTCACGGCCTCGGGGTCGAAGGCGGCCCGGGCCTGCTCGTAGCCGAGGCGCAGGCCCGCCTCGAGGTTGGTGCTGCCGCCCGGCTTCAGCTCCTCGATCGCCTCGAGGATCGCCTCGGTGTCCCGTACCGGCGTCGGCTCCAGGATCGGCCGAGCCTCGTCCTCGAACGAGACGACCGAGACCGTGTCGTCGGGACGGAGCCGGTCGGCGAGCAGGGCGAGCGAGGCCTGCACCAGGCCGAGCCGCTCGCGGATGTCCATGCTCCCGGACCGGTCGACGACCAGGGTGATGTTGACCCGCGGCCGGTCGGCGGCCGAGACCTCGCGCGCGGACACGCCGACCCGCACCAGCTGGGTGCCGTCGTCGAGGCTCGGGGCCGGACCGGTCTCGGTGGTCAGACCGAGGTCGCTGTCGGCCGGCGCCGGGTCGTCGTAGTCGTAGGCGTTGACCCACTCCTCGACCCGCACGGCCGACCGCGGCACCCGGTAGCCGTCGCGCAGGAAGGTGCGGGCGACGCCGTACGACCCGGTGTCGACGTCGAGCGCGAACGTCGACTGCGCGTCGGTCGCGGTCTCGACGAACCCGCTGGACCCGTGGTCGCGGAAGGTGTTGTCCTCGTCGGGGTCGGGCGGGAGCGGGGGTTCGCCGCCGTCGCCCTCCATCTCCGGCACCGAGGAGTAGTTCAACGTCCCGCTGTCCTCGATCGGCTCCGACTCGTAGTCGTCGTAGTAGGCCCGGGCGTCGATGGCGCCGTCGCTCGGCGGGCGCGGATCGTCGCCGCTCGAGCAGGCAGCCAGGATCGTGGTGGACAAGAGCACGGCGACGGCCGCCGCTGAGAGCCGAGGAGTCATGGGCGTACGACGGGCGGCGGGGCTGATCGGTTCCTCGGGCCTTGGTTTCGAGGCTCGCTGCGCTCGCACCTCAACCAGCGGCGCTTGGCTCGTTGCGCTGGCAGCTCAACCAGCGGCGGGGTCGGTGCCGTTCTCGCGCGCCAGGACCCACAGGGAGCCGGTGATCCAGGCGAAGAACGGGCCGACGAGGAGCACGAGCGACCACGGGAGGAGCGGTGCACTGGACGCCACGACGGCCGTGAGGGCGGCCACCGCCAGCGCGCCGAGGCCCCACCGCGCCTCCGGCGGCAGGACGACCTCGTCGGTGGCACCGGCGCGGAACGGGTGGATCCACGCGACCGCGACACCGGCGGCCCAGACGGCCAGGGCGACCAGGAACCCCTTGCCGATGTCCTCGAGGTCGCCGAACGCGAACGCGGCCGCCACCGCGGTGGCGGGAAGACCGAAGCCCAGCAGCATCACCGCGGTGACCACCGAGGCGGTGGCAGGCGAGTACTCCGGGTCGCTCTCCACGTCGGGCATTATGCGCCCGACCGGTCAGGCGGCGGACACCCGCGCGAGGGTCGAGACCGGGAGGTACTCCCACCCGCGGAGCACCCGGGTGGCCCGGCGTTCCGGTCTGCCGACGACGCGCAGGTCCGGGTAGCGCTGGTAGAGCGTGCGCAGCGCCACCGTCGCCTCCAGCCTCGCGAGGCTGGCTCCGAGGCAGAAGTGGATGCCGGCGGAGAACCCGATGTGCTCGGCCGCGTTGGCGCGTCGTACGTCGAACTCGTGCGGGTCGGTGAACACCCCCGGGTCACGGTTGGCGCCGCCGAGGTACACGAGGACTCCTTCGCCCGCCCCGATCCGCTCGCCCGCCACCTCCGTGTCGCGTAGCGCGAACCGCACTGTCAGCTGGACCGGCGCGTCCACGCGGAGCACCTCCTCGACGGCGTTGGCCCAGCCGTCGGGGTTCTCCTGCAGCCAGGCCCGCTGGTCGGGATGTCCGTCCAGGAGCTCGACCGCGTTGCCGATCAGGTTGACCGTCGTCTCGAACCCGGCGCCCAGCACCAGCAACCCGATCGCGTGCAGCTCGTCCCTGGTCAGGTCGGCGGCCTCCGGATCCTGGAGCACCTGGCTGAGCAGGTCGTCACCAGGGGCGCGGCGCAGCCGGTCGAGGTGGTGGTCGAACCAGGCGTGCATCTCGCGGAGGGCTGTCGCGGCGGTGCGGTACTGCTTCCAGCTCAGGCCGGGATCGAGGGTGACGGCAGCGTGGTTGCCCCAGCCGAGGACCTGGCTGCGTTCGTCGTCGGGGACGCCGAGGAGATCGGCGATCACCGCGACCGGGAGCTGTGCGGCGTAGCGACTCACCAGGTCGAAGGTGGGTTCCTGCTCGAGGTCGTCGAGCAGCCGGTTGGCGACGTCCTGCACACGATCGGCCATCCGCCCGATCTTGCGAGCAGTGAAGGCACGGGATACCAGGTGCCGGTAGCGGGTGTGGATCGGCGGGTCGACCACCAGCATCGACGGGGGATCGACGGGGCTGAGCGTGTCGGCGTCGCGCACCAGGCCGTGCAGCTTCTGCAGCGGGCCGGGCAGCTCGCCGAGCGCGCTGCTGGTGAACTGGTCGCTGCGCAGGATGGCGTTGGCAAGCGCGTGGTCGACCGTCCCGGCGACGAAGCCGTTGCGCACCACCCGGCCTTCGCTCCGCAGCTTCTCGTACGACGGGTAGGGGTCGTCGTAGAACGCCGGGTCCGTGGCCAGCTGCGCCATCAGGTCGCCCCGCCCGGCCGCCCGATGGAGGAACCGGCGCTGGAGACCGTGGGCCAGCGACCACGCGACGAACGAGCGCGGGGTGGAGAGGACAGAGCTCGTGGAGAAGGCAGGGCTCGTGGAGAAGGCAGGGCTACGCGACGGCACGTTCCCCACCCTGGTCCCGGGCGGCCAGCCTGTCCAGGATGCTGAGCAGCTCACGCGTCCGTCGTTCGACCCGACCGTGCTGCTCGTCCCAGGCCGGCTCGGACGAGTAGGTGTCGAGCTGGGCGTCGCGGGTGAGCTGCCAGCGGTAGCGCAGCGCGGTCACCAGGTGGTCCCGGTCGCCGAACAGCTCGGCGTGCTCCTCGGTCCAGGGCAGGTCGGCCGTCGGGTCCGCGACGAGCAGCTCCTCGATCTCGCGCATCACGCGCCAGCGCTGCTTGGTCTCGCTCCAGGTCATGGTGCTCACCGTCCTCGGTCAAGTTCTTCTTCGGTGTCGAGAACGCTAGGCGGAGCCGGCACCCGGGACATCGCTCGGCAGCAGGCACTTGGAGTCCGACCCTGGTAGGAGTCCCGCGGGCGCCCGCGGTCGGATGACGCAGCCCACAGTGGTGCCTACGCTGACTGCATGAGCTGGTCGGTCGTGCATGCCGTGCGCACGCGCATCGAGGCGAAGTGCCTTCCCCGCGGGATCCTGTACCCCTGGTGGGTGCCGGTCGTCTCCTTCGGCGGCCAGCTGGCCTGCGTGGTGATGGCGCTGGTCCTCCGCGACGCGCTCTGGACGCCCGACCCGCTGCTCCTCACCATCCCGCTGGTGCTGGTGGCACCCGTCGTGCAGCTCGGGTTCGGCAGGTGGCTGCCGTGGTGGCTCGACTCGCTCCCCGCGCTCGCCGCCGCCGGCTGGCTGCTCTCCGTCTCGCCCGACCTCACCACCGCCCCGATCGACGCGGCACCCGGCCTGCTCGCGTTCGTCGCGGCCGAGATCACGGCCCGCGACGGACTGCGGCCGGGCATCGCCGTCGGAGGCATCGCCTACGCCATCCTCGGCGTCGCGGCCGTCGCCGGCCCCGGTGTGGTCGGCATCCCCGTCCACGTCATCCTCCTGGAGGTCGGCTTCGTCGTCGGCGCCATGCTGCTGTGGCAGATGCGGGCGCTGGTGGCCGAGCGCGAGCGCCGGGAGGCGACCTGGCAGCAGGCGACCACGGCGGAGCGGGAGCGGATCGCCCGCGAGATCCACGACCTGGTCGCGCACTCCCTCAGCGTCACGCTGCTGCACATCACCGGCGCCCGGCATGCACTGCGCGACGTGGCGACCGGCGACGCCGACCCGGCGGCCGCGGCCGGCGAGGCCGACGCCGCGCTCGCCGACGCCGAGCAGATCGGCCGGCGCGCGATGACCGACATCCGGCGCACCGTGAGCGCGATGGCCGACGGCGCCGGCTCCCCGCAGTCGCTCCCGGGCGCGGCCGACATCGCCGCGCTGGTCCGCGAGGTGGACCAGGCCGGCCTGCGGGTGGAGTACGACGAGCGGGGCGACCTCACCCAGCTGGCCGATGCCACCGGCCTCGGCCTGTACCGGATCGCGCAGGAGTCGCTCGCGAACGTCGCCAAGCACGCACCGGGCAGCACCGCCCAGGTCCGGCTGTCGGTCTCCCGCGGGAGCGCCCGGCTCGTCGTACGCAACGAGCTGAACGGGGCGCGCTCCCGTCGCGTCGACGGCCTGGGCTCCGGACTGGGCTCCGGGCTGGCCGGCATGCACGCCCGGGCGGCGCAGCTCGGCGCCTCCCTGAAGGCGGGGCCGGACGGCGACGACTGGCTGGTCGACATCCGGCTCGGGCAACGCGCCGACGCAGCGGCCGGGGCGACCGGGGCAGCGCGGTGAGCGAGACCTCGACCGCGGGCCCGATCCGGGTGCTGCTGGTCGACGACCAGGAGCTGGTGCGCTCGGGCCTGCGCCGGATCCTGCGCCGCCGCGACGGGTTCGAGATCGTGGCCGAGTGCGCCGACGGCGCCGAGGTGCCGGGCGCGCTGGCGGCGCTGGCCTCCGACGGAGACGGCGACCTGGGTTCCGGGGCGGACCCCGGGGTCGACCCCGGGGTCGACGTCGTCCTGATGGACCTGCGGATGCGGCAGGTCGACGGGATCACCGCCACCCGCCGCCTCGCTGCCGACCCCGACGCGCCGCCGGTCCTGGTGCTCACGACCTTCGACGACGACGAGATGCTCTCGGGCGCGCTGCGGGCGGGCGCCGCCGGCTTCCTGCTCAAGGACTCCTCGGCCGACGACCTGATCCGTGGCGTCCGCGCGGTCGCGGCGGGCGACTCGTGGCTCGACCCGGCGGTGACCGGGCGGGTGCTGCGGAGCTATCGCAGCAGCGCTCCGGACGTGCCCGCCAGCACGCCCGTGGCCGAGGTGCTCACGCCGCGCGAGCTCGAGGTGCTGAGGTCGATCGCGATCGGCCGGAGCAACGGCGAGATCGCGGCCGAGCTGGTGATCTCCGAGCTCACCGTCAAGAGCCACATCGGGCGGATCTTCACCAAGCTGCACCTGCGCGACCGGGCCGCGGCGATCGTCTNGTCGCAGGCCCGCTCGCCGGACCGGCCTCGGCCACCGGCTCGCGCCCGGCGCCGGCCACCGCCGCCAGCACCAGCACGATGCCGACCACGCCGACCGCTCCGACCCGCTCGTCGAGGAAGGGCCCCGCCACGATCGCGGCGGTCACCGGCTCGAGCAGGCTCGCGATGACCGCGGCCGTGCTGGTGGTCGTGCGCAGACCCGCGTAGAGCAGGCCGTAGGCGAGCGCCATCGTCATCACGCCGAGGTAGCCGAGGGCGCCGAGCGCCACCGGGTCGCCCGTCGTGAGCGGGCCGCCGACCACGAGCGCGGCCGGCACCAATGCCAGGGCACCGGCCGTCGTCGCCACGGTCGTCAGGGCGAGCGGATCGGTGCGCTGCGAGAGCGGGCGTCCGAGCGCGGTGGTCGCGGCGTACGTCGTACCGGACGCGACCGCGAGGGCCACGCCCAGCCACGGCCGGGGTCCCGTCGCCGCCCCGCCGGCCGCGCCGCTGACGAGGACCAGGCCGGCGAGCGCGGCGGCGAGCACGAGCAGCCGGCGGCCGCCGGGATGGCGGCGGTGCCGGACCGCCTCGGCCGCCGTCAGCAGCACCGGCGCCAGCCCGAGGCTGACCACCGTCGCCACGGTCACCCCGACCTCGACCACCGCGCCGAAGTAGAGCGCCTGGTAGGCGCCGGTGCCGACGCCGACCAGGCACGCGAGGCCGGGCGAGGCCCGCAGCAGCGCGACCAGCTCGGCGCCCCGCCGGAGCACGACGACCGCGAGGACCAGGACGGCTGCCGCGATCAGCATCCGGTAGCCGCTGATGGTGACGAACGACAGCGGCGACCGGTCGCTGATCACCTGCAGGGTCAGCCCGCCCGTCCCCCACAGCACGCCGGCGAGCGAGATCTGCACGATCCCCACCGGCAGGCCCCGCCGGAAGGAGTCGGTCGCGGACACGAGCGCCGACTGTAGGCGACGTCGCCGGGTCGGCTCATCCGAGTTTGTGCCGGCTCGACGACGGAGCGCGTGACGGGCGTCACAGTTTTGCACTCGTGCCCATTGGAGTGCAAGAATCTCGCCCGTGAGCGTGGCAGGCACCAAGTGGGAGGTACGCCGGGTCGAGACGACCCGTCGCCTCGAGTGGTGCGCGCTGGAGCTGACCCGCGACCGCGGGTTCGACGGCTGGACGATGGACGACCTGGCGGCTGCCGCCGACGTGTCCCGCCGGACGGTGTTCAACTACTTCGACGCCAAGGCCGACCTGGTGCTCGGGCCGGAGCACGAGCTGCCCGAGGAGACCGTCGCGGCCTTCGTCGCCGGCGGCCCGACCGGCCGGATCTTCGACGACCTGGTGCACATCGCCAGCGAGGCGCTGCAGGAGAAGGGCGCCGACCCCGAGCTGATGCTGCTGCGCCGCGACGTGATGCGGAGCGACCCGCGCGCCATCGCGATCGCCCACCAGCGGTTCGAGGTGATCACCGACGACGCCATCGAGATGATCCTCCAGCGCGAGGGCGAGCAGTACGGCGCCCACCGCGCGCGGCTGCTCGTCCAGCTGCTGATCACCATCGTCGACTCGGTGCTCGAGCGCTCCGACGTCGACCTCGCCCGGCCCCTTCCCGATCTCATCGACGACGCGGTCGGCGACGCCCGCGCCGTACTCAACAGCTGAGCGCCGCGACCCGGCGACCAGCGACCTCGAACCCACCCAGGACCCAGGAGACCCCCATGGCCCGCTTGCTCTACCGCCTCGGCGCGACCGCCTACCGGCGGTGGCCGCTCTTCATCGCCGGCTGGCTGCTCTTCGCAGTCGTGCTCGGCAGCGTCGCCGCGGCGTTCTCCAAGCCGATGTCCGACGAGTTCACGATCCCCGGGATCCCCTCGGAGGCGGCCGCCGATCTGCAGCAGGAGCTGTTCCCGGAGGCCGGCGACGCGTTCGACGACGCCACGGTCACCGTGGTCGTCGCCGCGCCGGAGGGCCACACCCTCGAGGAGAAGCCGTACGCCGACGCGGTCGCCGACCTGATCGCCGCGATCCCGTCACTGCCGCAGATGAGCGACGCACCGGAGGACAACCCGGGCCTGGTCGACCCGAACGTCGCGGCGGCCAACGCTCCGCCGGCGTTCAGCCCGCTCTCGGAGGACGGCCGGATCGGCACCCTGTCGTTCGAGTGGGACGTCGACTCCCCCTCCGACATCGAGCCCGGCACCATCGAGGCGGCCGAGGAGCTCTTCGCCGAGCACTCGGGTGACGGCTTCGTCGTCGAGGCCAACGGCCCCGGCATGCAGTCGATGTCGCCGCCGGGCGGCGCCGCCGAGCTGATCGGCATCGGCATCGCGCTCGTCGTACTGCTGCTGACGTTCGGCTCCGCCATCGCCGCGGGCATGCCGATCATCACCGCGATCTTCGGCGTCGCCCTCGGCATGACGGGCATCACAGCGATGACCGCGATCACCGACATCGGCACCAGCACGCCGATGCTGGCCACGATGATCGGCCTCGCGGTCGGCATCGACTACACGCTGTTCATCCTCGCCCGCTACCGCTCCGAGCTACACCACACCGACGACCGCCAGCACGCCGCCGGCATCGCGGTCGGTACGGCGGGCTCGGCCGTCGTGTTCGCCGGCCTGACCGTGCTCATCGCGCTGTCGGCGCTCGCCGTCGTCCGGATCCCGTTCCTGACCGCGATGGGTCTGGCCGCCGCCGCGACCGTGCTGATCGCGGTGCTGGTGGCGCTCACCCTGCTGCCGGCGATCCTCGGGATGCTGAAGTCGTGGACGTTCCGCGGCCGGATCCGGGAGGAGAAGATCCGGCGCGACGAGCACGGCCTGGTCATCAACAACGGCGTCCGCTGGGGCCGCCTGGTCGGTCGCGCGCCGATCGCGTTCGTGGCCGTCATCGTGATCGGTCTCGGCGCGCTGGCGATCCCGATCGGCCAGATGTACCTCGCCTTCCCGACCGACAGCACCGCGCCGACCGACACCACCCGTCGCCAGGCGTCCGACCTGATCGCCGAGGCGTTCGGCCCCGGCCGCGAGGGTCCGCTGCTGGTGGTCGTCGACGGTCGCGGCATCGCCGACGACGGCGAGCGCCAGGCCGCGTTCGAGGAGGTCGCCACGTGGGCGGCCGACCAGGACGACGTCGCTGACGCGACCCTGGTGGCCACCAACGAGGCCGGCACCGGCGCCATGGTCCAGGTGACCCCCGAGTCAGGTCCCGACGACCCCGCCACGCTCGACCTGCTCGAGGCGCTGCGCGACGGCCAGTCCGACATCGAGGAGGCGACCGGTACGACGACCGGCGTCACCGGTCTGACCGCGATCACCACCGACGTGTCCGACCGGCTCACCAGCGCCCTGCCGATCTACCTGACCGTCGTGGTCGGGCTGGCGTTCATCCTGCTGGTGCTGGTGTTCCGCTCGATCCTGGTGCCGCTCACCGCGACCCTGGGCTTCCTGCTCTCCGTGCTCGCCACCCTCGGCGCGACGGTCGCGGTTTTCCAGGAGGGCGCGCTCGGCATCTTCGAGGGCCAGCCGATCGTGAGCTTCATGCCGATCTTCCTGATCGGCATGGTGTTCGGCCTGGCCATGGACTACCAGGTGTTCCTCGTGACCCGGATGCGGGAGGCCCACGTGCACGGCCTCTCCACCCGCGAGGCCGTCGTCGACGGCTTCCGCAACAGCGCCCGGGTGGTGGTGGCGGCCGCGACGATCATGATCGCCGTGTTCGCCGGCTTCATGCTCGAGGACGACGCCGTCGTGAAGTCGATGGGCTTCGCGCTCGCCGCATCGATCCTCTTCGACGCCTTCATCGTCCGGATGGCGCTGATCCCGGCCGTGCTCTACCTGCTCGGCGAGAAGGCCTGGTGGCTGCCGGCGTGGCTGGACCGGGTCCTGCCGAACGTCGACGTCGAGGGCACCTCGCTGGAGCGGGACTCGATCCCGGTCATCCGGACCGACCACGACAAGGAGCTGGTCGCGTCCGGCGTCTGACCACGACGACCCGCCGCCGAAAGTGCCGACCCGGCTCGAACTTCGAGCCGGGTCGGCGCCATTTCCCGGCGAGCTGGTGACGGGTCGGTCAGGCACCCAGGCCGAGCGCGTCCAGCAGCCGCTCCAGCAGGTTGGCGATGCCGGCGAGCGGGCCCCCGGCCGGGTTGTCGAGCAGGCCCGCGACCGCGCACAGGAGGTTGCCGAGCAGGTTGCCGGCCCCGGGCACCGCGGTGACGTCGAGGCTGATCGCGGACAGGTCGACGACCAGGCCCAGCAGGTCCAGGTTCAGCGGCCCGAGGTCGAGGTTGAGGATGCTGCACCCGGCGCGGCTGCCCGGTCCATCGGTGCCGGCGGTCGTCAGCTCCTGGATCGGGGCGGTGAACGACGCCCCACCGGTGGGCAGGCCGGTGCCGGTGATCGTGCCGCTGAGCTGCACGACGTCGCCCACGACGTCGGTGGTGAGGTTGCTGAGCTCGCCGGTGAACGCGGTGCCGTCCTGGAGGGTGCCGACGACCGGCAGCGTCGCATCGCTGGGCAGGGGGGCCTGGGCGGTCGCAGCCGTGACGGGCGCGGCCGAGGCCGGTGACGTGGGCAGCGCGGCGACCGCGCCCCCGAGGGCGACGGCAGTGGCTGCCGCCATGAGCTTCATCCAGATCATGGACTTCCTCCTGGTGTTCGGAGCCCGGGATCTCCGGGCTCCATGGATGAAGAGCCCGACGGCGCGCGTGCATGACGCACGCACCGCTCATTCCTTGGCCAGCGACCGCTGCATCAGGTCGACGGCGGCGAGCACCTCGCCCAGGAACTCACCCGCCCGATCGACGATCACCGCGACCTCCTCCGGCGAGGCGGTACGCAGCACCTCGCCGAGGATCTCGTGGTGGATCTGCCCGAGCACGAGCACGTTCGTCCGCTCCGCCACGGCGGCGCGGCCGAGCTCGTAGGCCAGGGCGAGCGGCCCTTCGGCACCGCCGGCGACGTAGCCGAGGAACGCCGCCCGGTAGTCCCTCCGCATGCTCTCGACCCGGTCGGTCATGTCAGGCCGACCGCATCAACGCGCGGGGCCGCTTCGTCCGGTCGGCGCCCGTGCGCGGACCCCACTTGGTCATCGTCACCGTCGTGCCTCGACCCGGTCGGGTCACGAGGTCGAACTCGTCCATCAGCCGCCGGGTCCCGGGCAACCCGAGGCCGAGACCGTCGCCGGTGCTGAACCGTGCTGACATCGCCTGCTCGACGTCGAGGATCCCCGGGCCTGCGTCGCGAACGGTCACCCGGACACCGGTGCGGGCCGATCCCGAGACCTGCTCGACCAGGAGCTCGCCGTGGTCGGCGAAGCTCACCACGTTGCGCGCGATCTCGGAGACGCCGGTGGCCATGACCGTCCGGTCCGCCCGGGTCAGGCCGGCGTCGCGCGCGACCTGGCGGACGGCGCGGCGGGCGGCGACGATGTCGGCGGCGAGGCGCAACGGCACGCGTACGTCGGTCGCCCGCTCCTCGTCCAGCTCCAGGAGCGGCTCCGCCACGCGGGCGCAGAAGTCGCACTCCAGGCGGTGCCCGTCGGAGTCCACGGCCCGCTGGCGGCGCCGGTCCCGCGCGGAGAACGCGAGCAGCACCGGCCGGCACCGCTCGGTGGGCGGCTCGGACTCGTCGGCCAGCAGGTACTCCACGCGCAGCCTCGCCCGCAGCCGGTGCAGCCGAG
>NZ_JACEHF010000105.1 GCF_014180685.1 Nocardioides pelophilus | reverse complement strand
CGGAGACGATCCGGACCGGCATCTGCCGCATCGCGGCGTCCTGCGCGAGCCGGCCCCGGCTCGGCTTGAGCCCGACCAGGCCGTTGACCGCCGCCGGGATCCGGATCGAGCCGCCGCCGTCGTTGGCGTGGGCCAGCGGCACCGCGCCCGCAGCGACCAGCGCCGCCGAGCCGGCGCTCGAGGCGCCCGCGGTGTGGTCGACGTGCCAGGGCGTGCGGACCGGCCCGAGCCGCGGGTGCTCGCAGCTGGCGCTGAAGCCGTACTCCGACAGCCGGGTCTTGCCGAGCGGGATCAGGCCGGTCGCGAGGTACATGCGCGCGAAGTCGCCGTCCTTCTTCGCGATGTACGGCGTCCACGCGTCGGTGCCCTCCATCGTCGGCATGCCGGCGACGTCGACGTTGTCCTTGACGAACGTCGGCACGCCCGCGAAGTAGCCTCCGCGCGGATTGCGCGCCTCCCGCCGCGCCCGCTGGTAGTCCGCGTAGGCGACCGCACCGAGATCGTCGGCGACCTGCTCGGTGCGGGTGATGGCCGCCTCCACGACCTCCTGCACGGAGACCTTGCCGGCCTGGAGGTGCTCGACGATCCCGACCGCGTCGAGGTCGCCGAGAGCGTCGTCGGAGAAGGCGTGCACGCGACTCATGGAAGGCACCGTAGCGCCTTCCCGACCAGCGGTCGCGTCAGAACAACCAGAGGGCGAGCAGCGGCAGCAGCAGGCTGATCGCCAGCGCCGAGAGCCCCATCGCGAGTCCGGCGAACGCGCCCTCGGTCTCGTGCTCGCGCAGCATCCGGGAGGCGCCCACGCCGTGGGACACGGCTCCCATGGCCAGGCCGCGGGCGCGTCGGTCGCGGATGCGGAGCAGGTTCAGGGTGGCCGGGCCGACGATCGCGCTGAAGATGCCGATCGAGATCGCGAAGACCGCGGCCAGCGACGGGATCCCGCCGAGCGACTCGGTCAGGCCGATCGCGACCGGGGTCGTCGCCGCCTTGGTCGACAGCGTCTTCTCGAGCGTCTCGCCCGCACCCAGCCAGCGGGCGAGGAACACCGCGCTGGTGATCGAGACCGCGGCGCCGAGGGCGACCGCGACGAGCAGAGGTACGACGAAGCCGCGCAGCCGGTCGGCCTGGCTGTGCAGCGGGATCGCGAGCGCCACCGTCGCCGGGCCGAGCCAGAAGGCGATCAGCTCCGTCGCCGAGCGGTAGTCCGCGTAGTCGACGTCGAGCAGGGTGATCGCGAGACCCGCCACGACGATGGCGACCAGCACCGGCTGGACGGCCGCATGGTCGCGGGCGCGGCGCTGCAGCCACCGGCCCGCCTGGTAGCCGCCCAGGGTCACGCCGAGCAGCCCCAACGGGGACCGGGCGACCTCGAGCAGGGTGTCGGCGGCCCCCACCAGCGGGACGAGCAGCGGCCCGGTCATCGGGCCTCCAGCGGCTGGTCGTCGCGGGGCTGGCCCAGCAACCGCTCGAGGCCGACGGCCGTCCAGCCGACGACGACGAGGCCGAGGAACCACGAGCCCACCATCGCGCCGGCGATCGGGAGCCAGTCGTCGCCCAGCACGCCGAGGTAGGCGACCATCCCGACTCCGGCGGGGACGAAGAACAGCTGGAGGTGGCGCAGCAGCCCCGAGCCGGCGCGCACCACCGGCGCGTCCGCCGCCGGCCGCCGGAGGCGCAGGAAGACGAACAGGTAGAGCATCCCGACGACCGGCCCCGGCACCGCGACGTCGAGCAGGCGGACCGTGACCTCCCCGAGGAGCTGGAAGGCGATCAGCCAGGTCAGGCCGAGGATCACGCGGTCGCCCGCCGGTGGCAGCCCGGGACGTGCGGGTCGAACAGCCCGACCGCCTGCATCAGCGCGAACGCGGTGGTCGGGCCGACGAAGGCGAACCCCCGTCGCTTGAGCTCCTTCGCCAGGGCCACCGACTCGGCCGACGTGGTGGCGTCGACAGCGGGCGGCGCAGCGGGAGCGAAGCCGAGGATCAGCTGCTCGAGCCCGTCGTGCTCCCGGAGGGCGAGGGTGGCCCGGGCGTTCTGGAGGGTGGCCAGGATCTTGCTGCGGTTGCGGACGATGCGGGCGTCGGCCATCAGCCGCTCGACGTCGGTGTCGTCGAAGCCGGCCACCGCCGCGGCGTCGAAGCCCGCGAAGACCTCGCGGAACGCCGGACGCTTGGCCAGGATGGTCGCCCACGAGAGCCCGGACTGGAACGCCTCGAGGGTCATCCGCTCGAAGTACGCCGACTCCCCCGCGACCGGCCGTCCCCACTCGACGTCGTGGTAGTCGCGCATGGGTCCGGGACCGCCGGCCCACACGCAGCGGGCGACGCCGTCCTCACCGATGACCGCTCCCATGGGCGATCATCATGCCTGCTGGCACCGACGGGCTCAGCGGCGCTCCTTCAGGCGGGCCTTGGGCAGCTCCGGGGCGGGGATCGGGCGGAGGTGGTCGCCGGCGACGACGCCGAACCGTCCGTCGGCGACGTCGGACGAGTCGGCGATGACCGCACCGTCGCGCGTGATCTGCTCCTGCCACTCGGCGCGGAACGCCACGACCTCCTCGTGGGTGCGGCCGACGAAGTTCCACCACATCACGATCGACTCGTCGAACGGCGTGCCGCCGAGGACCAGGACCCGCGCGCCCTCGTCGCCGGCGACCAGGGCGATCGTCCCGTCACCGGGAGGGAGGTAGGCGAGGTCGGACGCCTTGGCGGTGGCCCCGTCGACCGTCACCGAGCCCAGGTCGACCAGCACGCCGTGCTCGAAGGAGGGGTCGACCTCGAGCGGCACGATCACGTCGGGGTCGAGCACCAGCTCCGCCCCGACCAGCGGCGAGTACGTCGCCACCGGGGAGGTCTCGCCCAGCAGCGAGCCGAGGAACACCCGGCCGCGCCAGCCGTCGCCCGCCACCTCCGGTGGCGCGTAGTGCTCGAACCCCGGGTCGGTGTGGCGGCTCGCCTCGGGGAGCGCGACCCACAGCTGGGCGCCGTGCAGCGTGGTCGTCGTCGCGGTCGAGACCTCCGAGTGGCTGAGCCCCCGGCCGGCGGTCATCAGGTTCACCTCGCCCGGCCGCACCTGCGCGTGGTTGCCGGCGCTGTCGCGGTGCTCGATCTCGCCCTCGAAGAGCCAGCTCACGGTCTGCAGCCCGGTGTGCGGGTGGGGTGCCACGCTCATGCCACCCGACTCCGCGACCAGGTCCGGCCCGTAGTGGTCGAGGAAGCACCACGCCCCGACCAGGCTCCGGTGCCGCTGGGGCAGGGTCCGTCGTACGGTCATCGCCCGCTGTCCGCCGAGCGGGACCTCCCGCGGCGTCATGATCTCCACGCCCTGCGCCTCGGCCCCCGTGCACACCAGCTCGTCCGGCCGCGCCTCCTCGTTGCTCACCCGACCATCCAACCCCTGCCGGGCCGAACGTGATAGACCCGGTCCGCGACTCGACCCGGGTGGGGAGCTGGGCTAGCGACGGCGGAGCTGCTGGGAGACCAGCGCCGCGATGTTCCACGGTCGGTAGTCGTCGACGCGGGTGGGCGTCATGAGTCGGTAGTACTCGACCGGGTCGGCCGCGCCGGACCGCTCGAAGTGGGCGATCCGGTCGGCGAGGCCGGCCACGAACCCGGGCGCGAGCGTGGTGCCGCGCAGGATCTGCGCGAGGACCGCAGGACCGGTGAGCGGCAGCCCGCCGTTGGCGACCAGGCCGGCGTTCTCCTCCTCCGTCAGCTCGGTCGGAAGCAGCCAGCGCCCGAGCTCGGAGGCGAAGTCGGCGGCATCGGCCATCTTGGCCGACCCGGACGCGAGCGCCGTCTTGAAGGCCTCGAGCGTCGCCCGCATCTCCTCGGGGTAGGTCTGGGAACGGTCCGCGGCGAAGCCGGTCAGCCGCAGCAGCCGCGCGGTCTCCTCCGCACCGAGCTGCTCGAAGACGGCCGCCGAGAGGGCGTCGTCGTGCTGGTACCGGGCGAGCGCGGCTCCCCACGCGATCAACGACTCCGGGTCCGAGTCCTGGCTCAACGCCCGCGCCCGCGTGACCAGGTCGTCGATGACCTCGCGTTCGGACACGTCGAGGCCCTGGTCCTCGTCACTCGTCGTGATCAGCATCGTCACCCCATGAGAAATACCGAGCTTGCTCCCCTCACTTGTGCTACCCGACGCCCCGGCGACCAAACCCCCCTGGGCCCCGGGCCAGCGCTCAGCAGGACCCGTCGACGGGCTCGGCCCGGGTGACCCGCCACGGTCCGACGAGGTTGGTGACCTCGATCCGCTGGGGCCCGCGGGTCGCCTCGCCCAGCTGGGTCGGCGCACCGTCGGGGACGACGAGCGCGGTCGCGTCGACGCAGAGGTCGAGCCGGAGGACGCTGTCGCGGGGCCGGACGTCGAGGAACTCGATCACGACGTCGCCGCCGTACGTGCCGCGGTCGGCGTACGCCGCGAGCGCCTCCCGGTAGGGATCCACCACCGAGGCGGTGGCGTTGAACGACAGCAGCCTGCCGACCTCGCCCGTCCGGGCCGCCAGGCGCCGGCCGCGCTCGAAGTCGATGTAGGTCTGCAGCGCGCGCTCGTAGACCCCCGGAAGCTCGGGGAGACCGACGAGGTCGAGGCCATCGTCCGGGTAGTCCACCTCACCGGCGGGAGCCGAGCCGGAGGACTCGTCGGACGCGTCGGGCTCGTCGGCAGGACGGTCGCCCTCCGCGCAGGCGGCGACCAGGAGCAGCGGGACCGCGAGGACGGCGAGCGCACGGCGAAGGTGGGTCACGGTCCGGCCACGCTAGCAACCGCCGGCGGCGCCGGGGAACTGCGCGCCGAGCGGGAGAAACGCGCCGAAACCCAAAACCGGCGGATGGCCCCTATTCGCCCCGCTGTCAGTCATCCTTAGGCTTGGCGCAATTCCTCGGTGCGTCCCTGACCCACCGACGTCCCCCCGCCCTCTCGAAGGAGCACACAGCATGTCGATGCCACCGCAACCTCCCGGCCCTCCGACCCCGCCTCCCGGACCTCCGGGCCCGCCGACCCCTCCGCCGGGTGGTGGCGGCTTCCCCGGCGGTGGCGGCTTCCCGGGTGGACAGCCCGCGGGCGTCCCGCGCCCCGGTGAGCTCCTCAACCGGTTCCTCGCCCGCCTGATCGACCACGTGCTCCTCGGTGTCGTCTACGTGCCGATCTACATCGTCCTGAGCGCGATCATCTACACGGGCTTCAGCAACTCGTTCGGCGAGTACTTCATCTTCTACACGCTCACGGCCATCCTGCAGGCCGCGCTCTACCTCGGCTACTTCGCCTTCCTGGAGTCCAGCCGCGGTCAGACGGTGGGCAAGATGATCATGAAGCTGCGCACGTTCGGTCCCGACGGTGCGAGCAACCCGACGATGCAGCAGGCCGTGAAGCGCAACGTCTACTCCGCGCTCGGCGTCCTCAGCATCATCCCGTTCATCGGGTGGTTCTTCCTGGGCTGGGCGGCTCCGCTCGCGGCGATGGTCTACATCGCCATCACCCTCAACAGCGACCAGCCGCGGCACCAGGGCTGGCACGACAAGTTCGCCGGCGGCACGCAGGTCATGCAGATCGGCTGAGCACCCGCTCGTCCTCGGCAAGGGGCGTCACCTCGACGGGTGACGTCCCTTCGCTGTTTTCCCGCGCGGGCAGCAGCGGGGCGACGAGCGCCGTACCGACCAGGACGAGCGAGGTGGCGAGCAGGACACCGCCGACGAGGTCGGTGGGGTAGTGCCGGCCGAGCAGCAGTCGGTCGGCGCACACGATCAGCACGACCACGGTGACCACCGCGGCGACGGGCCGGAGGTTGGCCCGGCTGCGGGCCCCCAGGACGGCCAGCACGATCACGAGCCCGCCGAACGCAGCGACGCCGGTGGCGTGGCCCGAGGGGTAGGAGCTGGCGTGGTGCAGGAAGTCCGTGTCCTGCCAGACCGGCCGGTCGCGGCCGAACAGCTCCTTGGTGTACTGGCTGAGCTCCCGGGCCGCCAGCATCACGACCAGGACGAGCAGACCGGCCCGGAACTGCCGACGGAGCAACAGGAAGCCGACCAGGACCAGCGTCAGGACGGTCAGGCCCTGGGTCGCGAACAGCCGCTCGACGAGGAAGAGCGAGTCCTCCAGCCACGGACGCTGGGCGGACCACGCCCGGATCCCGGCGCTGGGGCTGTCCAGCTGGGCGGTCCCGAGCGCGCCCTGGTTGGCGGCGACGCCGAGCAGCAGGAACAGGCTCATGGAGACGGACGCGGCGAGCAGGAGGGAGCGGCGGAGTTCGGTCACGTCGACGACGCTAGGAACGCCGGATGAGACGTCGATGAGACTCTCATGTGCCGCTCATGTGACTCCTCGGCTGCCGGAGTCGCCCGCGGTTCAGTACCTTTCGGGCATGGGTCTGCTCACACCGGTCGCGATCAAGATCGGCTCCATCTCCTGGATGCCGAAGCTGCTCCCCCAGATCGTCTGGACCGACAACCTGGTCCACAAGGTCACCCGCAACCGCTACGGCATCCTCGACGTCGCCGGCCTGCCGAACCTGGTGCTCACCGTCCCGGGCCGCAAGAGCGGCATCCCGCGGTCGACGAACCTGCTCACCGTCCCGGACGGCGACGAGTGGCTCATCGCCGGGTCGTACTTCGGCGCACCCAAGCCGCCGATCTGGGTCGCCAACCTCCGTGCGGCCGACACGGTGACCATCCGCTACCAGCGCCGGGACATCACGGTCAGCTGGCGCGAGATGCTCGGCGAGGAGCGCGACCGCGCCTGGGAGACGATGCGGGCGCTGTGGCCCAACTTCGACAAGTACGCCGAGCGCACCGACCGGGTGATCCCGGTCTTCCGCCTGACCGCCGTGTAGCCCCTCGCCGCCGGGCGGCTCCCGCTCGGGGGCAACGTGTCGGGGATCACCGGGGCAGTTTGGTGAGCGATGCCTAACATTGGTATGGCTAGCCTTATATTGAGCGGGTGACACCCCCGCTTCCCGCGCCTGTGCGCGAGCGCGCGACCCGACGTGCAGGCGTCGGGTTCGCAGCCGACCTGGCGCGGCACGGCGGGCGGCCGGCACTGATCGCGGCCACCGGGACGCTGACGTACGACGACCTGGCCGCGCTCGTGGCGCAGGCCGAGGCCGGGCTCCCGGCCACCCAGCAGCTGGTCGGCCTCACGCCGGCACCGACGGTCGAGTTCGTCGTCGCCTACCTGGCCGCGCTCAGCTGGGGGCACGCCGTGCTGGCGTCGCGAGACCAGGTCCTGCCGCGCGCCTACGGCGCCACCTGGGCCTGGGACGACGGCCGGTTCGCCCCCACCGGGCGGCCCGAGCCGGAGCTGCACCCCGACCTGCGGCTGCTGCTCAGCACGTCGGGGTCCACCGGGTCGCCCAAGCTGGTCCGGCTCTCACGCTCCAACCTCGACAGCAACGCGAGCGCGATCGCGTCGTACCTCGGTCTCACGCCGGACGACCGCGCGATCACGACGCTCCCGCTCGACTACTGCTACGGCCTCTCCGTCCTGCACAGCCACCTCAGCGTCGGCGCCGCCGTCGTGCTGACCGACCGGTCCGTCGCCGAGCCCGTGCTGTGGGACCTGGCCCGCGCCACCGGCGCGACGTCGTTCGCCGGAGTGCCCTACACCTTCGACCTCCTCGACGCCGCCGGGTGGCCGGACCTGCCCACCCTGCGCCGGGCCACCCAGGCCGGCGGCCGGCTCGCGCCCGAGCGGGTCCGCGCGGTCGCGGAGCGCGGTCGTCGCGAGGGCTGGGAGCTGTTCGTGATGTACGGGCAGACCGAGGCGACCGCCCGAATGGCCTACCTGCCGCCTGCACTGGCCGAGCGCCACCCGGCTGCGATCGGCGTCGCGATCCCCGGCGGCGCGCTGAGCATCGAGCCGGTCGACGGTGTGGTCGGGCACCCGGGTGTCGGCGAGCTCGTCTACACCGGCCCGAACGTGATGATGGGCTACGCCCACGCCGCCTCCGACCTGGCCCGCGGGCCCGAGCTCACGGAACTGCGCACGGGCGACCTCGCCCGCCAGAACGACGCGGGGCTGTTCGAGGTCGTCGGCCGCCGCGCCCGCTTCGCCAAGCTGTTCGGCCAGCGGCTCGACCTCGACCGCGTCGAGAACCTGCTGGCCCTCGACGACCACGAGGTCGCCTGCGCGGAGTCCCCCGACGCCACCCGGTTGGTCGTGGCGCTCGCCGGCGAACCCGACCCGCAGGCCGTCGCCGAGGTCGCCCGGACCGCCGCGGCGGCGACCGGCCTGCCCGACCACGCGATCGCGGTCGTGCCCGTGCCGGAGGTGCCGCGCCTGGCCAACGGCAAGGTCGACCAGGTCGCGGTCGCCCGCCTCGAGGGCTCCCGCGCCGACGCTCCCGAGGTGTCGACCACGGCGTCGCTGACGGCGTTGTACGGCGCCGTCCTCGGTCGGCACCCGGTGAGCCCGGCCGACACGTTCACCGGGCTCGGCGGCGACTCCTTGTCGTACGTCGAGCTCTCGCTGCGCCTCGAGCGCCGCCTCGGGCCACTGCCGTCCGACTGGCCGGACCGCACGATCGCCGACCTCGCGGCCGGCGCCCCCCGCGCCACCGGGAGCCGGCGTCCACGGTGGGTCCGGCTCGACACCGGCATCGTGCTGCGGGCCGCGGCGATCGTGATGATCGTCGGCAGCCACACCAACCTGTTCGTGCTGCTCGGGGGCGCCCACGTCCTGCTGGCCGTCGCCGGCGCGAGCTTCGCTCGGTTCCACCTGGCCGGCACCGACCGGTCGGAGCGCCGGCGCAACCTCGCCCGCTCCATCGGCCGGATCGCCGTCCCGACCTCGCTGTGGGTGCTGGCGGTCTGCCTGGTCAGCGACCAGTACGGCTGGCGCAACGTCCTGCTGCTCAACGACGCCCTCGGCTCGCGCACCTGGCAGGAACCGCAGTGGCACTTCTGGTTCATCGAGGTGCTGGTCTACCTCCTGGTCGGCGCCGGGGCGCTCACGGCCTTCGCCCGGGTCGCGGCGTGGGAGCGGCGCTCGCCGTACTGGTTCGCCGTGGCTCTCGTCGCCGCCGGCCTGGTCCCGCGGTTCTGGGCGACCGCGACGGGCTACGACGGCGACCTCATCCACTCCTCCGTCTTCCTGGCGTGGCTGTTCGCTGGCGGCTGGGCGGCCACCCGGGCGCGCCACGCCGGTCACCGACTGCTCCTGTCCGCACTGCTCCTCGCCGGCGTGCACGGGTTCTGCGACGACCCGGTCCGCGAGGCGACGATCGCCGTCGGCCTGCTCGCGCTCGTGTGGGTCCCGACGGTGCCGCTCCCCCGGGCCCTCGTCGGCGTCGTCGGCCAGGTCGCCGGCGCCTCGCTCTTCGTCTACCTGACCCACTGGCAGGTCTACCCCCACCTCGAGCACCACTGGCCGCTCGGCGGCCTGCTCGCCTCGCTCGTGGTCGGCATCGTCGTCTGGCGACTGGTCGACCGCATCTCGGACCTGGGCCGCCGTCACCGGTGGCGGCTCGCCCCCCAGTAGCCTCCGCCCGACAGCACAAGCAAGGAATCAGATGAGCCTCACCCGTCCCGCGCTCGGTCTCGCCGCGCTGGCACTCACCCTCCCCCTCCTCGCCGCGTGCGGCGAGGACGAGCCCAAGCTGGTCATCTACAACGCCCAGCACGAGCAGTTGCTCGAGGAGATCGCGCCCGCGTTCGAGGACGCCACCGGGATCGAGGTTGAGCTGCGCAACGGCAAGGACCTCGAGCTGTCCAACCAGCTCGTCCAGGAGGGTGACGCGTCGGACGCCGACGTGTTCCTGACCGAGAACTCGCCCGCGATGTCGCAGGTCGAGAAGGCCGGCCTGTTCGAGGAGCTCCCGGCGTCGGTGCTCGAGGTGATCCCGGAGCAGTACCGTCCCCGCAGCGGGCTGTGGACCGGTTTCGTGGCCCGCTCGACGGTGCTCGTCTACAACACCGACCAGGTCGACGCCTCCGAGCTGCCCGCGTCGATCCTGGACCTCGCCGACCCGGAGTGGGCCGGCCGGATCTCCTTCTCGCCCGCCGGCGCCGACTTCCAGGCGATCGTGGCCGGGATCCTCGAGCTCGAGGGCGAGGAGGCCACCCGCGCCTGGCTCGAGGGCATCAAGGAGAACGGCACCGTCTACGACGGCAACAACGTGGTCCTCGAGTCCGTCGACTCCGGCGAGTCCGAGGTCGGCATCGTCTACCACTACTACTGGGAGCGCGACCGGGCCGAGGGCGGCGACCTCAGCGACGACAGCGCCCAGTACTACTTCACCGACCAGGACCCGGGCGCCTTCCTGAGCGTGTCCGGCGCCGGCATCCTCGAGTCGAGCGACATGAAGGACGAGGCCCGCGAGTTCCTGGAGTTCCTCGTCGGTGAGGAGGGTCAGCAGATCCTGGCCGACAGCTACGCGCTGGAGTACCCGCTCAACCCGGACATCGAGCTGGAGCAGGGCGTCAAGCCGTTCAGCGAGCTCGAGCCCCCCGTGGTCAACGTGTCGGACCTCGACTCGGAGGCGGTCGTCGACCTGATGACGGAGGTCGGCTTCCTCTGAGCTCCACGCTCACCGCGCCCCCGAGCGCCGCGACCCGCCCCCGGCAGCTGGCCGGGGGCGCCTCACCCGTGCTGCTCCTCGCCGGGCTGGCGATCGCGGGGCTGACCCTGGTGCCGCTCGGCTACGTCCTGTGGACCACCGCCGAGCTGGGCCCCAGCGAGGCCCGCGACTTCCTGTGGCGGCCGCGGATCGGCGAGCTCCTCTGGAACACCGTGCGGCTGCTGGTCGCGGGCGTCGCGGCCAGCACCGTCCTCGGGGTGGCCGGCGCCTGGGTCGTCGAGCGCACCGACCTGGCTGGCCGCGGCTGGTGGCACGGACTGCTGTGCGCGCCGCTCGCCGTGCCGGCGTTCGTGAACGGCTACGGCTGGGTGTCGACGACGCACGCCGTGCAGTCGTTCCCGGGTGCGGTGATGGTGGTGACGCTGTCCTACTACCCGCTGGTCTACCTGCCGACCGTCGCGGCCCTCCGCCGGCTCGACCCGGCGGTGGAGGAGGTGGCGACCTCGCTCGGCCGCAGCGGGTGGAGCGTCTTCACGCGGGTGACGCTGCCGGCGATCAGTCCGGCGGTGCTCGGCGGCGCGCTGCTGGTGGGCCTGCACCTGCTGGCGGAGTACGGCGCCCTCCAGCTGCTCAACTACCCGACCCTGACGACGGCGATCCTGCAGCAGTACGCCACGGTCTTCAACGGCCCCGAAGCCACCCTCCTCGCGCTCGTGCTGGTCACCTTCTGCCTGCTCCTGCTGGGACTGGAGCTGCTGCTGCGCGGGCACCGTCGCCGCGCCCGGGTCGGCTCGGGCGTCAGCGGTCGCCCGCACCGGATCCGGCTCGGCCGGTTCCGGATCCCGGTCATCGCCGCGCTGACCGCGCTCGCGCTGTGGGCTCTCGCCGTGCCGATCGGGGCGCTGCTGCGCTGGCTGGTGCGCGGCACGTCCACGTCGGTCGACGTCGGCGAGCTGACCAGCGCGATCTGGACGACCCTCGGTCTGGCGTTCGCCGGCGGAGTGGCAGCGACGGCGGTCGCCGTACCCGTCGTGTGGCTCGCGGTCCGGCACCGCGGGCTGCTGACGACCGCGATCGAGCGCAGCGTCTACACCGCGAGCGCGATGCCCGGCATTGTGATCGCGCTCGCACTGGTGACGGTCTCCATCCGGGTCGTGCCGTCGCTGTACCAGACTGTGGCTGTGCTCCTGCTCGGCTACACGATCCTCTACCTGCCTCGCGCGGTGGTGAGCGTGCGCTCGACGTTCGAGCTGGTCCCGCCGGGTCTCGAGGAGGTCGCCCGCAACCTCGGGTGCACCGGCCCCGCCGTCGCCCGGCGGGTGACCCTGCCCCTCGTGCTTCCCGGGCTGACCGCGGCGACCGCCCTGGTCGCGCTCGCGGTCGCGACCGAGCTGACGGCGACCCTGCTGCTGGCGCCGCTCGGCACCGACACCCTCGCGACCCGCTTCTGGTCCGACGCCTCGTCGATCGCCTACGGCTCCGCGGCCCCCTACGGGCTGGCCCTGGTCGTGCTGTCGATCCCGTCCACCTGGCTGCTGGGCCGGCTGAGCCTGGGGGACGGCAAGTGACCGCCGCGCTCGAGGTCCAGGGACTCGTCGCCGGCTACGGCCGGACCCCGGTCCTGCGTGGGCTCGACCTCGTCGTGGCCGAGGGCATCACCGCGATCCTCGGCCCGTCGGGCTGCGGCAAGACCACGCTGCTGCGGGCGATCGCCGGGTTCGTCACGCCGTCCGGCGGCTCCGTCACGGTCGCGGGCACTCCTGTCGTCGGGGGCCGGCGCGCGGTCCCCGCCCGGCTCCGCGGCCTCGGCTACGTCCCTCAGGACGGCGCGCTGTTCCCCCACCTCAGCGTCGCCGGCAACGTCGCGTTCGGCCTGTCCCGCTCGGAGCGCTCCAGCGCCGCCGTGGTCGCGGAGATGCTGGAGCTTGTCGAGCTGCCGGCGTCGATGGCCACCCGCTATCCCCACGAGCTCTCGGGCGGGCAGCAGCAACGCGTCGCGCTGGCACGGGCGCTGGCCCCGCGCCCGCGCGTCGTACTCCTCGACGAGCCGTTCTCCTCGCTCGACGCGTCGCTGCGCGAGGACACCGGACGGGCCGTCGCCCGCGCCCTGCGGGCCGCCGAGGCCGCTGCCGTGCTGGTGACCCACGACCAGGGCGAGGCGCTCTCGCTCGCCGACCAGGTGGCCGTGATGATGGACGGCGCGTTCCTCCAGGTCGGCTCCCCCACCACCGTCTACCTCACGCCGGCAGACCCGCGGGTCGCTGCCTTCCTCGGCCACGCCTCGCTGCTCGACGGCAACGTCGAGGACGGCGCCCGGGCGGAGTGCGCGCTGGGCGTCCTCCCGCTCCGGGCACCGACCGGTCCGGGCCGGGTGCGGCTCGCCGTCCGCGCCGAGCAGATCCAGATCCGGCCGGCCGGTGCCGACGAGGTGGGGGGCGGCGCCCCGGCCGACGTCATCGACATCAGCTTCTACGGCCACGACGCCACCGTCCGGGTGCGCCTCGACTCCGGCGAGGAGCTTTCAGCCCGCACCCCGGCCACCTCGGTGCCGGCGCCGGGTGACCGGGTCCTGGTCGCCGTGGTCGGCGACGTCGTCGCCTTCCGGTCCGACGAGACACCGACTGGTGCCGTCTAGTACACGTCGAACGTGTAGCGCGTCCCCTCGGTGTAGTCGGTCGACAAGGTCTCCGTCTCCGAGACGACGGTGGTGCCGCCGACGACGACCTGGAGGCTGAACTCGGTCGACTCCCCGCAGGAGGAGTAGTCGAGCACCCAGACCGTGTACTCACCGGGCGGCGCCTCGTCCTCCCAGAAGATGTTCTCGGTGTGCGGACCCAGGTCGGTGCCCCCGCAGCCCGGGATCTTGTCGAGGTCGAGCTCGCCACCGGACTCGCTGGTCGACGCCGCGAAGTAGATCTCGTCGCCGTTGGCGTCGATCACGTGCAGGTCCATGTCGGCCGAGCCGGTCCAGCGCAGCGTCGCCTGGACGGCGCCGGTCTGGCCGGGGCCGAGCCCCCGGTCGAACTGGTCGCCGGTCTCGGCGTCGAGCAGGGTCAGGGTCTCGAGGGTCTCGTCGCTGCCCTCGACCAGCCGGACGCCGTCGGGCTCGTAGTCGTCCCAGGCCTCGCCCTCGGTCGACTCCAGGGTGTAGTCGTCGGTCTCGGGCTCGGTGAGCGGGTTGCCGCAGAAGCAGCGGACCCGCGGGACGCCGTGCTCGTCGATCAGCACCGCCGTACCGGCCTGCAGGACGGACTGGAACGGCGCCGCCTGGCCCTCCTCGAACCCGTGGTTGGTGACCCAGGTGTCGGCCGTCAGCAGGACCGGGGTGAGGTTCTCGATGTAGGCGCGGATGCCGGCGACGTCGACCCCGAGCACGCCCGCCCAGGCGGCCGCCTTCTCCGGCTCGGTCTCCAGGAAGTCGGCGAGGTCGAACGGGTCGCACGACTGCTCGTCCATGGTGCCGCCGTAGAGGCCGGGCTCGGTGCCGGCCGCGACCCGGCCGCCGGTCTCGTCGTCGACCTCGAGGTCGGCGGTGATCGCATCGGCCGCGTCGACGGCGGCTGACGACAGCGGGATCGTCGTCACGGCGCTGCCGGTGACGAACGGCGACGCGCCGGGCGACTCGACGGGCTCGAGGGTCACCGGCGCGCCGGAGTCCTCGTCCTTGTCGTCGTCGTTGTTGTTGAGCACGATCACCAGCGCCCCGGCGGCACCGAGCATCGCGGCCACCAGGAGCAGCAGCAGCGCGAGGAGCATGCCCCGCTTCTTCCGCGACGGCGGCTGGGGTGGGACCGGAGGGCCGGGCTGGTACGCCGGCGGCGGGCCCTGGGGCGGACCTTGCGGCGGGCCCTGCGGCGGGCCCTGGGGCGGACCTCCTGCCGGCATGGTGGGCATCGCCGGCGGCGGGGGCGGGGGCGGCGGCACGGACGGCCGGGCC
>NZ_JACEHF010000104.1 GCF_014180685.1 Nocardioides pelophilus | reverse complement strand
GCAGGCCGAGTGGAACGAGTCGACCCAGTAGGCGTCGGCGTACTGGATCCCGGTGAAGGGGTCGCCCTGGTTGGCCGCGATGTCGTCGACGCCGTCGTCGGTGTAGTCCGTCAGGGTGAGGTGGAGGCCGGCCGCCGGC
The DNA here is from genome assembly GCF_014180685.1 of Nocardioides pelophilus. GTDB lineage: Bacteria > Actinomycetota > Actinomycetes > Propionibacteriales > Nocardioidaceae > Nocardioides > Nocardioides pelophilus. The sequence continues at coordinate 14,312 of NZ_JACEHF010000104.1, read as the reverse complement.
GAGCCGAGCTCGACCAGCAGCTCGGTCGAGTCGACGTCCCACTCGCCGGCCGCGCCCTCCGTCGCCGCGAACGTCACGCAGTCGGTGGTGCCGTCGGAGAGCTCGATGGCCAGGCCGCCCGCGCCCGTCGTGTAGGCAGTCGGCGCAGTCGGCGTGGCCACCTCGCCGGCGGGAGGAGCCGCCTCGCAGCCGTCCGGGGGCGCTGCGCTGGTCGTCGGGACCTCGGTGGTCGTCGTCGCGGACTCCGTGGTCGTCGTCTCGGTGGGTGTCCCGGTCGCCTCGACGGTCACGGTCTCCACGGCGTCGGACCCGTCCGAGTCGTCGTCGCCGCACCCGGCGAGGACGGCGGTGAGCGCCAGGGCGGGCACCAGGACGAGGCGGGAGGTACGGCGGGGAGTCGGTGTCATGAGCACGTCCTTTCTCGGGTCGAGTGCCGATCTTGTCCCGTTCGCGGCGACCGCGTCGCAGAACCCGCGAACGTCGATGTGACCCACGACACACCGAAACGATCTCGCGCCCACATGCAACCGAATCCGTGTGTCGCGCGTCATGGTGGGTAGAGAGAAGGAACACCTTCGGTCGCCCGGGGCGGCACGAGCACTCAGTGGGAGGGACAGGACATGCAGATCATGACCAACGGCCCGACGCTGTTGCTCAGCGGCGACTTCGACGTTCGCAGCACCAGCGAGGTCCGCAACGCGGTCTACGAGGCCCTGCGGCGCAACGACGGTCAGATCACGATCGACCTGACCGAGGTCGACACCGTCGACCACACCGCCCTCAAGGTGCTGGCGGTCGCCAGCCGGTTCGCCCGCCGCGGCGGCCAGCGGATCGTGCTGCGCGGTGCGTGCCCGGCGGTGCGCCGGATGCTCCACCTCAGCCACCTGATCCGGTTCTTCGAGGTCGAGCGCGAGCCCATCGCGGTCTGACCCACGCCTGATCCGTGTCGGAAACCCCACATGTCCGGGGTGTTACCAAGCGGTAGTGCGGGCCCTAGGCTTCGCTCCATGAGCGAGTCGACGCCCCAGAAGGACCGACCCTGGGTGATGCGCACCTACGCCGGCCACTCCACGGCCGAGGCGTCCAACGCGCTGTACCGGACCAACCTGGCCAAGGGCCAGACCGGCCTGTCGGTGGCCTTCGACCTGCCGACGCAGACCGGCTACGACCCCGACAGCCCGCTGGCGCGCGGCGAGGTCGGGAAGGTCGGCGTACCGGTTCCGCACCTCGGCGAGATGCGCAAGCTCTTCAAGGACATCCCGCTCGTCGAGATGAACACCTCGATGACGATCAACGCGACGGCGATGTGGCTGCTCGCTTTGTACCAGGTGGTGGCCGAGGAGCAGGCTGGAGCCGTTCCGGGGGCCGACGTGTCGCCCGACGAGGTCGCGGCGCAGCTCGCCGGCACGACGCAGAACGACATCATCAAGGAGTACCTCTCGCGGGGCACCTACGTGTTCCCGCCCGAGCACTCGCTCCGGCTGATCGCCGACATGATCGCGTACACGGTCCACCAGATCCCGAAGTGGAACCCGATCAACATCTGCAGCTACCACCTGCAGGAGGCCGGGGCCACCCCGACCCAGGAGCTGGCCTACGCCCTGTGCACGGCGATCGCCGTGCTCGACGCCGTCCGTGACTCCGGACAGGTGGACGAGGCCGACTTCGAGAAGGTCGTCGGACGGATCTCGTTCTTCGTCAACGCCGGCGTCCGGTTCATCGAGGAGACGTGCAAGATGCGCGCCTTCAACCAGCTCTGGGACGAGATCACCCGGGAGCGCTACGGCGTGACCGACCCGAAGATGCGCCGGTTCCGGTACGGCGTCCAGGTCAACTCGCTCGGCCTCACCGAGGCCCAGCCCGAGAACAACGTGCAGCGGATCGTGCTCGAGATGCTCGGCGTGACGCTGTCGAAGAACGCCCGTGCCCGAGCGGTCCAGCTGCCGGCGTGGAACGAGGCGCTCGGCCTGCCCCGCCCGTGGGACCAGCAGTGGTCGCTGCGGCTGCAGCAGGTCCTGGCCTTCGAGTCGGACCTGCTCGAGTACGACGACATCTTCGAGGGCTCGCACGTCATCGAGGCCAAGGTCAAGGAGCTCGTCGAGGGCGCCAAGGCCGAGATCGACCGGGTGCAGGCGATGGGCGGCGCGATCGCGGCGGTCGACTCCGGCTACATGAAGCAGGAGCTCGTCTCCGCGCACGCCGCGCGCCGCGGCCGGATCGAGTCCGGCGACGAGGTCATCGTCGGCGTCAACAAGTTCGAGACCACCGAGCCGAGCCCGCTGACCGCGGACCTGGACGGCGCGATCATGGCCGCCGACCCCGAGGCGGAGAAGTCCGCGCTGGCGTCGGTCGAGACCTGGAAGGAGCAGCGGGACGCGACCGAGGTCGCCGATGCGCTCGCCAAGCTCGCCGAGGACGCGAAGAGCGGCGTCAACCTGATGCCGGCCACTCTCGCCGCCGCCCGTGCGGGCGCGACCACGGGGGAGTGGGCCGGGACGCTGCGTGAGGTCTTCGGCGAGTTCCGCGCGCCGACGGGCGTCAGCGGTGCGATCGGTGTCGCCGAGGCCGGCGCCGACCTCACCGCGGTCCGCGAGGCCGTCAAGGCGACCGGCGAGGAGCTCGCCGGGGGTGCCGGCGGACGGCTGCGCCTGCTGGTCGGCAAGCCCGGGCTCGACGGCCACTCCAACGGCGCCGAGCAGGTCGCCGTACGCGCCCGCGACGCCGGGTTCGAGGTCATCTACCAGGGCATCCGGCTGACGCCCGAGCAGATCGTCGCCGCGGCCGTGGCCGAGGACGTGCACTGCGTCGGCCTGTCGATCCTGTCCGGCTCGCACATGGAGCTCGTGCCGAGCGTGCTGGAGGGCCTCAAGGAGGCCGGCATGGGCGACGTGCCCGTCATCGTCGGCGGCATCATCCCCGAGTCCGACGGCAAGCGCCTGGTCGAGCTCGGGGTCGCCGCCGTCTACACGCCGAAGGACTACGGACTCACCGAGATCATGGGCGGCATCGTGCAGGTCATCCGGAAGGCCAACGGCCTGTCCTGACCGTCGGTGCGATCAGCCGGCGTCGATGACCGTCGCGAGCGAGTCCGGGTCGCGACCGATGACGGTCGTGCCGTCCGAAGCGGTGATGATCGGCCGCTGGATCAGGCCGGGGTGGTCGCTCATCAGCTCCAGCCAGGTGTGCCGGTGGTCGGCGTCCCTGGCCGGCAGGGTGACACCGAGCTTCGGGGCGTCCGCGGTGCGGGCGATGTCCCACGGCTCGAGCCCCAACCTGGCCAGCACGTCCTCCAGCTCGGCCGTCGTCGGTGGCTGCTCGAGGTAGCGGCGTACGACGTACTCCTTGCCGGCCGCGTCCAGCTCGCTGACCGCCGTGCGGCACTTCGAGCAGGCGGGGTTCACCCAGATCTCGATCACGGGCCGACCCTAGCCCGGCGGAGCCGGATGTGACATCGACCTCATTGTTTAGGTGAGGCAAGCCTTAGCCTCCTACACTTCCGGCATGGCCAAGGGCAAGAAGTCGAAGGCGGGCAAGCTGCCGAAGACGAAGTGCTGCGTGTCCAAGGACAAGTGCGGACGATGCCCGTTGCGGATGCTGAAGGACGGCACGCTCCCGGACGGCTACACCGTCAAGAAGCGCGTCCTCGTGCGTGCCAAGGACGGCAAGAAGGTCTCCAAGAAGGACCTCGAGAAGGCAGCCTGACGGCTGCTACTAGGCTCCCCTCATGGCTGCCCCCCGGTTCACCGATCAGCTCAACGTCCAGATCGGCAACGAGTTCGCCGCGCACAACCAGTACCTCGCGTGCGCGGTCTATTACGACGCGCTGACGATGCCGCAGATGGCGGCGTTCTTCTACGCGCAGGCGCTCGAGGAGCGCGAGCACGCGATGATGATGGTGAAGTACCTCCTCGACACCGACGTGCCCGTCGCGATCCCGGGCGTCGAGGCGCCGGTCTCCGAGTTCGCCGACGTCGTCGCCCCCATCGAGCTCGCGCTCGAGCAGGAGAAGCGGGTCACCTCACAGATCAACGGGCTGCTCCGCATCGCCCGCGAGGAGGGCGACTTCGCCTCCGAGCAGTTCATGGGCTGGTTCATCAAGGAGCAGGTCGAGGAGGTCGCCACCATGAGCGACCTGCTCGCGATCGTCACCCGCAGCAAGGACGACCTCAACGACATCGAGGAGTACGTCGCCCGCGAGCAGGGCGGCGGCGCGACCGACCCCACCGCGCCACCTGCAGCCGGCGCCTGACCCAGCCGGTCATGGCCAGGGTGATCGTCGTCGGGGCCGGCGTGGTCGGCCTGACGAGCGCGGTGCGCCTGGCCGAGGCCGGCCACCGGGTCGACGTGGTCGGGCGGGACCTGCCGCTCGAGACGACGTCGGCGGTGGCCGCCGCGCTCTGGTACCCCTACCTGGCCCTGCCGCAGGACCGGGTCTCGGCCTGGGCGGGGCGGTCCTACGGCGTGTTCGCCGAGCTCGCGGCCGACCCCGCGACCGGCGTCCGCATGGTCGACGGCACCGAGGTCTTCCGTACGGCGACCGACGACCCCTGGTGGGGCGCCGCAGTGCCGTCGTTGCGCCGGCTCACGCCCACCGACGGCCTGCCAGCCGGGTACGCCGACGGCTGGACCTTCCGCGCGCCCGTGGTCGAGATGCCCGTCTACCTGGAGTGGCTCGTCGGCCGGCTCGGTGAGCTCGGCGGCACGCTCACCCGGCTCAACCTCGGCGGACTGCCCCCCACCGACGAGATCGGTGCTGCCGATGTCGTGCTCGACTGCGCCGGCCTCGGCGCGCGGCTCCTCGCGGCGGACACCACGGTGGTCCCGGTGCGCGGGCAGGTGGTCGTGCTCGAGCAGGTCGGCCTGCAGGAGTGGTGGCTGGACACCGCGGGCGACGCTCCGACGTACGTCGTCCCGCGTGCGTCCGACATCGTCGTCGGCGGCACCGAGGAGCACGGTGAGTGGAGCCGGACCCCGGACCCCGGGACGGCCCAGGCGGTCCTCGCCCGCGCCACCGCGCTGGTGCCGGCGCTCAGCGGCGCCAAGGTGCTGCGGCACAAGGTCGGTCTCCGCCCGGCCCGCCCCTCGATCCGTCTCGAGCGGGTGGGCGACGTCGTGCACTGCTACGGGCACGGCGGAGCGGGCGTGACCCTCAGCTGGGGCTGTGCCGACGAGGTGGTCGACCTGGTCGCCGCCGCCCCTGGCTGAGGCGCCGCAGGTAGATCCAGCGCGCCAGCCCGATCCCGACGAGCACCCCCAGCACGAGACCGACGAAGGGCGCGACGTCGCCCCCGATCGCGTTGCCCGCGCCGAGACCGGCCGCCGTGGCGAGCAGGATCAGGACCACCAGCGCCATGTTGAGGAACATCTCGTCGAGGAAGGCCCGTCCGAACGAGTCGCCGCGCGCTGCCCCGGCTCGAGCGCTCCCGGCGACCGGCACCGGCATCGCCCTGACCACCGCGTCGAGCGCGAGCGGCCCGTAGACATGGGGGAAGGTCTCCGAGGAGCCCGGTGCGCCGGGCTCCTCCACGACAGGTACGTCGAGCCGGTCGGTGTCGATCTGGAGCAGCAGCATCGGCTCGGTCACGTCGCCGTAGAACGCCTCGCGCACGGCCGGCCACTGGTCACCGCGGCTGCAGTGGATGAAGCCCACCTCGGCGAGGGTGAGCCCGCGGGTCGAGGTGGTGTAGGCGCCGGCGTCCTGCGCGGCCGCCCAGTCCGAGGCGAGGGCGAGGTGGAAGATCGTGGCCATGTCGGGCCACAGCCTATTTGACGACGTGGCCCATCATCGCCACCGAGTGGCGACCGCGGAGCGCGGCGCTGCCTTGGGCGTCGAGAGTCTGGTCGGCGTCGTTGAGGTACTCGTTGTGCCGGTAGCACGGATCGACGTAGACGAGCTTGATCGCGGTGATGGCCGTCGCCGACTCGGTCGGGATGCCGTCACAGGGGAGGGTCGCGCCGTCGACCAGGTTGCCCTGCGTCGCCATCGCCCACCAGCGGGTGCCGTTCACGCCCTGCGGGTTCCGGTTGGTCCGCAGCGTGGCGAGGAACTGCGAGCCCGGCGTCATCTCCGAGCACTGGGTGTTCGCGCTGCAGCTCTTCTGCCAGCCTGCGTGCGGAGTCGAGACCGTCAGTGCGGTCAGCACGTCCAGCCTCCGGGGGAACGCCGGGTCCCCGGCCTGCACGCGGCGCAGCGCTTCCCTGATGACGAGGCCACCCATGGAGTGGCCGATCACGTAGACCGTCCGGCCGAACCGGGTGAACTCGTTGTGGACGAACCACGCCAGGTCACGGGCGATCCGGACGATGGAGGCGTCGGTGGTGACGCCGGCACGGGGATACGTCGTGCCGGGGGTCTTCGTGAGCGGGTAGTCCGTCCCGGGGCCGGAGCCGGTGATGTCGACGCCGTGGGTGTCGCACTTGTAGAAGCTGACCGGCAGGACGCGCCCCGCGGGAATGCGCCTGCGCACCGTCAGCTCGGTCGTCACCGCGCGCCAGTAGCTGTCCAGGTTGATCCCCTCGCAGAGGCTGCCCTTGCTGTTGTAGCCGTGGACGAGGACGACCGGCGGGCGCCACGTGCTGGAGGCGGCAGCCGTGCTGGACACGGCGGTGGGGCCCGAGACGGCGGCGGTGCTGGACGTGGCGCCGAGCTGGACCACGACCGAGACGATCACGAGCAGCGCGACGGCGATGGTCCTCGGCATCCAGAAAACCCTCTCCGGGGCTCGACAGTGGGTTGCTCCTGCCAAGACAACGGTCGGACCGCCGGTTGGTGACGTCCGGGGCGTGGTCCCGGGCCACGGGCCGGCTCAGAAGAGCCGGTCGGTGGGGTCGTCGAGCCCGCGCAGCGCGTCGTAGTCGACGAGGGCACAGGTGATGCCGCGGTCGCCGGCGAGGACGCGCGCCTGGGGCTTGATCTCCTGGGCGGCGAAGATGCCGCGGACCGGGGCGAGCAGCGGGTCGCGGTTGAGGAGCTCCAGGTAGCGGGTGAGCTGCTCGACGCCGTCGATCTCACCGCGGCGCTTGATCTCGACCGCGACGCTGACCCCGTCGGCGTCCCGGCACATCAGGTCGACCGGGCCGATCGCGGTGGGGTACTCCCGACGTACCAACGAGAGACCGGGCATCAGCGTCGCCGGGTGGTCGGCGAGCAGCTCCTGGAGGTGCTTCTCGACGCCGTCCTTCTGCAGGCCCGGGTCGATGCCCAGGTCGTGGTGGGAGTCGTGGTGGATCTCCTCGATGAGGATCCGCAACGTGTCGGGGGCGGCGCCCTTGGCGGCCTTCGCCGTGACCGTCCACTCGACAGCGCCGTCGTCGGTCGTGCCCTCGCGCACGGTGCACGGAGGCGACATCCAGTTCAGCGGCTTGTAGGAGCCGCCGTCGGAGTGGACCAGCACGGATCCGTCCGCTTTGATCATGAGCACCCGGGTGGCCATGGGGAGGTGGGCGGTGAGGCGACCGGCGTAGTCCACCTGGCAGCGCGCGACGACGAGTCTCACGAGCGCCCAACCTACAGTGGCGCCCGTGGAGATCGAGCCCGACCGTCCCTGGTGGCACCAGCAGCGCGACGGCAGCTGGCAGCTGTCGGTGCGGGTGCAGCCGGGAGCGTCGCGCACCGAGGTGGCGGGGGAGTACGGCGAGCAGCTCCGGATCCGGCTCCAGGCGCCTCCCGTCGACGGCAGGGCCAACGCGGCGCTGGTGGGCTTCGTCGCCGACCAGCTGGGCCTGCCGCGCGCGGCCGTGTCGGTGGTCCGCGGCGAGTCGTCGCGGTCGAAGGTGCTGCGGATCGAGACCGGCCTCCGTCTCGCATAGTTACCAGCGGGTACAACCGGGGTCGCGTTTTGCGACACTTCCTGCATGACCCAGCTCAGTGACCCGACCAACGAGCAGATCTTCAGCACCCTGGTGCTGCCGTACCTGAACCACGCGGTGCGCATGTACGAGGCGTCGTACGCCTCCAGCGGCGACATCGACGCCGCGATGCGGTTCGGCTGCGGCTACCCCAAGGGCCCGCTGACCGTGATCGACGAGCTCGGCGCCGCCACCGTGCGCGACCAGCTCGCCGCCCGGTTCGCCGAGACCGGCGACCACCTGCACCAGCCGGCCGACCTGCTGGAGAAGCTGGCGACCGAGGGTCGGACCTTCGCTGAGGAGGGCGCCGGCGCGGACGGCGCCGCGCCGGAGTTCAAGCAGCAGATCAGCAAGGTCGGGGTGGTCGGCACCGGCACCATGGCGTCCGGCATCGTCCAGGTCTTCGCCCAGGCGGGCTACGACGTGGTGTTCGTGGGCCGCGGCGAGGACAAGATCGCAGGCGTCATCTCCTTCATCGACAAGGGCCTCTCGAAGATGGTCGAGAAGGGCAAGATCGACGAGAACGGCAAGTCCGACGTGCTCGACCGGCTGACCGGCTCGACCGAGCGCGAGGCGCTGGGCGACGTCGACATCGTCGTGGAGGCGATCGCCGAGGACCTCGAGATCAAGACCCAGCTCTACAAGGACCTCGACCGGATCTGCAAGCCGGGTGCGATCCTCGCGACCACCACCTCCTCGATGCCCATCACCAGGCTCGGCGAAGCGACGTCGCGACCCGAGTCGGTCATCGGCATGCACTTCTTCAACCCGGCCACGATCATGAAGCTGGTCGAGGTCGTGACGACCGAGGCGACCTCCGCCGACGTCAACGAGACGGTGCTGGCCCTCTGCGCCAACGTGGGCAAGGTCGCGGTCTCGTGCGGCGACCGGTCGGGCTTCATCGTGAACTGCCTGCTGTTCCCCTACCTCAACGACGCGGTCACCCTGCACGAGTCGGGCGTCGACCTCGACACCATCGACGCAGCGATCAAGGAGCAGGCCGGCTTCCCGATGGGTCCGTTCCAGCTGCTCGACGTCGTCGGCAACGACGTGTCGCTGGCGATCCAGCAGGAGCTCCACGCCGAGTTCAAGGAGCCGGGCTTCGCGCCTGCCGCGCTGCTCGAGCAGAAGGTCGCCGAGGGCGCCCTGGGTCGCAAGACCGGCAAGGGCTTCCACGACTACAGCTGATCGAGTCCGTCGTACGACGACGAAGCGGCCCCGCACCACCAGGTGCGGGGCCGCTTCTGTTGTTGCTGTGCGTTGCTCAGCTCAGCGACGGCGCGTCGTGCAGAGCCAGTAGTGGACCCGCTCGTCGCCGGGGCCGCGGACCTTGTCCAAGGCCTTCTCCCGCGCGGCCGCCTTGCCGTAGCTGTAGGCGCTGCCCCACTCGGCGAGCTGGCCGTTGTTGATCCGGATCGCGAGGTAGAGGCAGCCGTTGCGCACCCAGCCGGCCTTCACGCACTGGCCGGGGAAGCCGTCACCGGCCTCCGAGCGGGCCTTGCAGCTGCGCTGGGCGACGCTGATGGCCTTGGCCTTGGTGCGCTTGTCGTTGGCGAACCCGACCTCGCCGGTGCGGGTGTTGAACGAGATGGCGCCGAAGCACCGCCGCTGGCGCCAGGCGCAGGTCGCGAGGCGTTCGGCGTCGGTGGCGCGCTCCGCGGCGGGCGTCGAGGCGGTCGACGGAGCGGCCTTGGCCGACGCGGTCGGAGCGGTGGCGATGAGGGCGCCGCCCAGCAGCAAGGCCGCAGCGAGGGCCAGTGCCGAGCGGAGGAAAGTCGTGAGTCCCATACGTGATCTCCCGGGTTCATTGAGACGGTTAACGGGACACATCATGCACCGCCGCCGCCCGGGTAAACCCGGAAACCGGAGCTCAGCCCCGCCAGCGCCTCGGTGCGCAGGAGTAGCCGGAGTCGATCGTGCCCCGGCCGTCGACCTTGCGGCGGGCTTCACGCATCGCGGCCTTCGGGCCGAAGGCCTTGCCCTTGTTCCACTCGACCAGGTGATCGTTGCGCACCCGCCACGCGACCGCGACGCAGCCGTTCTGGGCGTAGAGGTCACGGTTGCCCGGCAAGACACAGGCCTGACGGTGACCCGCGTTGACCGGGCGCACCCGGCAGTGCCGCAGCGCGGAGCTCATCGCGCCGGCCTTGGTGCCCCAGTCGCCGTTCTGGGTCCAGCCGCCGCGAAGGGTCGCGGTGTTGAAGGAGATCGCGGTCCAGCAGCGCGGGATGCACCCCGGCGCGCGCGCCGTCACCTGGGTCGAGACCCGGCTCGTGACACTGTCGGCGGTGGTCGACGTGGCGGGCGCCGCGAAGAGGGTGCCTCCCAGCGCGAAGGCAGCGGCCAGCGCGAGAAGCGCGCGGACGAACAGGGCGGGTCGCAAGAGTTCTCCCCCGGGTCGGTGACAAACCTGAGGCACCATCTTGACTCATACCCGTCGATTGCGCAGGACGTGGGGTAGGTGTCTCAGAGTGTCGGACTCGCTTCGGGGGGAGCCGCGTCCGCTCCGGTGCGCCTGCGAGACTGACGCCGTGCCGCTCCACACCACGTCGTACGGCGACCACGGCAGCCGGATCGTCTTCTGCCACGGCCTGTTCGGGCAGGGACGCAACTGGACCCAGCACGCGAAGGCGCTGGCCACCGACCACCGGGTCCTGCTGGTCGACATGCCGGACCACGGCCGGTCGCCGTGGAGCGAGCGGTTCGACTTCGTCGCTGCCGCCGCCCAGGTGGCCGAGCTGCTCAGCGCGGACGACCCGGTTGCCCTGGTCGGGCACTCGATGGGCGGCAAGATCGCGATGGTGCTCGCCCTGCAGCACCCCGAGCTGGTCGAGCGCCTGTGCGTGGTCGACGTCGCGCCGGTGGCCTACCGGCACGCCTCGGAGTTCGTGCGCTACATCGACGCGATGCTGGCGATCGATCTCTCGACGCTCGCCGACCGCGCCCAGGCCGACGCCGCGCTCGTCGCAGCCGTGCCCGACGACGGCGTGCGCGGCTTCCTGTTGCAGAACCTCCGCCGGGAGGGGGAGGTGTGGCGCTGGCAGCCCAACCTCGAGCTGCTCCGGGCCGAGATCGACCAGGTCGGCGGCTGGCCGGCCGGCGCGCTCGACGGGACGCCGTCGTACGACGGACCGGTGCTGTGGATCGGCGGCTCGAAGTCGCACTACGTGCGCGACGATTACGCCGCCGCGATGGAGGGCTACTTCCCGAAGGTCCGGAGGGTCACGATCAAGGACGCCGGCCACTGGGTGCACTCCGAGCAGCCTGCGGTCTTCCTCGAGGTGCTGCGCCGCTTCGTCGACTGATCGGCTGTCGACGGAGGGGTCGGGTCAGGTCGCCGATGCCTGCCGGGCGCGGTAGGCGGCGACCGCGTTGCGGTTGCCGCAGGCCGTGGAGCAGAACCGGCGCGAGCGGTTGCGCGACAGGTCGAGCACCAGCCCCTCGCAGTCGTCGTCGGCGCAGACGCCGAGACGCGACAGCTCGTCGGCGCGGATCACGTCGATCATGGCCATCGCGGTCTCGACGATGATCCGGTCGGCCAGCGGCCGGTCCGGGGCGACCGCGTGGAGGTGCCAGTCGTAGCCGTCGTGGCGCGCGAGCTGGGGGAGGGCCTTGGCCTGGAAGAGCATCTCGTTGACCAGGGCGGCTGCGTGGTCGCGCTCGCCGGTCAGCAGCTCGCGCAGCTGGGGAAGGATCGCGCGCACCGCGTCGACCTCGTCCTGGTCACCGTCGTGGCGACCGGTGTAGCCGAAGTCGGACAGGAACTCGTCGAGCTCCTCGGGCGTCGTCAGGGACACCGGATCGAGATCGGAGTTGACCAGGGTCACTGCCGCCTGGAGTGCCATGGCGGTGTCATGAGCGAAAACCACATTGACAGGTTACTGCACCGCCCAGTAATGTCATTGGTCATGGCAACGATGACTCATGACACCCCGGTGGTCGCCCCCCGGGCCGCGACCGGGATCACGGTCGCGCTGCTGTCTGCGGTCTCGTTCGCCCTCTCCGGCGCCCTCGCGTCCCCGCTGCTCGACCAGGGCTGGAGCGCGGGTGCCGTGGTGCTGGTCCGGATCGGCGTCGGCGCGATCGTCGTGCTCCCGTTCGGCCTGGTCGCCCTGCGCGGCCGGTGGGACGTCCTGTGGCGCAACCTGCCCCTGGTGGTGATGTACGGCCTGCTCGCCGTGGCCGGAGCGCAGTTCTGCTACTTCTCGGCCGTCCAGCACCTCGAGGTCGGCCCGGCCCTCTTGATCGAGTACACCGCCCCGGCGGCGGTCGTGATGTGGATGTGGCTGCGCCACGGCCACCGGCCCGGACGGGTGACCCTGCTGGGCGCCGCGGTGGCCGGTCTCGGCCTGCTGCTCGTCCTCGACGTGTTCGCCGGCTTCGGGCTGCACGCGGGCGGCGTCGCCTGGGCGCTCGCGGCCATGATCGGCGCGGCGGCGTACTTCGTCATCTCCGCCGACGACACGACCGGCCTGCCACCGCTGACGCTGGCCGCCGGCGGCCTCGTGGTCGGCGGGGTCGCCCTCGGTGTGCTCGGCCTGGTCGGTGTGCTGCCGATGCGCGCCGATCGTGCCTCGGTGTCGTACGGCGGCGCCGAGGTCGCCTGGTGGGTCCCGCTGCTGCTGCTCGGGCTGGTCACTGCCTCCTTCGCCTACGTCGCCGGCATCGCGGCTGCCCGGCTGCTCGGCTCGCGGCTCGCCTCGTTCGTGGCGCTGTCCGAGGTGGTCGCCGGCGTGCTGTGGGCCTGGGCGCTCCTCGGCGAGCTGCCGGGCGTGCTGCAGCTGATCGGGGGTCTGCTCGTGCTGGCCGGCGTCGTCGGGGTCAAGCTCGGCGAGAAATCCTCGGTCGGGGTGCAACAGATCCCTGCGTGACGGCGTGAGTCGTGCGTGGATGTGGGAGTGACCGACCGCGCGACGGCTGCTGAGCCGGCCTTCGACGCCTGGGTCGAGGCGCGGGTCGCCGCGCTGCTGCGGTTCGCCTACCTGGTCACCGGCTCCCAGGAGGCCGCGGAGGACGCCGTCCAGTCCGCGCTGGTGAGCGCGTGCGAGAAGTGGTCCTGGGTCGGCCGCCGCTCGGACCCCGACGCCTACGTGCGGCGGATGGTCGTCAACGCGCACATCTCGGCCTGGCGACGGACCGGGCGCCGGGAGTCGCCGGTCGGCGAGGTGCGGGAGTCGGGAAGTGCCGATCCGGCGCTCGAGGTCGTCCAGCACGACGCGGTGTGGCGGATGTGCGCCGCGCTGGCGCCGCAGCAGCGGGCCGCCGTGGTGCTGCGCTACTACGAGGACCTCGAGTACCGCGAGATCGCCGAGATCCTCGGCGTCGCCGAGGCCACGGTCCGCTCCCACGTCCACCGTGCGCTCGCGGCCCTGCGTCGCCAGCTGGCGCGCCCCGAGCACGAGGCCGAGGAGGAGTGATGGACGAGCGCGAGATCGAGCAGGTGCTGCGCGCCGGGCTGGAGGCGAAGGCCGCGGACGCCGACGTCACCGTGCCGGTCGCGGCGCGGGCCCGGGCCGAGGTCGGCCGGCGGCGTCGCACCCGGTGGGGAGCAGGGGTTGCCGCGGCTGCTGCGGTGGTGCTCGTCGTCGGGGGCGTCGCGGTGGCGACCGGCGGAGGCGACACCGGCACCAAGGAGCCGCCGGTGGTCAGTGAGCCGACCGCGACCGAGGGCGTCCGTCCGGCCGACCTGATGGCGTGGCGCACGGAGTACTGGGGCGACCTCGCGGTCGACGTCCCCGCCGACTGGGGGTACGGCGGAGCGCCGTTCCGGTCCGGCGGCGAGGCGCTGGCGTGCTACCCGGAGGCGATGGTGGGTCCGGACGGCGACCGGCTCCGGCAGTCCGGGGACCGGGGCTGGGTCGGCCGGCCGATCGGGCTCACCGACGTGTGCGCGGGCTACCCGTGGATCGAGCACTCGCCGCTGGAGGAGCCGGCCGCGCCGTACGTCTGGCTCGGAGCGGCGGTCGAGCCCGGCACCGTGGAGCTCGGCGGCGGCTACGTCCAGGACACGATCGAGGTCGCGGGCACGACCCTCACCGTCGGCAGCGACGACGTGGAGCTGCGCGAGGAGATCCTCGGGTCGGCGCGGGCCGGGCACCTCTGCGCGCCGACGCTCGAGGCGATCCCGGCCCCCCGGATCGGCGCGGCCAGCGATCGACGGGGCGGCCTGGTGCGCGCCGCGATCTGCGCCTATCGCCGTGAGGGCGACGCGCGCTACCTGCTGTCCTATGCCGCCGAGCTCGACCGGGTGGACGCCGAGGAGGCGTTCGCGGCGGCCGAGCGAGCTCCGGTGGCGCGGGTGGACTGCGACTACGACCCGTTCGAGCTCGTGCTCCTCGACGCCACCTACAACGACGAGTTCCCCAACGACGTCATCGATCGCACGGCTGTCTACGAGATGGGCTGCGGCGGGACGATCGCGCTGGACGGCGGGCCGGCTCGTCAGCTGACGGCGGCCGCCGTGG
>NZ_JACEHF010000103.1 GCF_014180685.1 Nocardioides pelophilus | reverse complement strand
CGGGCGCCCGCCGCCGGCGCGGCGGCCGAGCTGGTGGAGGTCACCGGCGGCCACTTCGGCGTCATCGACGTCGACCACCCCGCCTGGGCGCGGATCCGGGAGCTGATCGACGCCCTCCGCTGACCTGTGGTGGTCGTGGAGGTCGCGCAGCGACCGTCACGAGACCTCCGACGGCTGCAGGTCTCGTGACGGTCGCCAGGGCGACCTCCTCGACCAGCGGGTACGCGCCAGGGGCTACGGTGACGCAATCTCGACCTGCGGGCCCGCACGCCGCTGGTTGAGGTGTGAGCGAAGCGAGACCTCCGACGGCTGCAGGTCTCGTGACGGTCGCCAGGGCGACCTCCTCGACCAGCGGGTACGCGCCAGGGGCTACGGCGGCGCGATCTCGACCAGCGGGCACGCACGCCGCTGGTTGAGGTGCGAGCGGAGCGAGCCTCGAAACCAAGGCGCCAGGGGCTACGGTGACGCAATGGCGATCGAGGAGGGCTACCGACCGCTCGAGCCGGGAGTCCGCACGGACTTCTCCGGGACGCTCGACTACGCGGGCTACCTCCACCTTGACACCCTGCTGTCGGCCCAGCACCCGCTGAGCGATCCGCCGCACCCCGACGAGCTGCTCTTCGTCATCCAGCACCAGACCACCGAGCTGTGGCTGAAGCTGATGGTGCACGAGCTGGTCGGTGCCCGCGGCTTCCTCGACACCGACGACCTCGCCCGGGCCCGCAAGAGCCTGGCCCGGGTCAAGCACATCCTGCGCACCATCACCGAGCAGTGGTCGGTGCTCGCGACGCTGACGCCGAGCGAGTACGCCGAGTTCCGCCACGTCCTCGGCCCGGCCTCGGGGTTCCAGTCGGTGCAGTACCGCGCGGTCGAGTTCCTCCTCGGCAACAAGAACCACCAGGTGCTGGACGTCTTCGGGAGCAACCCGACGGCGCACGCGTTCCTCGCCGAGGTGCTGGAGAGCCACACCGTGTACGACGCATTCCTCCGGCTCGTCGCCCGTCGCGGGCTGCCGGTGCCCGCGGCTGTCCTCGGGCGCGACGTGAGCCGGCCGTGGGTCGAGCAGCCCGAGCTGGTGCCGGTGTTCCGCGAGGTCTACGAGAACACCACCCGCCACTGGGACCTCTACGAGACCTCCGAGGATCTCGTCGACCTCGAGGACGCCTTCCAGCTCTGGCGGTTCCGGCACCTGCGCACGGTCCAGCGCACGATCGGGTTCAAGCGGGGCACGGGTGGATCGTCGGGCGTGGCGTTCCTCCGGCGCGCCCTGGATCTCACCTTCTTCCCCGAGCTGATCGCGGTGCGGACCGAGATCGGGGCTCCGTGACGGACCCCGTGACCAGCCCCGTGACTGACCCCGTCGGCCACCTCGCCGCCCGCGCCGCCGAGCTCGACGCGGCCGACCCGCTCGCCGGCCACCGGGCGGCGTTCGTCACCACCGAGGGCGTCGTCGCCTACCTCGACGGCAACTCGCTGGGGCGTCCGCTGCACGCGACGCGCGACCGGCTCGCCGACTTCGTCGACGGAGCGTGGGGGGACCGCCTGATCCGGGCCTGGGACGAGGGCTGGATGGATGCGCCGACCGAGCTCGGCGACACCCTCGGCCGCGTGGTCCTGGGCGCCGCGCCCGGACAGACCGTGGTCGCGGACTCGACGACGGTGCTGCTCTACAAGCTGGTGCGGGCCGCGGTCGACGCCCAGCCGGGTCGCACCGAGATCGTGGTCGACACCGACAACTTCCCGACCGACCGGTTCGTCGCCGAGGGCGTCGCGGCCGAGCGCGGACTGGAGCTGCGGTGGATCCGGCCCGAGCCGGACAGCGGTGTCACCGCCGACCAGGTGCGCGCGGTCGTCTCGGACCGTACGGCGCTGGTGCTGCTCAGCCACGTCGCCTACCGGTCGGGCCGGATCGCCGACGTGCCGGCGATCACCGAGATCGCCCACCAGGCAGGCGCGCTGGTGCTCTGGGACCTCTGCCACTCGGCCGGATCGATCGAGGTCGCCCTCGACGAGCACCAGGTCGACCTCGCTGTCGGGTGCACCTACAAGTACCTCAACGGCGGGCCCGGAGCTCCGGCCTTCGCCTACCTCGCCCACCGCCACCAGGACCGGCTGCAGCAGCCCATCCAGGGTTGGATGGGCGCCGCCGACCCGTTCGCCATGGCGGAGCACTACCGGCCGGCCGCCGGTGTGCGGCAGCTCGTCAGCGGCACGCCCCCGATCGTCGGGATGCTGCCGATGCGCGACATGCTGGCGCTGATCGAGCAGGCCGGCATGTTCGCCGTACGCCGGAAGTCGGTCGCGCTCACCAGCTTCGCGATCGAGGTCGCCGACCAGCTGCTCGCGGCGTACGGCGTCACCGTCGCGTCGCCGCGCGACCGCGAGGTACGCGGCAGCCACGTGACCCTCGACCACCCCGACTTCCGTCAGGTCACCGCGGAGCTCTGGGCGCGGGGCGTCATCCCGGACTTCCGGCCCCCGCAGGGCCTGCGCATCGGGCTGTCACCGTTGAGCACCTCGTTCGCCGAGGTCGCGGCCGGACTGGCGGTGGTGGCCGACCTGCTCAGCGATCGGACCAGAGCTTGATGCTCTCCTTCGCCGACACGGTCTGGCGTCGGGGCGGGTCGTAGTTGTTCCAGCTGTTGCCGAGGAGCAGCCGGTAGGACGCCTTGACGTCGAGCGGGCCCTGCTCGCCGTCGTCGGCCGGGACCTCGAAGACCAGGTGCTTGCTCCAGCCGCAGCTGGCTCGCGCGGTGAGGGGGCAGACGTCGGCCTCGTCCTCCGTGGACAGGGTGAAGACCGGAGCCTCGTCGTCGATCCCGGGTCGGACCTTGACCGACGTCGCCACGAAGCGGGCACCGCCACCGAGCCGGTTCGTCTCGCCGAAGACGCGCATCTCGAGCCGCAGCGTCAACGCGAGCCAGACGCTGCCCTCGGGCGCCCACTCGCCGGCGGCGTACGGCGTCAGCACCGGCCCGACCAGGTCGCACCGGAACTCCGCGGCCGTCGTGAGGGTGTCGAACCAGGCGACCTCCTCGTCGCAGGCCTTCTTCCTCAGCTTGACGTCGTTGATGTCGTAGAGGCCGGCCGCCTCTCCCTCGTCACGTGACCCGGTGGTGAGGTCGACGGTCTGGGTGACCCCGGCGAACTCGATCTCGAGCGACCGGTCCTCGGCGTCGCCGTCGACGACGACGTAGAAGGACTCGCCCGCCTCGGCCTGGCGCTCGGGCGGGGGCAGGCGGTAGCGCTCCCCGTTGCTCACCAGGTCGACGAGCGGCGTCGCGGTGGCCTGCATGATCCCGTCGAGCCGGTCGGAGGCCCAGGTGTCGTACTGCCAGGTGATCGGCACCAGGACCGCGCCGGACGGGGCGTCGACGGACTCCCGGTTGCGGGTCTCGTCGGCCTCCGCGCCGTCCACGGGCGCGGCGGTGTTGATCAGCAACCTCCCGGTCGGAAGGGTCACGTCCGCGTCGCGGCCGTCCTTGAACTGGTCGTCGTACCGCGCCCGGACGACGTCGCCGGACTCGAGCGCCGCCGCCTCCTCGTCGCCGCAGGCCGACAGCAGTGCGACCAGCACCACGAGGATCGAGCCGAGAGCGGCAGGCAGACGCATGCGCCCATTGTTACCGACAGCGGTCGGCGGCGGTTTGTAGGCTCACGACTGTGCCTTCCCGACTGCGACCCGCTGCCCCGGCGGAGGTTGCCGAGGCGCTCGCCCGTGTCGCGGGCGGCGCGCCGGAGCCGGCCGACCTGCGGTTGCTGGCCAAGCACTTCCTCGCGCTGCTCGAGGAGCGGGCCCCCGGTCGCTCGGTCGAGGTCCGGGTGCCGCCCTACGCCGCCGTGCAGGTGATCCCCGGGGTGCGCCACACCCGCGGCACACCACCCGCCGTCATCGAGACCGACCCGGCCACCTGGATCGCCCTCGCGACCGGCGAGCTCGGGTGGGCCGATGCCGTCCACAGCGGGCGGGTGCACGCCAGCGGCGAGCGCACCGACCTGTCGCCGTACCTCCCCCTGGTCGCCGCTGGTTGAGGTGCGAGGCCGCCCGCGGCCGAGCCTCGAGACCAAGGTGACTAACGTGGCGCCATGACGATGACGAGTGACGAGATCCGATCCCGTGTCGCAGAAGCGCTCCCCGGTGTCCGCGACGACCTCGAGGCCCTGGTGCGCATCCAATCTGTGAGCGCCGACCCCGAGCGGCTCGACGAGGTCGAGCGCAGCGCCGAGGCCACTGCCGCCCTGTTCCGCGCCGAGGGCGTCGACGCCCGCATCGTGCGCGCGTACGACGGCGCGCCGCCCGCGGTGATCGGCGAGAAGCGCGGACCGGAGGGGGCGCCCGTCGTACTCCTCTATGCGCACCACGACGTGCAGCCGGAGAACGACCCCGCCGAGTGGGACAGCCCGCCGTGGGAGCCGACCGAGCGCGGTGACCGCCTCTACGGCCGCGGCGCAGCGGACGACAAGGCCGGGATCATGGCTCACGTCGCGGCGCTCCGGGTGTTCGGTGACGAGCTGCCCGTCACGGTCCGGCTCTTCATCGAGGGCGAGGAGGAGGTCGCCAGCGCGACCCTCCCGCAGCTGCTCGAGAAGTTCTTCGAGGACCTGCGCGCCGACGTGATCGTCATCGCCGACTCCGGCAACTGGGACATCGGGGTCCCGGCACTCACCACCAGCCTCCGCGGCCTGGTCCGGGTCAACGTCGAGGTCCGCACGCTGACCCACGCCGTCCACCAGGGCATGTGGGGCGGGCTGGTGCCCGACGCCGTGATGACCCTCTCGCGACTGATCGCGTCCCTGCACGACGACGACGGCAACCTGGTGGTCGACGGCCTGGTGCGCGGTCCGGCTGCCGACGTCGACTACCCCGAGGACCGGCTGCGGGCCGAGTCCGGCGTCGCCCCGGGCGTCCAGTGGATCGGCACCGGCCCGTCGGTCGAGCGGCTGTGGACCCAGCCGGCGCTCTCCGTCATCGGCCTCGACGCCCCGAAGGTCGACGGCTCCTCCAACACCCTGATCCCGGCGGCCCGCGCCCGGCTCGCGCTGCGGACCGCGCCGGGGGAGACCTCGGCCAACGCCGTCGCCTGCCTCCGCGCCCACCTGGAGAAGCACGTCCCCTGGGGCGCTCAGCTCGCGATCGAGGTGGTCGACACCGGTGAGCCGATCGCGCTCGACGTCACCGGCCCGGCGTACGACGCCGCCCGCTCGGCCTTCGCCGAGGCCTGGGACGGCACCGAGCCTGTCGACATGGGCGTCGGTGGGTCGATCCCGTTCATCGCCGAGTTCCTCGACGCGATGCCGGGCGCCAGCGTGCTCGTCACCGGCGTCGAGGACCCCGACACCCGCGCCCACGGCGCCAACGAGGGCCTGCACCTGGCCGAGTTCCACAAGGTCCTGGTCGCCGAGGCCCTGCTCCTCCGCAACCTGGGAGCGTGACCCCGACCGAGCAGGATGGGCGCTCTTCGCGGTGCCGGGGCGGTAGTGGGCCATCCCACGCCCGCGCCGAAACGTGTTTGACGTCGACCGGCCGATAGACTCGCGCACGTGTGCGGCGTATTTGGCGTCTGGGCCCCCGGCGAAGATGTCGCGAAGCTCACCTACTTCGGTCTTTACGCGCTCCAGCACCGCGGCCAGGAGTCGGCGGGCATCTCGGTGAGCAACGGTCGGCAGATCCTCGTCTACAAGGACATGGGCCTGGTTTCCCAGGTCTTCGACGAGACGACCCTCGACTCGTTCCAGGGCCACCTCGCGGTCGGCCACTGCCGCTACTCGACCACCGGCGCCAGCACCTGGCAGAACGCGCAGCCGACGTTCCGCCCCACTGCTCACGGCTCGATCGCGCTGGGCCACAACGGCAACCTCATCAACACCGCCGAGATCGCCCAGATGGTGGCCGACCTGCCGAGCGACGAGGAAGAGCTCGACATCCACGCGCGCAACCTCGAGGCGTCGACCAACGACACCGGCCTGGTCACCGCGCTGCTGGCCTTCCACCCCGACCAGTCGCTCGAGGCCCGCGCGCTCGAGCTCCTGCCCAAGGTCAAGGGCGCCTTCTGCTTCGTGTTCATGAACGAGGACACGCTGTACGCCGCCCGCGACCCCGAGGGCATCCGCCCGCTCGTGCTCGGTCGGCTCGACCGCGGCTGGGTGGTCGCGAGCGAGAGCGCCGCGCTCGCCACGATCGGCGCCAGCGTGGTCCGCGAGGTCGAGCCGGGCGAGCTGATCGTCATCGACGAGGGCGGGCTCCGCTCCCACAAGTTCGCCGAGCCGCGCCGCAAGGGCTGCGTGTTCGAGTACGTCTACCTCGCCCGCCCCGACGCCGCGATCGCCGGTCGGAGCGTGCACGAGGCGCGGGTCGAGATGGGGCGTCGCCTGGCGCGCGAGTTCCCGGTCGAGGCCGACCTGGTCATCCCGGTGCCCGAGTCCGGGACCCCGGCCGCCTCCGGCTACGCCTTCGAGAGTGGCATCCCGTTCGGCCAGGGCTTCGTCAAGAACGCCTACGTCGGCCGCACCTTCATCCAGCCCAGCCAGACCCTCCGCCAGCTCGGCATCCGGCTCAAGCTCAACGCGCTCGACCACATGATCCGCGGCAAGCGGATCGTCGTGGTCGACGACTCGATCGTCCGCGGCAACACACAGCGCGCGCAGATCCGGATGCTGCGGGAGGCCGGCGCGAAGGAGGTGCACGTGCGGATCTCCAGCCCGCCGGTGAAGTGGCCGTGCTTCTACGGCATCGACTTCGCGACCCGCGCCGAGCTGATCGCCAACGGCCTCGACGTCGACGAGATCGCCGCCAGCGTCGGTGCCGACAGCCTCGGCTACATCTCGCTCGAGGGCATGGTCGAGGCGACCGGCCAGCCGCGGCAGAGCCTGTGCACCGCGTGCTTCACCGGCGACTACCCGATCGCGCTGCCCGACGAGAGCCTGCTCGGCAAGCACCTCCTGGAGGCGACCCTGTCGTCGCAGGTCCAGGGCGAGGCCCTGCCCGTCTTCAACAATCCATGACGGGCCGAGCGTGTCGCAGACGATGCTCGCCGCCCGGGCCCTCGCAAGCTCGGCCCGGGGGCTTCACACCGTGCGGCTTCGCCGCCGTGCGACACGCTGCCGGCCTGACCCCCTCCGTGACGCCTGACCCCCGCCCGTGATCACCGAAGGAAGTGCCATGGCTGAGGACAACGCCTACGCCCGTGCCGGCGTCGACATCCACGCCGCCGACAAGGCGGTCGACCTGATGAAGACGTGGGTCGAGAAGGCCCGTCGCCCCGAGATGGTGGGCGGGCTCGGCGGGTTCGCCGGCCTGTTCGACGCGAGCGCGCTGACGTCGTACAAGCGGCCGTTGCTGGCGACCTCGACCGACGGTGTCGGCACCAAGGTCGCCGTGGCGCAGATGATGGACAAGCACGACACGATCGGGTTCGACCTGGTCGGGATGGTCGTCGACGACCTGGTCGTGTGTGGCGCCGAGCCCCTGTTCATGACCGACTACATCGCGACCGGCAGGGTCGTGCCCGAGCGGATCGCCGCGATCGTCAAGGGCATCGCCGAGGCCTGCGTCGAGGCCGGCTGTGCGCTGGTCGGCGGCGAGACGGCCGAGCACCCCGGGCTCCTCGCCCCCGACGAGTACGACGTCGCGGGCGCCACCACCGGGGTGGTCGAGGCCGACGCCCTGCTGGGCCCGGGTCGGGTGCGCCCCGGCGACGTCGTGATCGCGATGGCGGCCAGCGGCCTCCACTCCAACGGGTACTCGCTCGTGCGGCACGTCTTCTTCACCGAGGCGGGCTGGTCGGTCGACCGGCACGTCGACGCGTTCGGTCGGACCCTGGGGGAGGAGCTCCTCGAGCCCACCCGGATCTACACCAAGGCTGGCCTGGCGCTCGCCCGCGAGACCAAGACCCACGCGATGGCCCACATCACCGGCGGCGGCCTGGCCAACAACCTGGCCCGGGTGATGCCGGTCGAGCTGCGCGCGACCCTCGACCGTGCCTCGTGGGAGCCGGCGCCGGTGTTCGACGTGGTCCGCAAGGTCGGCCACGTCTCCCAACCCGACCTGGAGGCCACCCTCAACTGCGGTGTCGGCATGGTCGCGCTCACCGCACCCGACTCGGTCGACGCCGCGCTCGCCCGCCTCGGAGAGTTCGGGATCGAGGCGTGGGTCGCGGGCGAGGTCGACGTCGACCCTGACCAGAAGGGCACCGTCGAGCTGGTCGGCCAGCATCCCGGTTGGTGATTTCGGTCCCGAACCGACTACTGGTGTGCGGGAACAGCCACCGAACAGGTAGCGTTAGCACCACGAAGACTCTGACTAAGCAGTCCGGGGTGCCACAGCGCGCCCCGGCCGAGTGTGCGAGGGGGCTGGACCCTATGGGCCGCGGCCGAGCGAAAGCCAAGCAGACGAAGGTCGCACGCGACCTCAAGTACCGCACTCACGAGACAGACCTCAGTGCCCTGGCGCGAGAGCTCCACGGTGACGAGCGCGAGTCCGAAGTAGTGGTGGACTCCGAAGAGCTCGAGAAGTGGTCCGATTACTCGGGCCCCACTCGAGACTGACGGGTCCCTCGCAGCTCACGACGCCAGCCAGCCATCACGGCTGACTGGCGTCGATCGCGCGCGCCGCGCTGCCGCGCGGTCAGCTCAGCCAGATGCCGCGGAGGCGGCCGACCTCGAGCATCCGCTGCTCGGCCATCCGGTCGGCGGCGGTCGCAGTCGGGACGCCGTCGGACTTGGCGCGTTCCAGCACCGTGCGCGTGGTGTCGTAGATGCGCGAGGCCCGGATCCGGGCGCGCTCGAAGTTGAACCCCTCGAACTCGTCGGCCACCTGGATCAGGCCGCCGGCGTTGACGACGTAGTCGGGCGCGTAGACGATGCCGCGGTCCTCGACGAGCTTCTCGACGCCGGGGTGCGCGAGCTGGTTGTTGGCCGCGCCGCAGACGATGCGGGCGGACAGCTCGCCGACCACCGCATCGGTCAGCGCCCCGCCGAGTGCACACGGCGCGTAGACGTCGAGCGGGGAGGCGACCATGGCCTCGGTCGACTCCGCGATCCGCACGTGCGGGTGCTCGTCGCGCACCCGGTCGATCGCGGCCGGGAAGACGTCGGTGATCACGACGTCGGCGCCGGCATCGACCAGGTGGCCCACCAGGTGGCGCCCGACCTTGCCCACGCCGGCCACGCCGACGGTGCGCCCGGCGAGCACGGAGGCGGGGTCGGAGTCGCCCCAGACGGACTCGGCTGCGGCGCGCAGCCCGCAGAAGACGCCGTACGCCGTCAGCACGCTGCTGTCGCCGGCCCCGCCGTGGGCTTCGGTGCGTCCGGTCACGTGGGAGCACTCCCGCGCGACCACGTCCATGTCCTCGCTGTAGGTGCCGACGTCGCACGCGGTGACGTAGCGCCCGCCGAGCGACTCGACGAACCGTCCGTAGGCGCGCAGCAGCGCCTCGGTCTTCTGGGTTGCAGGATCACCGATGATGACCGCCTTGCCGCCGCCGAGGTCGAGGCCGGTGACCGCCGCCTTGTAGGACATGCCGCGCGAGAGCGCGAGCACGTCGGCGAGCGCGGCCGCCGTCGAGGCGTAGGGGTGGAAGCGGGTGCCGCCCAGCGAGGGCCCGAGGGCCGTGGAGTGGATCGCGATGATCGCGCGGAGACCGCTGGCGGGGTCGTTGGCGAAGACGACCTGCTCGTGCTCGAGATCGTGCTCGAGGAGCTCGGTGGCGGGTACGACGGGCACGGGCGGGGTGAAGCTGTGCTCGGACATGGAAGGCCGCTTTCTGCTCAGCCACGGGGGTGGTGTGGCGTGTTGTGTGGCCGACCCGCGGGGGTGGTGCGGATCGGTGTCTCCACGATAGGTCCAGGTGACCTAGTTCACCACGATCGGGGCACGCGCTGAGGCGGAAGCGATGAAGCGGCCGGGCGGGTTCGGCTCCCCCCAAGGCGCCGACCCGCCCGACCATCCAGGACAACGACGCGACCCGCCCTCGGGTACGGCGTCGGCGGGGTCGGTCAGGCGATCTCCATGTCGGCGTTGCTCCAGAACGCCCGCATCGTGGTGATCTTGGCGTCGTCGTCGAACGTCATGACGTCGATCGGCGCGAGGGTGTAGGTCTGCTCGCCGACCCGGGTGACCAGCTCGAACTGGAACGCCGCCTGTCCCTCGGCGACCCGTGCCGACACCAGCCGGCTCTCCTGCTCGAGCGGCTCGATCGCGGCGTAGAACTCGCGGATCGACTCCCGCGTGGTCCGCACGTCGGTGCCGACGGGGTCCTCGACGGTCGCCCCCTCGGCGTACAACGCCAGGATCTCGTCGGCGGTGCCCGTGCCGACCAGGTCGACGTAGCTCTGGATGGTCTCGAGGATCCGGTCCCGGTCGGCGGCCATGCCTTGCTCCTGATCGGCTAGAACGTGCGGCTAGAACGTGTTCTTGTTCCCGGTCAGGGTAGCCGCTCGGCCCGCTGGTGGGTGGGGAGGGATGCGGCCTCGCCGAGGCCGATGGTGCCGCCGTTGCCGCTCAGCTCCAGCGTCGTCCGCGGCTGCACGGTCCGCAGCAGGGTGAACAGCGCGCCGACCAGCAGCAGCGCGCCGGCGATCTCGCAGGACTCCTCGAACGTCAGGACCGAGAGGTACGGCGTGGACGTCCGGCCGGACTCGACCGCGAACCCACTGAGCATCTCCACGACGACCGCGCCGCCGAGGTAGACGCCGGCGGCGGCGATCAACCGTCGGTAGACCGCCGCGGGGAGGGAGAACGCGATCGGGGCGAAGTACCACGCGCAGACCGCGAGGAACGCGACGGCCGGCAGCAGCCAGGCGAAGTAGAAGACCCCGAAGTCGATCTCGAGCCCGCGCCGCAGCGGGCCGGTGAACATGTCGTGGAGCTGGGCGCTCTCGTCGATCGCCATCAGGGCGAACAGCCCGGACAGGGCGACCCACCGGTGGGAGAGCGGGGCCTCGCGGCCGCGGAAGTGGGAGGCGAGGGCGAGGGTCGCCAGGGCGCACAGCAGGAGCAGGAAGGACTGGAACCAGGCGGCGAGGTTCGCCTCGCCGTTGAGGTCGAACTGACGCGGCACGCTGTACTCACGGCTCACGCCGTAGTGGATCTCGGCGACCAGGGTGACGACGTGCCCGATGACCAGTACGCCGGCACTCACCCACAGCCAGCGGAGGAGAGGGAACGACAACACATCCGGACTTTATGTCCTCGGAGGGGGCTCCGCCCGCAGATTAGGGGCTTTTGGGACCCTCTGCCGCGGGCTCCTGCCCGCCCGTCGTGGTCAGCACCGTCAGCCGGTAGCGCAGCACCATCGGCCGCACCCCGAGAGCGTGCAGGGTCAGGTGCGGCCAGCACCAGGCGGGGTCCTTCTGGTCGGGCCGCAGCTCCACCGTCACGCCCGCGGCACCGGAGCCGTTGAAGCTGTCGCCGCTGCCCGCAGGCAGGATCTGCGCGATGGTCACCTCGGCCGCGAGCGCGGGCTCGTCGCCGGCGCGGATCGCCTCGGCGTCGGGCGGCACGAAGCCCATCGGGGTGGCGTCGATCTGGCTGGGGCGGTACATGAACATGCCGGAGTCCTGGGCGATCGTGATCTCGCCGCTGTAGGTCCGCAGCCTGGCGGACGCCCCGTCCGGTGCGAACGCCGGCTGGTCGATCAGCGGTGCGGGCGTGACGCCGGTGAGTCGCAGGGCCATCGGGTCCTCCAGTACGTCGGGTCGCTAGTCACTTCGGGCCAAGGGTGCCGGACCGCGTGGCTCTGCCGCCACTGCGCGACCTGTGCCTACGGTGGGCGCTCCGGAGTCTCACCCCCCACAGGAGCCCCCGTCGTGACGCTCATGCCCACGCGCACTGCGCCGGTACGCCGTCGAGGCAAACCGGTCCTCACCTACTCCGAGCGGCCGGGCTCGTCCGCGCTCGACCCTGCGAGCCGCCACCTCGTCAAGCGGTTCAGCGGGGGACTGACGCCGGCCCTGGCCGCCCAGGTGCGGGGAGCGGGCGGCGGCCGTGCGTGGTTCGCCCAGCAGCTGCGGCCGGCGAAGGTCGGGGACGCCCCCGGTGACGCGGTCGACACCTGGTTCCCGTCGGTGCGGCTCACGCCGAAGCAGGTCTTCCAGAACGACCAGAGCGGCGTGCAGGGGGCCTGGGAGGTCGCGGTCGACTTCAGCCGCTGGACGGTCGCCCGGCGGATCGCCAGCAACCGCCAGCTGACCGAGGTCATGGTCGACTTCTGGTCGAACCTGCTCAACGTCTCGCTCTTCCACGACGACGCGATCTTCTGGCGGATGGACTACGACCGGGTGATCCGCGCCCACGCGCTCTCGTCGTTCGAGGAGCTGCTCCAGGCGGCCATCACGCACCCGGCGATGGGCCTCTACCTCGACAACGCGTTCTCCTCGAAGGAGTCGCCCAACGAGAACCTCGGGCGCGAGCTGCTGGAGCTGCACACGGTCGGCGTCGACGCCGGCTACACCGAGGACCACGTGAAGGCGTCGGCCCGGATGCTCACCGGCTACCGGGTCGACCTGCACTACCCGTCGTTCCGGGCGTTCTACGACACCCGGTGGCACGACACCCAGCCGGTCAAGGTGATNACGACACCCAGCCGGTCAAGGTGATGGGTTCCAGCCACCCCAACGGCGCGGCCGACGGGCGCGCGGCCACGATGGCCTACCTGTCCTACCTGGCCAAGCACCCGGCCACCGCGGACCGGCTGGCCCGCCGCCTGTGCGTCAAGTTCGTCTCCGACCAACCCACGCCGGCGATCGTGCGCGCCGTCGCCCGCGCCTACCTGGCCAACGGCACCGCCATCAAGCCGACCCTGCGGGCCCTCGTGGACCACGACGACTTCGCCCTCGGGGCGGGGACGAAGGTCCGCACTCCCATCGAGGACTACGTGGCCACCGTCCGCGCGCTCGGCATCAAGCCGCTCGCGCCGACAGGCGACGACTCGTTCGCCAACGCGATGTACTGGCAGTACGCCGAGGGCGGCCAGCCGCCGTACGAGTGGCCGGCGCCGAACGGGTACCCCGAGGTCGATGCCGCCTGGGCCAGTGCGGGGCGGGTCCTCACCAGCTTCACGACGCACCGCGACCTGGCCGCCCGCTGGTGGCCCACCGAGCAGGCTCGGTTCCCGAAGCCCGCCTCGCTGCTGCCGCCGATGCCGGCCACCCTCGCCCAGGTCATCGACCACCACGCCCTGCGGATGCTGGGCCAGAAGCCCGGGGCAGCCGTCCGCGAGGGCATCGCCCAGCTGTTGGGCATGCCGCTGTCGAAGCGGCTGACCAAGGCCGAGGCGCTCGACTACTGGACGCTGCGCGGCATCCTCACCTCCCTGCTCGACTCGCCCGTGCACCTCCACCGATGAAGAAGGGAGCTCCCGTGCCCACCCCTGCTTCCCCGCGCCGTGACTGCGGCTGCCCGGACTTCGCCAAGCTCCGGCTCAGCCGACGCCGGCTGCTCGGCACCGCCGCCGCCGGCACCGGTGCCCTGGTCGGCGCGCAGATGGTCGGTGGGGCGTTCCTCCAGGTCGCGTACGGCGGCGAGCCGGGCGGCAACGTGGTCGTCGTGCTCAGCCTGCGAGGGGGGTCCGACGGGCTCTCGCTCGTGGTGCCGCGCGGCGCCGACCACGACCGGCTGGCGGCGTACCGTCCCTCGATCGTCATCCCGGAGAGCACCCTGCTGGGCGACGACCCGCGCTTCGGGCTGCACCCCGCCTTCGCCGACCTCCTGCCGATGTGGAACGCCGGCACGTTCGGGGCGGTGCACGCGGTCGGGCTGCCGGCTCCCAACCGCAGCCACTTCGACGCCATGGAGGAGGTCGAGGACGCCGACCCGGGCTCGAGCGCCCGCGTGGGATGGATCAACCGGCTCATCGGCCTCGACCCCGCTGCGGCGCCGCAGGACGCGGTGTCGCTGGGCAGCACGCTGCTGCCGACCTCGCTGGTCGGACCCGCACCCGCGCTCGGTGCCTACCAGATCTCCGATCTCTCCGTCGCCGACCTCGGCGCGACCGGTGCCGCCCGGCGCGCCTCCCTGGGCACCATGTGGGCGAACGACCGCTCCGTGCTCGGCGACGGAGTGCGGCTGGCGGTCCGGTCGACCCAGCTCCTCGCGCCGCTCGTCGAGTCCGCGGACAGCGCGGTGCACGTCGGGGCCTATCCCCAGGGTCCGCTCGCCGCGGTCCTGGCCAACACGGCCGCGCTCATCCGCGCCGACGTCGGCACCCGCATCGTCACGGTCGACTACGGCGACTGGGACATGCACGCCGGTGTCGGGCGCGTCGACGACGGGTGGATGCTCGACCACCTCTCGCACTTCTCAGCGGCGGTCAAGGCCTTCTTCGTCGACCTCGGGGCGGCCGCCTCGCGGGTCACGGTCGTCACCATCAGCGAGTTCGGCCGGCGGCTGGAGGAGAACGGCGACGGCGGCCTCGACCACGGCTACGGCAACGCGATGCTGCTGCTCGGCGCGGGTGTGTCAGGGGGCGCCGTGCACGGCGCCTGGCCCGGCCTCGCGGCC